>CAXUCL010000226.1:0-3937 GCA_964249395.1 uncultured Rhizobiaceae bacterium
GGGCGGACGCGCGCTTCCAGCGGCGAGCGCAACGGGCCGTCGCCGGCGACGGTCAGGCGCATCGCGACGCTTGCCGGCACGTCCGCCCGCGCCCGCTCGAAGGCGGCGAGAAGCGCGAACAGCCGCTTGCGCGGCGCGAGGCGCCCGGCAAACACGACGTGGAAGTCGTTCGGGTCCGACAGCGGCGCTTCATTCCCACCCCGCCAGAAGCCGCCGTCGAAGCCGTTCGGCAGGACGCCGACGCGGGCCGGTCCCAGCCGTTCGTTCAACGGGCCGGCGACCGCCCCGCTGACCGCCGTCAGCCGCGCGTTCCCACTGAGCCACGGCGTCAGGCGGTCGAGCGCGGCGAGAACCGGCGGCAGGCCGCGCCCCGGCACCGAATGGAAGGTGACGAGCCGCGGCAGGCCGAGCCGGTGCGCGGCGACGAGCGCGGCGAGCGCCAGCGGCGCGACGACGCTCGCGTGGACGTGGACGAGGTCGTAGTGGCCGCGGCCGAGCGCGGTTCCGACGATCGCCGCGAGGCTCGGCGACACGCCGAGCGGGTGCGGTCCCGGCAGCAGGCGGCAGCGCAGGCGGTCGACCGGCAGGTTTCCGAGTGTTTCGGGGCCCGGGTAGCTCGTCACGATCGTCGCCGCGACGTTCTCGCCCGCGAGCGACTGGCCGAGCGCCAGGAGGTGCGTCTCGATGCCGCCGCGGCGCGGCAGGCACCAGTCGGACACGAGCGCGACGCGGGTCGGACGGGTCACGCGGTTCGCGCCGTCGCCGTTTCGTCGAGGATCGCGACGATCCCGTCCGCCGCCTCGCGCCAGCCGGGCGGGCGATAGTCGCGCGCGATCGACGCCTCGCGACGGCTCAGGAACGCGTCGTCGAGCACGGCACGCTCGGCGAGGCGGTAGGCCGCCTCGTTGTCGGCCGGGTCGTGGTAGTCGCAGAACGGGCCGCCGGCTTCGGGCACCGAGGTGGCGTTCGAGGCGATGCAATAACGGCCGGCGGCTAGGCTTTCCGTCACCGGCAGCCCCCAGCCTTCGCAGAAGCTCGGGAACAAGGTGAAGCGCGCTCGCGCGTAGAGCGCGGCGAGTTCGGCGTCGGACACGCTTCCCGCGACGCGCAGCTTGCCGCCGAGGTGGTTCGTGCGCGCGAGCGCCGCCCGGAACGGCTCGACGTCCCAGCCCCATTTGCCGACCAGCACGAGGTCGGGCACCCGCGCCGCCCCGTGCGCCGCGATCAGCCGCTCCCAGCTGTCGTGCGCGAGGAGGTGGTTCTTGCGGATCTCGATGGTGGAAACGAACAGCGCGTGCCGCCGCTCGGCGAGCGGCAGGGGGGCCGGCGTTTGCCCGTCGCCGAGCCCTGCGCCGAACCGGACGGCGCGGAGCGCCGGCAGCGGCAGGTCCTGGCGGGAAAGATAGGCCGCGAGCGCCTCGCGCGAGCTTTGCGAGGGCACGAACACGACGTCCGCCACCCGCACCACGCCGCGCAGCCAGCGCTCGAACACGGGCCGCCAGGCGGCGTTGACGAAGCGCGGATGGCTGATTGGCAGGACGTCGTGCACCATGATCGCGACGCGCAGCCCGTGCCGCGCCTTCAGACGCGCAAGGGCCTCGCCGAACCCGTCGTGGTCCCACGACGCGCCGAAGCTCGCGAGAACGTCGCCGGGCCGCACGGCCGCCTCGAAGGACGCCGCGCCGTTCGCCCGCCGCACGGCGCGCGTTTCGTCCCAAACGCGCCGCGCCCAGCGTCCGCCCTGTCGCAGCTTGAAGCCTCGCCGCCCACCGAAGCGGTGCAGGAAGCCGCCCGTGTCGGCCGCGCTCAGCACGATGGCGGCGGGCACCGCTTCCGCCCGGCCCGTCAGGCGGTTGACGCGGCAGAAGCGGACCCGGCCGCCGTGTCGCGCGCTCATCCAGCGGAACAGCTCGGCCTGCACCCGGCCGATGCCGGTCGGCGTCGGGCAGCCGCGGAAGTAGCGCAGGAAGTCGCCGCTATCGAGCCAGATCGTTCGCGGCCGCTCGCCGCCGGCCATGCCCGTGTTTCCCCGCGGCCGCGAATCTTCTAGGGTGGTGCCCCCGACCGTTCCGCCACCAGGGAGCACGGCGCCGCCTTGCCCATCGAGGTTCAAGCCCGAGCGCGCGCCGCCGCGCCGCTCCTCGCCCCGTTCCGCAGCCTCTGGACCCACCGCCACCTGTTCCGGCTCCTGCTCGCGCGCGACATCGAGGCGACCTTCCGGGGCAGCCTCGTCGGCCTCGGCTGGATCGTCGTGATCCCGCTGTCGATGGTCGCCATCTACACCTTCGTCTTCGGCTTCGTCCTGAAAACTGCCTGGGCGGCGCCGACGAGCGGTCCGGTCGACATTCCGTTGATCTACTTCCTCGGCCTGACGCTGTTCGGCTTCTGGATCGAGGTGATCAGCCGCGCCCCGCGCCTCATGCGCGAGAACGCGACCTATGTCACCAAGGTCATCTTCCCGCTCGACGTGCTGGCGTTCGTGGTGGTCGGCTCGGCGCTGTTCAAGCTCGCCGTCAACGTCGCGCTGTTGTTCGCGTTCTTGGCGGTCGTGCGCGGCGGCATCCCGGCGTCGGCGCTGCTGCTGCCGCTCGTGGTCGCGCCGCTGGCGCTTCTCGCCGTCGGCGTCGCCTGGATCTTCGCCGCGCTCGGCGCTTACTTCCGCGACCTCAACCATGCGGTGCAGGCCGCCGCCCCGGCGATCATGTTCCTCAGCCCCGTCTTCTACGCGCTCGCGCAGGTGCCCAAGCCCCTGCGGCCCGTTTTCTTCGCCAACCCCCTCGCCTTTCCGCTGGAGGCCGCCCGCGGGCTCGTGTTCTTCGACGCCCTGCCGACGCCCGGCGGCCTCCTCGCCTATTGGGCGGCGGCGGGCACCCTGTTCCTCGTCGGCCACAGCGTGTTCGCGCGGTTGCGGCCGGGCTTCGCCGATGTCGTTTGAACCCGCCATCCGCCTGGAGACCCTCGGCAAGCGCTACTGGCCGGGACCCCGTTCGCTGCGCGAACTCTTCGCCGCGCGCGAAGCGGATCATCCGTGGGCGCTGCGCGGCGTCGACCTCCATGTGCGCGCCGGCGACTGCGTCGGCATCGTCGGGCGCAACGGCGCCGGCAAGTCGACGCTGCTCGGCCTCGTCAGCGGCATCCTGGCGCCCAGCGAGGGGCGCGTCCAGGTCGCGGGCCGCATCGCCGCCATGCTGCAGCTCGGCGCCGGCTTCGACCCCGAGTTCACCGGCCGCGAGAACGTCCGGCTCACCGCCGCCCTGCACGGGTTGCCGCCCGCCGCGCTCAAAGCGCGCATGGAAGCGATCGAGGCCTTCGCCGGCATCGGCGCGGCGATCGACCGGCCGGTGCGCGAGTATTCCAGCGGCATGCACGCCCGCCTCGCCTTCGCGGTGTCGGCCCACGTCGACGCCGACATCCTGGTGGTGGACGAGATCCTCGGCGTCGGCGACGCCCGTTTCCAGCAGCGCTCCATGCGGTTCCTGCGCGCCTTCCGCCGCGACCGCATCGTCCTGTTCGTGTCGCACGACGAGACGGCGGTGACGGCCCTGTGCAACTGGGCGATCTGGCTCGACGAGGGGCGCGTCCGCGCCAGTGGCGAAACCCGCGAGGTCCTCAGCCAGTACAGGCGCGAGCTGTCGCGGCGCGCCAAGCACGACGCGGACTTCTTCGCGGACGGCGCTTCAAACGGGACGAGCGAGGGGCCGGACGCGCCGGAGCCGGAACAAGCGCCGTTCGATCCCGATCGCCTCGCCCCGCCCGACCGCGCCTGTCACGTCGAGGCGGTGCGGGTCGCGACGAACGGCGCGGCCGGGGTCGCCGCGTTTGGCGGCGGCGAGCGGGTCGAGGTGTTCGTCGAGGCGCGCGCCGCGCGGCCGCTCGCCGGCTTGCGACTCCTGTTCCTCCTGCGCTCGCCGCTCGGGCAGATCGTGCTCGCGGGCGA
>CAXUCL010000227.1:0-3932 GCA_964249395.1 uncultured Rhizobiaceae bacterium
GTGGCGGACGGCGCCACCGGCCAAGCCGCGGGCGCCAGCGCCGCGGGCGGCAGCGGGGGGCGGGCCGGCTTCGGGTGGTGCTCCTGATGGGCGGGCGGGGACGCGACCGCGACCGCTCGCGAGCTGTCCGCCAGCCAGAGCGCCATGCCGGCGCCGCCGGCCGCCATCGCGACGAGACAGCCGCCGCCGAGAAGCGCCGCGCCGCGCCAACCGCGTCCGCGCGCCGGCTCCGCGATTGGGCTCGTCCATCGATCCTTCGTCATGCGTGCCAAGCCCCCGTTCGAGCGATCGGCCGCGCCCGTCGCGCGACGAAGCGATGGGCGCCCTTGCCGATTGCCGCGATTGCAATGTCCCCGGCGGCGACTGGAATCGAGGATTGTGTCCATAGCGCGTCGCTCGCCGCGACGCCGCGCTCGACGCAGCTCACGCTTGCGCTTGCGCTTGCGCTTGCGCTCGCGCGAAGTCGCGGCAGGCCTCGCCGAAGGCGCGGAAGACCGCGGCCGACGGCCTGTCGCTCGCCGCGAAGTATTCCGGATGCCATTGAACGCCGAGCGCGAACGCCCTCGCGCCGTCGACCGACACCGCCTCGATCGTGCCGTCGGGGGCGAGGGCCTCGACGCTGAGGCCCGCCGCCAGCCGGTCGATCGCCTGCCGATGCAGCGAGTTCACTTGGATGTCCCGCCTCCCGACGATCGCGGCGAGCCCGTCGCCCACGACGTTCACCGCTTGGCGGATCGCGAAGCGCTCGTCCTGATCGGGATAGTCGGGCGAGCGGTGGTCCATGCGCCCGTCGAGGTCCTGGATCTCCGTCGCGAGGGTGCCGCCGAGAGCGACGTTCAGCTCCTGGTGGCCGCGGCAGATGGCGAGCAGCGGCAGGCCCCGATCGAGCGCGCCGCGGATCAGCGCGTCGCTCAAGGCGTCGCGGTCGGGATCGAACGGCTCGTGCTTCTCGGTCGGCGCCACGCCGTAGCGCGCCGGATGGACGTTGGAAGCCGAACCGGTCGTCAGCACGCCGTCGACCCGGTCGAGCACCGCGTCCACCGCGAAGCCGTCGCTTAAGGCCGGAACGATCAGCGGTACGACGCCCGCGGCCTGGATCGCGGCCTTCAGGTAGGTGTCCGGCGTCGCGTGCCAGCGGTAGTTGCCGAAGTCCCGGACATCGGCGGGAACGGCGACGAGCGGCATGGCGGCAGCGGGCATGACGGACGGCTTCCTGCGGAACGAACGGCGCCAAGCACCATGACGACGGATCGTCGTCAACCGCGCGCGCGAGCGCCGGCCGTCGCGCCGCGTCCGGCGTTTCCGCCTTGTCGCCGCCCGGAGCGCTCGATACAGGAAACGGGAAGCGCGGGCGGAGAGCCGCGCGGGGAGGAGTTCAGCAATGGATCGCCGCTCGTTCATCGCGAAGGCGGGTTTTGCGGCCGCCGCGTCCACGACGCTCGCCGCGCCGGCGATCGCGCAGGAGAACCCGAAGGTCACGTGGCGGATGACCTCGTCGTTCCCCAAATCGCTGGACACGATCTTCGGCACCTCCGTGAAGCTCGCGAACCAGGTGCGGGATGCGACGGGCGGCAACTTCGACATCCAGATCTTCGCCGCCGGCGAGATCGTGCCCGGCCTGCAGGCGTTGGACGCGGTGGCGAACGGCACGGTGGAGTGCGCCCACACCGCCTCGTACTACTATGTCGGACAGGACCCGGCCTTCGCGCTCGGCACCGCGATCCCGTTCGGCCTCAACGCCCGCCAGCAGAACGCCTGGTTCAGCTATGGCGGCGGCAACGACCTCCTGAACGGCTTCTTCAACAAGCGGAACATCCACGCCATGCCTTGCGGCAACACCGGCGCGCAGATGGGCGGCTGGTATCGCAAGGAGATCAACACGGCGGCCGACCTGCAGGGCCTGAAGCTGCGCATCGCCGGCATCGCCGGCCGCGTCCTGGAGCGCGTCGGCGTCGTGCCGCAGCAGATCCCGGCCGGCGACATCTACGCGGCGCTGGAACGCGGCACGCTCGACGCGACCGAGTTCGTCGGCCCGTTCGACGACGAGAAGCTCGGCTTCCACCAGGTCGCGAAGTTCTACTACTACCCGGCCTTCTGGGAGGGCGGCGCGGCGCTGCACGCCATGATCAACCGCGAGCGCTGGGAGGCGCTGCCGAAGCACTATCAGGCGCTGCTGGCGACGGCCTGCGAGGCGGCCAACGCCGACATGCTCGCCTCCTACGACCACAAGAACCCGATCGCGCTGCGCAGCCTCGTCGAGAAGGGCACGCAGCTGCGCGCCTTCTCGCCGGAGATCATGCAGGTCTGCTTCGAGGCGGCCAAACAGACCTATGCCGAGATCGCGGCCGAGAACGCCGACTTCAAAACCATCTTCGAGAGCCAGCTCGCCTTCAAAAAGGACAGCTATCTCTGGATGCAGGTGTCCGAATACACGTTCGACACGTTCATGATGATTCAGCAGCGCAACGACGCGCTCTGACGAGAAGAAGCCGGAACGGGAGAGGGATAGCGATGGATCGTCGTCGTTTCATGCGAACGGGTGCCGCGGGCGCGCTCGGCACCGCGGCCGCCGCCGGCCTCGCCGCGCCGGCGATCGCGCAGTCGCTGCCGCGGGTGTCGTGGCGCTGCACGTCGTCATTCCCGAAATCGCTCGACACGATCTACGGCGGCGCGGACGACATGGCCCGCTTCGTGCGTGAGGCGACCGACGGCGCCTTCGAGATCCAGCCCTTCGCGGCCGGCGAGATCGTGCCGGGGCTGCAGGCGGCCGACGCCGTTACCGGCGGCACGGTCCAGATGTGCCACACGGCCTCCTACTACTACGTCGGCAAGGACCCGACCTGGGCGCTCGGCGCGTCCGTGCCCTTCGCGCTGAACTCGCGGGCGTTGTCGGCCTGGCTCTACGTCGGCGGCGGCGTCGACCTCCTGAACGAGTTCTTCAACGGCCAGGGCATCCATTACCTGCCGGGCGGCAACACCGGCACGCAGATGGGCGGCTGGTTCCGCCGCGAGATCAACGCGACGCAGGACCTCAAAGGTCTCAAGATGCGGATCGCCGGCCTGGCGGGCCAGGTGATGGGCAAGCTCGGCGTCGTGCCGCAGCAGGTGGCCGGCGGCGACATCTACCCGGCGCTGGAACGCGGCACGATCGACGCGGCCGAATGGATCGGCCCCTACGACGACGAGAAGCTCGGCTTCGTGAAGGTCGCGCCGTTCTACTACTATCCCGGCTGGTGGGAAGGGAGCCTGGCGCTCTGCTTCATGGTCAACAAGGGCGAATGGGACCGCCTGCCGGCGGCCTACAAGAGCATCCTCGCCACCGCCGCGCGCGCCGTGACGGTGGAGATGCAGGCGAAGTACGACTTCAAGAACCCCGCAGCCCTGAAGCGGCTGGTGGGGGCCGGCGCGCAGCTCCGACCCTTCCCGCAGGACGTTTTGAACGCCTCGTTCGACGCGGCGAACCAGGTCTACGGCGAGATCAACGGCTCGAACCCGGCCTTCAAGAAGATCTACGACTCGATGATGGCCTTCCGCGCCGAGACCTACCTCTACCAGCAGGTGCCGGAATACACCTTCGACACCTTCATGATGATCAAGCAGCGCGAAGGGGCGCTGGGCGGGCGCTGAGGGGGTTCCCCGATCGCGAGCGGCGAGGGGAAAAGGCAGGCGTCGTCCCCGCTTCGTCATCCTCGGCCGCAAGGCCGGGGATCCATGCCGCGGCCTGAGCTTGCCCGGCGAAGCCGCTGTTTCGAGCGTCGCCACACCCCTTGAGGCGTCGGCGTTCTCAAACCACCGCCATCTCAGACTCGTCATCCCGGGCTTGACCCGGGATCCATGCCGCGAGCGTCAAACGTATGGGTGAGCGGCGAAAGAACGTCGCTCTTCCGCCGCCGACACGCTCGCTCACACGGTTTGGCATGGATCCCGGGTCA
>CAXUCL010000228.1:0-3916 GCA_964249395.1 uncultured Rhizobiaceae bacterium
ACGGTCGCCATCCTCGGCCTGCGGGGCTGGCGCACCCGCGCGTTCGCTGCGGCCGACCCGGCCGGCCCGTCGGACGCTCCCTGTCGAGGGCCGAGGGCCCGCCCGCGGGCGGCGAGCCGGTAGCCGACGGCCGTCAGAACGAGGAACAGGGCCGCCAGAACGAGGTTGATCGGAACGCCTACGTCGCGCAGCCCGTCCGATGCGTAGACCGTCGTGCCGGGGGCGAGAAGAGCGAAGAACAGTCCGGGCCAGAACGTGGCCGGGGCGAGCGTGGCGATCGCGTAGCGGCCTCGCGCCAGCGCCCACAGCGAAACGATCGACGTCAGCGCGAGCGTGGACGCCTGCATGGCGTTGTGGAAGCGGGCGTGCGGCGGCCAGGCCGGGTTGAACAGGTGCGTTTCGTTGAAGACGTCCACCACGGCGACGATCAGGACCGTGACGACGATCGAGGCGCCGAGAAGGGCGCGACCCCAGGATTGCGCGGTCATTCCATGTCCTTTCGTTCGGTGGGACGGGTTTGTCCCCGCTCGTCCGGCCGCTCGCTCGACGGGTTCGCGATCTCGGTCGCCTGGTGCGCGACGACGCGCCATTCGCCGCTTTGGCGGACGTAGACGCGCAGGTGCCGCGCCCGCTTGGCCGGCTGCAGCCCGGCGGCGGTCTCGACCTGATTGGTGTAGCGCCCGGTGACCACCGCGACGTCCCCGAACACGCGCGCCTCGTTCACCTCGATGTCGAAGCGCGCGAAACGCGGCTCGCCGCGCCGGCGCTCATTCATGAACTCCGCCTTGTTCCGGGAAACGCCGCTCGTTTCGACGTGCGTGTAGTCGGCGGCGGTGACGCGGTCGAGGAACGCCGCGTCGCCGTCGACGAACGCCGCCGCGCGCCGCGCGTCGAGTGCCAGAACCTCGCGCCGGGCCGCATCGGACGCGGAGCTCGACGAACCTTGGGAAACGCCTGCCCGCGGTCCGGCACACAAGGCCGCGAGCGCGAGGACGATCGTCGCGACGCCGGCGACAACGCGTCGGCGGACTGGAGACGCACCGCGAACCGGGCTTGTCGTCATGACCATGACTCCGTTGACTTGGTTGCAGATGGTTTATGCGCGGACGACCCGCCGTTTCCGACGGTCGGCGATCCCTCACGCTTGTCCGCTCAGCGAGCCGGCCCTGGTCGACGCCGCGCTCCGGTCGACCTGGAACAGCACGAGGTCGGCGTCCGCCGCAGCGGTGACCGCCGGGAGCGCCTCGCTTTCTGTCGTGAAAAGCGCGTGCCGCTCGGCGACGCGATGGTCGCCGACCCGCGCGCTGCCCGAGAACACGTAGAGCCACGTGTCGAAGCCGGATGCGTGCGGAACTTGGAGCGTTTCGCCGGCTGGCAGCCGGGCCTCGAAGAGGCGGACCGCCTGCCGGACGTAAGCGGGCGCGCCGGAGCCCTCCGGCCCCACGAGCAACCGCCATCGCCGGACGGCGCCGCCGGCGTCGAGATCGACGAACTGCACCTTCGGCGGAAGGCCGGCCTCGCCGGGCCGGACGAAGATCTGCAGCATCCGCGTTTCGCCGGGGCCGGGCGCGGTCTCCTCGTGCGAGAAGCCCGAGCCGGCGTTCATCACCATCAGCCGGTCCGGCTGGACGACCTCCGCCTGACCGGCGCTGTCGACGTGCCGGAGCGTGCCGGCGCGCAGGTAGCTGACGATCTCGTCGTCGCGGTGCTCATGCATCGCCACCACGTGTTTCGGCTGCAGCGTGGCGTCGTCGATCAGTCCGAGCCCGCCGAAGCCCTCGTCGCCCGCAACGCCGAGAGCCGCCCCCGGATGGATGCGGTGGACCCGGAAGCCACCCTTCTCGATGCGGCGGTGGTGGTCGGGCGTCAGGATCTGGATCATGGGAACGCGTCCGGTTGGAGTCCGCAGAGCCGCAGCGGCCGCCGATGGTGGACGGCGGCGCCACCGCCGTTCGGCCGTTCGACGGAAGCGAAAGAGCCGCGCCCTCGTCCCGTTCCCGCACGGCAACGTTGCGGGTCGCAGCACCCCGACCGCTCCCTCGTCGATGCCATGGCGGAGTTCGGTGAGGCGGAGTCCAGCGCCTTCGGCATGGACGTCGTCGAGAACGCCGAAGGCGAGTCGTTTGCAATCCCGGCGAAGGGGACGCCGCTGGCGCACGACGGCTTGTTCTCCGTCGAGCCGAAGAACCGGAACCGCGTCATGGACCTCGGCCACGGGAACTCGACGCGGTCGATGGGCACGCCCGGGCTGTCCGGCATCCACTGGCACCGCAGCCTGGAGAGCGGGGGGATCGTCGAACTCGGCCTCTGAACCCGCCTCGACGGGAGGCGGCCGCTGCAGCGGCTGGAAGGTTTCGGGACCGAGTCCGTTGAGATTTAGGGGCGAGGTTGGGGCGACTGGATCGGCGAGATCGTCGACGTCGTCGCCGCCGAAACGCGACGCCGATCCGAGCGACGCCCGTCCGGCGGCGTCGCGAACCTTCAATCCATCGCAAAGGGCGATCCATGGAAACGACCGAACCCGCCGCCGCCGCCGCTGCGCAAGCCGCTCAACGAACCGGGCCTGGGCACGAGGCCGTAGGGCGGCCTTCCGCGGGCTCCACGATCCGAACCGGGATACGGTCCCTCCCCTACCCGGCTTGAACCCGGGCCGGGCGCCGCGTAGGACCGAAACGCGACGGGCCGTCGCGATCCGGGGCGGTTCGGCGGTTTCGGGCGCGCGCGGTCCGGGACGCGAGTCTTGCTGCGGCGCGATCGGCCCGGCACGATCGGAACGGGCGACATGAGCGGGTTCGACGCGAACTTCACTGACGCGGAACGGGTCAAGCGCTACGTCGAGGAGGGACCGCCCGCCTTCGCGCCGGGGCACGACGGGATGCTCCGGATGATCGGCGTGCTGCTGGCGGAGCGCGTGCCGGACGACGGACGGCTGCTGATCGTCGGCGCGGGTGGCGGGCTCGAAACGCGCGCCCTGGCCGGCGCGCAGCCGAACTGGCGATTCGTCGGCGTCGACCCCTCGACGGCGATGCTTGACCTCGCCCGCGCGGTTGCCGGACCCGCGGCGGGGGATCGGCTGACCCTGATTGAGGGGACCGTCTCCGACGCGCCCGCCGGTCCGTTCGATGCCGCGACCTGCATCCTGGTGCTGGGGCTGATCGCCGACGACGGCAACAAGCTCGCGACGCTTCGGGAGGTGCATCGCCGGCTGAAGGCGAACGGCCCGTTCGTCTTGGTCGATCAATGCATCGACCGCGCCGCCCCGGATGCCGCGCGCCGGCTCGACCGCTATGCCAGCTACGCCCGCCGGTCGGGCGTCGACCCCGAGACCGTCGCGAGAGCCAGGGCGGCGATCGGGTCGCTGGAAAGCATGGTGCCGGCCGGTCGCAACGAGGAACTCCTTCGCCAAGCGGGGTTTCGCGACGCCGAGGTGTTCTACGTCGGCATGGCGTGGCGAGGCTGGGTCGCCTACGCCTGATCCCGACGCCGCGCTCCCGATCCGGTCACCGCAGGCCGTCGATGACGCCGTTGTCCACCCGGACGCGCCGTCACGCGTAGACGATGACGGCCTTGCCCTCGACACGGTCGCCCCGCTCCAGTCGCGCGATGAGGTCGATGGCGCCTTCCGGACTGACGCTGGTTCCGATCTCCGGCTGAAGCCGGCCGGCCGCGGCCAGGGCGGCGACCTCGCCGAGCGCCCGCCGATCGATCGTGCCGAACGCCAGCGTCTGGCGGCGCAGGAAAAGCGCGCGCCCGACCTTCGCGGCGCTCAGGTTGATGTCGACCACCACCCCGCCGTCGCGGCGCAGCAGCCGGTCGGCGTCGGCGGGCCGGAGACCGCCATGGGCGTCGAACACCACGTCGAAGCCGCCGTTCAGCCGGTCCGGCACGGGCTGCGTGTAGTCGAGCACCTCCGCCG
>CAXUCL010000229.1:0-3540 GCA_964249395.1 uncultured Rhizobiaceae bacterium
GCCGGGCACGGTCGGCACGCCGGCCGCGGTTGCCTCGGCCCGCGCGCGCGCCTTGTCGCCCATCGCGCGGATCGTCGCCGGCGTCGGGCCGATGAACACGAGGCCCGCGGTTTCGACGGCTTCGGCGAAGTCGGCGTTCTCCGACAGGAAGCCGTAGCCCGGATGCACGGCGTCGCAACCCGAATCGACGGCGGCCCGCACCAGCGCCGGCCCGTTCAGGTAGGACTTCGTCGCGTGCGCCGGGCCGACGGGCGCCGTCTCGTCGGCGAGCCGCGCGGCCAGCATGTCGCCGTCGGCGGCGCTGACGGCCTGCACCGTCCGGATCCCCAGCTCGCGGGCCGCGCGCACGATCCGCACGGCGATCTCGCCGCGGTTGGCGACGAAGATCCTACGGATCGCCATGCGCTACACGTCGAGGTCGTAGAGCGGCTGGCCCGCCATCACGGCGTCCTCGTTCCCGACGTGGAAGGCGAGAAGCGTGCCGGCCTCCTCCGCCGTGACGGGGGTGAAGGACTTCATCACCTCGATGAGGCCGATCGCGTCGCCCGCGGCGACCACGTCGCCCTCCGACTTGAATACCGGCTCCCCCGGCGCGGGCGAGCGGTAGAAGGTGCCGGGCAGCGGCGCCTGGAACGTCTTGGCACTCATCGGCTGTCGACTTCTCCGGACCTCGGAAGCGGCGCCCGCGAAG
Source organism: uncultured Rhizobiaceae bacterium (assembly GCA_964249395.1). Lineage (GTDB taxonomy): Bacteria > Pseudomonadota > Alphaproteobacteria > Rhizobiales > Rhizobiaceae > Plantimonas. The sequence continues at coordinate 692 of CAXUCL010000229.1, forward strand.
CTTTGCAAAGCGCGGTCGTCGCGTAAAATCGCAAATTGGAATGCCGGCCATCTGTTTTTCCGATAGAAATGCGTCGATTCCCGCGTGGACCGCTCGCATGTCCATTTCGCTGAAGCAGATCCGCTACTTCGTCGCCGCCGCCGAGACCGGGCGCATCGGCCAGGCGGCGGTGGAGCTCAACGTTTCGCAGTCCGCGGTAACGGCGGCCATCCAGCAACTGGAAGCCGTGCTCGGCACGCGGCTGCTGACCCGCACCCCCACCGGCGTCGTGGCGACGCTGGAGGGCAGCCGCTTCCTGTCGCAGGGGCGGCAGATCCTCGCGGCGGTCGCCGAGGCGGTGCGCGGACCACGGGTGTCCGCCGGCTCCGTCGCGGGCACGGTGCGGGTCGGCATCACCTATACGGTGGCGGGCTATTTCCTGCCGCGCCACCACATCCGGTTCCAGTCGAGCTTCCCGGCCATCCGGCTCGAGCTCTTCGAGGCCTCGCGCGACGTGCTCGAACAGGCGCTGGCCGACGGCGCGCTCGATCTCGCAGTGCTCCTCGTATCCAACCTGCAGGACGGCGACCGCCTTGCCAGCGAGGTGCTCGTCCGCTCGCCGCGCCGCCTGTGGCTCGCGCCCGACCATCCGCTGACGAAGCTCGACCGCGTCACGCTCCCGGACGTCGCGGCGCACCCCTACGTGATGCTCACGGTGGACGAGGCCCGGCACACCGCGATGCGCTATTGGAGCCGGACGGGCCTGGAGCCGCAGACAATCTTCCGCACCTCGTCGGTGGAAGCGGTGCGCTCCATGGTGGCCGGCGGCGTCGGCGTCACGATCCTGTCGGACATGGTCTACCGTCCCTGGTCGCTGGAAGGCCAGCGGATCGAAACGCGCGTCCTCGACGACGAGGTGCCGAGCATGGACGTCGGCCTGGTCTGGCGGCGCGACGCGGCGCAATCGCCGGCCATGGACGCCTTCCGGGATTTCCTCCGGTTCGCCGCCGTCGGCCGGACTGCCGGCCTTGCCGAGGCCGGTGCCGGAAGACCATCGGTTTTTGCGATGAGCGCGTCCGCTTAATACGATTTGACGCCCGCGGGCAGCCACCGCAACGCTGGCCCGCCTCGACGGAGCGAACACGGGACGGGCGGCATGGCGGTGCTGATCAACTGCGACATGGGCGAAGGCTTCGGCCTTTACCGCTGCGGCGACGATGCCGGCATCATGCCGCACATCCACATCGCCAACGTCGCCTGCGGCTTCCACGCGGCCGACCCGAGCGTGATGCGCGCCACGGTGCGGCTGGCCGCCGCCCACGGCGTGGCGGTCGGCGCGCATCCGTCGTTTCCCGACCTGCAGGGCTTCGGCCGGCGCGAGATGACCATGGGGCGGGACGAGCTGGCGGACTGCATCCTCTACCAGATCGGCGCGTTGAAGGGCTTCCTCGACGCGGCGGGCCTGGCCTTGAACCACGTCAAGCCGCACGGCGCGCTCTACGGAGCGGCGATGCGGCACGAGCACGTCGCCCACGCCGTCGCCGACGCGGTGACGGTCTTCGGCGTGCCGGTTCTCGGCATGGCCGGCACGCTGCACGAGACGGTCTACGCCGAGCGCGGCCTGCGGTTCCTCGCCGAATACTACGTCGACCTCGACTACGAGCCGTCCGGCAAGCTGATCATCACGCGCGAGCACGCGGCGACCGACCCGGCGGAAGCCGCCCGGCGCGCCGTGCGCGTGATGGAGGAGGGGATGGCGACGGCGATCGACGGCACGCACATCCCCATGCGCTGCGACTGCGTCTGCGTGCATTCCGACACGCCGAACGCGGCGGAGCTGGCGCGCGCGGTGAAGGAAGCGCTGCGGCCGTATTTCAGCTGACGCCGCCATGCGTCTCCTCGCCAAGCCGGCGACGCCGTTCGGGCGAAGGGTCGCGACGCGCTTGGCCGCGTGATCCTCGCGTTTCTCGGCGCCGAACCGTGCGGGTCGCGCAGTCCCGGGCGAGCGTCAGCAGGTCGCGTCGGCGGCCGACTCGCGGATGAGGAGCAGCCCTTCGGGGGAGACCGAAAGCGTCTGCCCATCGAGCACCAGCGTCGTCGCTGTCGGCTCCTCGACGAGCACGGGACCCGGCAGCCGGTCGCCCGCCCGAAGCGCGACGCGATCGACGACCGGGGCGGGATGCCAGCCGCGCTCGCGGCCGAGGTAGACGTCCCGCGTCCCGCGCGAGGCCGGCGGAGCGGGGTCGTGGGTCGGCGCGACCTCCGGCAGGGCGATCACCGGCCCGCGCAGCACCGCTTCGAGGTGCAGCATGGTGACCTCGACGGCGGCACGCGGCAGGCGGAACGTGAAGGCCGTCTCGTGCGCGGCGTGGAAGCGATCCGCGAAGCTCGCGGCCGCTTCGCCCGGCGTGAAGCCGGTGAAGACGCCGTGCTCCTGCCCTTTGTAGCGCGCTTCGACCCGGTGCCCGAAGCGGATGCCGGCGGCCGTGCCCTCGCCGAAGTAGGCGACGGCCTGCCGCTCCAGAGCCTCGAACCGCCGCTCGAGCTCCGCCGGGGTTTCGGCGTCGAGCGGCGCGAACCAGGTTTCGCGGAAGTCGGCGCGCGGCTCGGCGGCGAGCATGCCCCAGGCCGAGAAGATGCCGGGATGCGGCGGCACGACGATCGTATGAACCTGCAGCTCGCGCCCCAAACGGGCCGCCAGCGCCGGTCCCGCGCCGCCGCTGACGACCAGCGCCGCCTCGCGCGGGTCGTGCCCGCGCTGCGTGGTGACGAGCTTCAGCGCGTTGATCATGTCGGCGTGGGCGATGTCGATCAGGGCCGCAGCGATCGCCGCCGACCTGGCCGAGCCCTTGGGGCTTTCGATCGCCGAC
>CAXUCL010000229.1:3550-3895 GCA_964249395.1 uncultured Rhizobiaceae bacterium
CAGGGCCGCGGCGGCGTCGGCGATCGAAAGCCCCAAGGGCTCGGCCAGGTCGGCGGCGATCGCTGCGGCGGCCTTGGTCTCGTCGAGCCGCATCGTTCCCCCGGCGAAGCGCGCGGGATCGAAGACGCCGAGCGTCAAGAGCGCGTCGGACAGGGTCGGACGCTCGCCGCCGCGCCCATAGCAGGCGGGCCCCGGCGTCGAGCCGGCGCTTTCCGGACCGACGCGCAGCGCGCCGCGCGCGTCGACGCGCGCGATCGAGCCGCCGCCGGAACCGATCTCGACGATGTCGACCACCGGCACCTGCACCGGGTAGCCAGGCCGGATGCGGGTATGCTCCAGCCTGTA
>CAXUCL010000230.1:0-3887 GCA_964249395.1 uncultured Rhizobiaceae bacterium
AACTTGAATCAGCGCTCGCCAGCCTGAGCAAACTAATCAGGTACAGAGCCTAGCCGTCAGGCGCCCAGCAGCGACCGCCCCTTGCGGACCAGTCCGCCGGCGCGGCGCTTGCCGGGCTCCGACGCGCCCTGCCCGTGCCCGGCGTCGCGCGTGTTCTGCCGGAGCACGTCGTCTTGGCTCTCGGCCGCGCTCCCCGGCTCGTCGAGCCGGCCTGCCAGCGCCTGGCGGCGGTCCCGGCCGTCGCGCTCGTTGAGGTCGGCCGGGCCGGGTCGGCCCTCGCCCTCGATCGTCTGGCGCGTGTCCATGTTCTGCTGACGCCGCATCATCTCGGAATCGGTATCGGTCATGATCGTGTTGCCCAGCACGGCGCGAGCCGCGCGCCTTTCGTGTCCCTGTGCGGACGGGAACCGGCGCGGTGGCCTGCCGGTTCCGGCGACCGGCGCGTCAGAGCCCGTAGAAGCGCCGGATCGCCGCCCAGCCGTCGGCGGCCGTGTCCGCGAAGGTGATGAGCTCCACGTCCTCCGGCGCGATCGTGCCCTCGGCCGCCAGGAAGTCGAGGTCGAGGACGCGCCGCCAGAACGCCTCGCCGAACAGGACCACCGGCATCCGCGCCATGCGGCCGGTCTGGATCAGCGTCAGGCCCTCGAACAGTTCGTCCAGCGTGCCGAAGCCGCCGGGAAAGATCGCCATCGCCTTCGCGCGCAAGAGGAAGTGCATCTTGCGGATCGCGAAGTAGTGGAAGTTGAACGAAAGCGCGGGCGTCGCGTAGGGGTTCGGCGCCTGCTCGTGCGGCAGCCGGATGTTCAGCGCGATCGACACCGCGCCCGCGTCGGCCGCGCCGCGGTTGCCGGCCTCCATGACGCCGGGGCCGCCGCCGGTGACGATGACGTATTCCTTGCCGCCGGACGAATGGGCCGAGTGCTGCGAGGCGAGCCGGGCGAAGGTTCGCGCTTCCTCGTAGTAGCGCGCGTTCGCCTCCAGCCGCGTCCGCTGCCCCTCGTCGCGCGCGGCCCAGGCCGGTTTGCCGGGCTCGGGAATGCGCGCGCCGCCGAACAGCACCACCGTCGACAGGATGCCGGCCTCCTTCAGCGCCAGTTCCGGCTTCATCAGCTCGAGCTGCAGCCGGACCCCGCGCATCGCGTCGCTCGCCAGGAACGCCGCGTCGTCGAAGGCCCGCCGAAAGGTGGGGGAGCGGGTCTGCGCCGTGTCGGGCGCCGCGCGCGCCGCGCTCCGGTCGACTTCGGGCGGCGGAAACGGGTCGAACGATCCGTCCGGCCGCCGCGCGCGCTCGTTCGCCGCCTCGCCCTGCTCCGCCATGCGTCCCCTCCCTCGCCGCGCCGCGTCGATTGACGCCCTCGGGTCCGTTCCATACTGGAGTCGCGACCCGAAGAGGAAAGGATTCCACGGATGCCGGCCGCGCCGCACGCCGACCTCGAACGAACCATCGAGGCCGCTTTCGAGGACCGGGACGCGGTCTCCGCGCAAACGGGCGGCGCGGTGCGCGAGGCGGTGAACGCGGCGCTCGACCGTCTCGATTCCGGCGAGGCGCGGGTCGCGACGCGCGGCGCCGACGGCGCCTGGACCGTGCATCAATGGCTGAAGAAGGCGGTGCTCCTGTCGTTCCGCTTGAACGACATGGAGCGGATCGAGGGCGCCCCGGGCGGGGCCGCCTGGTGGGACAAGGTGCCCTCGAAGTTCGCCGGCTGGGATGACGCCCGGTTCCGCCGAGCCGGGTTCCGGGCCGTGCCGGGCGCGGTGGTGCGCCGCTCGGCATTCGTCGGCCGCAACGCCGTTCTGATGCCCTCGTTCGTCAATCTCGGCGCCCATGTCGGCGAAGGAACGATGGTGGACACCTGGGCCACCGTCGGGTCGTGCGCGCAGATCGGCGCGAACGTGCACCTGTCCGGCGGCGTCGGCATCGGCGGCGTCCTGGAGCCGCTGCAGGCCGGCCCGACGATCATCGAGGACAACTGCTTCATCGGCGCGCGCTCGGAAGTGGTGGAGGGCTGCGTCGTGCGGGAAGGCTCGGTGCTCGGCATGGGCGTGTTCATCGGCCAGTCCACGAAGATCGTCGACCGCGAGACGGGCGCTGTCACCTTTGGTGAGGTGCCGCCCTATTCGGTGGTGGTGGCGGGCTCGCTGCCGGGCCGGCAGCTTCCGGACGGGAGCCCAGGCCCGCACCTCTACTGCGCGGTGATCGTCAAGCGCGTCGACGAGCGGACGCGCTCCAAGACGTCGATCAACGAGCTGCTGCGAAGCTGAGCGGCGCCTGGCGGTGACGGCGGTCCGGTCCCTCGCGCTGCTGGTGTCCGGCTTGTTCGGCTGGCTCGCCCCCGTGCCAACCGTGCCGCCGGACCACCGAGGGCTCTGCCGCACCGCTTTGAGCGCGACGGGCGTCGAATACGTCGTCTGCGACGTCGACCTCGAGACCCACGCCCTGCACCTCCTGGCGGTTGACGACGCGGGCCAGCCCTTCGAGACGTTCCAGGCCGCGCAGAGCGCCCTCGCCGCCCGCTCGCTGCCCACCGTGCTCGCCGTCAACGCCGGCATGTACCACGAGGATCGCCGGCCGGTCGGCCTCGCCGTCCAGGACGGGCGCGAGCTGGCGCCGGCCAACACCGCCGACGGGCGCGGCGCGAACTTCACGATGAAGCCGAACGGCGTGTTCTTCGTGGAGAACGGGCGCGCCTTCGTGCGCGAAACCGGGCGCTACCTCGCGGGCCAGCACCGGCCGCAGCTCGCGACGCAGTCCGGTCCGATGCTCGTCGTGGACGGCCGGCTGCATCCGCGCTTCAAGCAAGGGTCCGACAGCCGTTTCGTGCGCAACGGCGTTTGCGCGACCGAGGACGGGCGCACCGTCCACCTCGTTCTGTCGCGCGGCGTCGTCAACTTCTGGGATTTCGCGCGGTTCTTCCGCGACGAGCTCGGCTGCCGAAACGCCCTGTTCTTCGACGGGCAGGTGTCGAGCCTGTTCTACCCGGCGCTCGGCATCGACCACCGGCGCGACCGGCTGGGGCCGATCCTGGCGGCGACGCCGCGCTGAAGCGTCGGGCAGATCAGTCGGCGAAGCCGAGAGGCGGCGTCGCGGCGGCGGCGGCGCCGCTCGAATAAACCCGCACGACGCGCTCGCCCTTCTTCGCGCTCGAAGCGAGCCGCGTCGCCACCGGGGCGGCGGCCGCGGAAGCGACCGCGGCTTTGGCGACGGCGGTCTCGGCTCGCGCCGGGGCGGCCGTCACGGCGGCGGCGAGCGTCCGGGCGCGGGCGTCGAGATCGACGGAACGGCTCGCCTCCTGGACGTGCTTCTCGCGTTCGGCCGCGGCGACGAGGGTTTCGCGGTTCGCCGGCATCCGGCTGCGCGCGATCGCCGCCATGTGGCGCTTGACGTTGGAGCAATAAACGGCGGCGGCCCGCGTCATCACCGTGGTGCGGTGGCCGCCCTTGTAGCGCATGGCCGCGCCGCAGATGTCGCCACCGCTCTTCTCGTAGGCGCCGGCCAGGTATTTCATGCCGTAGCGCAGGTTGGTTTCCGGGTCGAACAGGCCCTTGGCCGGCCCGTCGAAGCCGAGGCCGCGCGCGGTCGCCGGCTTGATCTGCGACAGGCCGTAGGCGCCGCCGCCGACCACGTGCGGCTTGTAATGGCTTTCCACCCGCACCACCGCGTAGGCGAGCTCGGTCGGGATGTTGTTCTCGGCGGCCGAGCGCTCGATCATCCGGTCGATCGCCGCCGAGCCGGTGATCGTGTCCTCGCTCATGAACGTGTCGCCGAGCCGCCGCTTCACCGAGCCGACCGCCTTGGCCGTCCCGTCGGCCGCGGCTGCGGCGGTGTCCACCGCCGCGACCTTTACGGCGTCGGCGGATTTGGCAACCGCCGCGATCGCCGCATCGGC
>CAXUCL010000231.1:0-3375 GCA_964249395.1 uncultured Rhizobiaceae bacterium
CCCCTGGACCGACCCCCATGTCCGCACCGGCGACCACCCGGCCCGTTCCGCGCAAGGGCATCGGCGGCATCACCGCCTACGAGCCCGGCAAGGGCAAGGCGCCGGCCGGCGTCAAGCTCCACAAGCTGTCGGCCAACGAAACGCCGCTCGGCCCCTCGCCGCGCGCGACGCAAGCGCTCGCCGCCGTCGCCGGCAAGCTCGAACTCTATCCGGACGGGCAGGCGACGGCCTTGCGCGAGGCCATCGCCGCCGCGCACGGGCTGAACCCCGCCAACATCCTGTGCGGCAACGGCTCGGACGAGCTGCTGCAGCTGCTGGCGGCCGCGTATCTCTCGCCCGGCGACGAGGCGATCCATTCCGAGCACGGCTTCCTGGTCTACGACATCTACATCCGCGCCAACGACGCGGTGCCCGTCGCCGCGCCGGAAGAGAACCGCACGGCGAGCGTCGACGCGATCCTGGCGCGCGTCACCGAGCGGACGCGCATCGTGTTCCTCGCCAACCCGAACAACCCGACCGGCACCTACCTGCCGTTCGACGAGGTGCGACGGCTGCACACAGGGCTCCGGCCCGACATCCTGCTGGTGCTCGACGGAGCCTACGCCGAATACGTCCGGCGCAATGACTACGAGGCCGGGCTGGAGCTCGCCTCGGCCCACGAGAACGTCGTGATGACGCGGACCTTCTCGAAGATCCACGGCTTGGCCGCGTTGCGCGTCGGCTGGATGTACGGCCCGGCACACGTCGTCGGCGCGCTGAACCGCGTGCGCGGCCCGTTCAACCTTAACGCCGCGGCCATCGCCGCCGGCGCGGCGGCGATCGCGGACCGCGCCCATGTCGCCGCGGCCGCCGAGCACAACCGCCGCTGGATCGACTGGACGACGAGCGAGCTCCGCCGGCTTGGGCTCGACGTCGGGGACAGCGTCGGCAACTTCGTCCTGATCACCTTTCCGGGCGGCGAGGCCCAGGCGGTCGCGGCCGACGCGTTCCTCACCGAGCGCGGCTTCATCCTGCGGCGCGTCGCCGCTTATGGCCTGCCGGCCTCGCTCCGGATGACGATCGGCACGGAAGAAGCGAACCGCGGCGTCGCGGCGGCGCTCGCCGCCTTCATGGCGCGCCGATGAGCGAGCCGCTGTTCGGCCGCGTCGCGCTGATCGGCATCGGCCTCATCGGCTCCTCGCTCGCCATCAACGTCCGCGACCGGGGCCTGGCCGGCGAGGTCGCCGTTTCGACCCGGCGCGCGGAAACGCTCCGTCGCGCCGAAGCGCTCGCGCTCGGCACCAGCTACCATCTCGACATGGGCGAGGCGGTGCGGGGCGCCGACCTCGTGATCCTGTCCGTGCCGGTGGGCGCCTCGGGCGCGGTGGCGGAAACGATCGCCCCGCACCTGAAACCGGGCGCGATCGTCTCCGACGTCGGCTCGGTGAAGGGGTCGGTGATCTCGGCGATGCGGCCGCATCTGCCCGGGTCGGTGCATTTCGTGCCCGCCCACCCGATCGCCGGCACGGAGCAGTCCGGCCCGGACGCCGGCTTCCGCGAGCTGTTCGAGAACCGCTGGACCATCCTGACGCCGGTGGACGGCACCGACCCGGCGGCCGTCGAGCGCCTGTCGGCGTTCTGGCGGGCCTGCGGCGCCCGCGTCGAGGTGATGACGCCCGAGCACCACGACCTGGTGCTCGCCATCGTTTCCCACGTGCCGCACCTCATCGCCTACAACATCGTCGGCACCGCCGCCGACCTCGAAACCGTGACGAAGGCGGAGGTCATCAAGTTCTCGGCGTCGGGCTTCCGCGACTTCACCCGCATCGCCGCCTCCGACCCGACCATGTGGCGCGACGTGTTCCTGAACAACCGCGAAGCGGTGCTCGAAGTGCTGGCGCGCTTCTCGGAGGACCTGTCGTCGCTGCAACGGGCGATCCGCTGGGGCGACGGCGACGCGCTGTTCGACCTGTTCACCCGCACCCGCGCCATTCGACGTGGCATCGTCGAGGCCGGCCAGGACACCGCCGCGCCGGACTTCGGCCGCACGCCGAAGCACGGCTGACGTCTCAGCCGGAGAAGCCGCCGCTCGCCAGGAACGCCTCCTCTTCCGGCGTCGAGGCGCGGCCGAGGATGCGGTTGCGGTGCGGGAAGCGGCCAAACCGTCGGACGATGTCGCGATGCTCTTCGGCGAAGGAGAGGTTCTCCGGGCCGATCCGCTCCATCCAGCCGACGCACGCGTCCTGATCGGCGAGGTCTTCGGAGTGCATGAGGGGCATGGCGAGGAACTGGTTGACGTCCTCGCCCACCGTGTCCGCGTCGCCCCGCGCCAAAGCGTCTCTCGCCACCAGCAGGGCGCGCTCGTCGGTGGCGAAGGCTTGCGGCGTGCCGCGGAACATGTTGCGGGGGAACTGGTCGAACAGGAGCACCAGCGCCAGCGCGCCGGTCGCTTCAGTGGCCCAGGCGTCGAGTTCGCCCGCGACGGCGCGCTCGTAGAGGTCGCCGAAGCGGGCGCGCAGGGTCTCGTCGAAGTCGGGATCGGCCTTGAACCACCGGTCCGGCCCGGCCTCGCGCCAGAAGTCGACGATGGTCTGCGGGTCGACGGCGAAATCGCTCATGGGTTCGTCCGGGTCGCGGCGGTGTGGCGGATGCAGATAGGGAGAAACGACGCGGTGCGACAGACGGGCGAGGCGACCGCACTCGACCTGCGCGGGTTGCGATGCCCGTTGCCGGCGCTGCGGACGGCGAAGGCGTTGCGGGACGCGGTGCCCGGCGCGCTCTTAGCGGTTCTCGCCGACGACCCGCTGGCGCGGCTCGACATCGAGCACCTGGTGCGGAGCGGCGGCCACGCGCTCGTCGCCGCAGAGCCGGCGGAGAACGGCGCGTTCCGCTTCCTAATCCAACGCAAGGACGACCGGGAGAACCTCTAGCCCCCTCGCCAGCCGGCGACCGCCAAAGGGTTGTCGAGGAGCGCGGCGGCGTCGGCCGCGTCCACCCGCGCCTCGCCCGCGAAGGCGGCGAACAAGTCGCGGACGCGGCCGGCGTCGAGCCCTTCGCCGATCACCACGAGCCGCGTTTCCGGCGCCTCGCCGGTTGGCCAGGCCGCGAGCCGCTCGAACGGGTGCAGGAAGCCGCGGACGCCCTGCACCACGAGGGGGCGTTCAGGGTGCTCGATCGTCCGAACGACGCCCTTCACGCGCAGGACGCGCTCGCCTTCGCGCGTCGCGAGGACGTCGAGAAACCCGCAAACGCTCGCGAGCGCGAGCGGCCGGTCGTGCTGGATCGAGACCGCGGCGATGCCGCGCGTTCCGTGCGTGCCGGTGTCCGGCGTCTCGCAGCGGAAGCGCGAGCGTCCGAAGCTGTCGCCGTCCAGCAGCGCCGCGGCGCTCGCCTCGC
>CAXUCL010000231.1:3385-3837 GCA_964249395.1 uncultured Rhizobiaceae bacterium
CTCTGGTCGTCACCTCGAAGCTGCACTGCGCCATGCCGTGCCTCGCCATGGGCATCCCGGTCGTGTTTATCGGCAAACCCGACGACTACCGGACCCAAATCCTGCGCGACGTCGGTCTGGAGATTCAGCCCTACCCCCTGCCCAAGCTCGACATCGTTGTCGCGAAGGGGCGGGACGGCGCACTTCACGACCTCCTGCTCACGACCTACAGAGACCTGACGGCGCTCGACGGCCCCCGCCGGCGCGAGGTCGGTCTTCGTCAGCACGAGCCGATCCGCCACCGCGACCTGCCGCCGCGCCTCGACGTGATCCGCCAGGTTCGCGGCGCCGGCCAGCGCGTCCACCACCGCGACGACGCGGTCGAGCCGGTAGGCGTGCGCCAGCAGCGGGTGCGCGGCGAGCAGCGTCAGGATCGGCGCCGGATCGGCGAGGCCGGTGGTCTCGACCGCGAC
>CAXUCL010000232.1:0-3787 GCA_964249395.1 uncultured Rhizobiaceae bacterium
CCCCCTCGACATCGGCGCCTTCCGGTTCGATAAGGGCGCAGAGATCGGTGTCGCGGCGCTGCCGCCGGAAACACCGGAAGCGCGCTTCCAGGCCAGGGTGCGGGCAGGCGCCTGCGGGCCGTTCAAGACGGTTCTCGGTCCCGGAACCGATCCCGATCACGCCACTCACCTGCATTTCGACATCGCCGCTCGGCGCAACGGCGGCACATACTGCCGTTGACCCTGCTGTCGCCGCGCGCCGCTGGCGCTAGATGGGCTCGCTCAACCAGGAAAGAGCTGCCGATGCCGACCCACGTCGCCGCCGACGATCGCTACGGTTCCATGCCCTATCGCCGGACCGGACGCTCCGGCCTCGACCTTCCGGCGATTTCGCTCGGGCTGTGGCACAACTTCGGCGGCACGGACGTGTTCGAGACCGGCCGCGCCATCCTGCGCCGCGCCTTCGACCGCGGGGTGACGCACTTCGACCTCGCGAACAACTACGGCCCGCCCTACGGCTCGGCAGAGGAGAACTTCGGCCGCTGGATGGACCTCGACTTCCGGCCGTATCGCGACGAGTTGGTGATCTCCTCGAAAGCCGGCTGGGACATGTGGCCGGGCCCCTACGGGGACCTCGGTTCGCGGAAGTATCTGATCGCCAGCCTCGACCAGAGCCTCAAGCGGATGGGGCTCGATTACGTCGACATCTTCTACCACCACCGGCCCGATCCACGGACGCCTCTCGAAGAGACCATGGGCGCGCTCGACCAGATCGTGCGGTCCGGCAAGTCGCTCTACGTTGGAGTGTCGTCCTACTCGCCGGAACTGACGCGCGCGGCCTACGGCATTCTCAAGGAGATGCGGACGCCCTTCGTCATCCATCAGCCGTCCTATTCGATGCTGAACCGCTGGGTCGAGGACGACCTGCTTTCGACGCTCGACGACCTCGGTCTCGGCTGCATCGCCTTCTCGCCGCTGGCGCAGGGACTGCTGACGAAGCGCTACCTGTCGGGTGTCCCGGCCGACTCGCGCGCCGCCAAGGGCACGTCCTTCGCGAAAGGACTCGTATCGCCGGAGAACGTCGAGCGGCTGCGGGGGTTGAACGGCATCGCCGAACGGCGGGGCCAGACGCTGGCGCAGATGGCCATCGCCTGGGTCCTGCGCGATCACCGTGTCACCTCAGCGCTGATCGGCGCGCGGACGGTCGAGCAGCTCGACGACTCGCTCGCCGCGCTCGACCGGCGGGACTTCACGGCCGACGAGCTGGTCGAGATCGACCGCTTCGCCACCGAAGGTGGCATCGACCTGTGGCGCAGCCAGTCGTCGCTGAAGCCGAATTAGTCACGGGCTCGCGAAGGCGCACCGGCCGACCGTCAACGGCCGGCGACCCGCTGCGCTTCGGCGCGGTCGCGCAGCAGCTCGTCGATGCGGTCGCGCTCCTCGCGGAAGGTTTCGAGCTCCTCGCCCTTCAGCACGTTGCCGGCGGGGAACTTGATGCGCATTGGATCGACCTTCTGGCCGTTGACGATCACCTCGTAGTGCAGGTGATTGCCCGTCGACAGGCCCGTCGAGCCAACCGCGCCGATGACCTGTCCCTGGCGCACCTTGGCTCCCGGCGAGACGCCGCGCGCGATCGAGCTCTGGTGCGAGTAGGACGTCTCGTAGCCGTTGGCGTGACGGATGATCGTTTGTCGGCCGTAGCCGCTTTCCCAACCGGCCGCCTGCACCACCCCGTCGCCGGACGCCAGGATCGGCGTGCCGCGGGGCGCCGACCAATCGACGCCCCAATGCGCGCGGGCGTAGCCGAGGATGGGATGGATCCGGCCGCCGAAGGGCGAGGTGAACTTCCCGTTCGGCACTGGCGTGCGCAACAGGAACTGCTTCGCGCTGCGCCCGTCCTTGTCGTAGTAGTCGTAGCGTTCGTCTTCCGCGGCACGAAAGCGGTAGTAGCGTTTCGACTCGCCGCCGAACGTGGTTTCCGCGTAGAGGATCTGCGAGGTCTCGTTGGCGGTCTCCTCGCCCTCGTTCATCGTATAGAAGACGACGAGGCGGTCGGCCGGGCCGACGCGCGCCTGGAAGTCGACGTCGCTCGACAACATGCTTAGGAGCTGCCGGCACATGCGGTCGTTCAGGCCGTAGGCGAGGGCGGCCTGATAAACGGCGTCGTAGACGCGCGGCATCTCGCTGCGGAGCGGCGGCTCGGTGGCGGTCTCGTCGAACGCTTCCGCAACGGCGGCGGTGGCGGGCGGCTCGGCGCCGCGGTCGAACAGGCCGTTGTCGTCGCGCGCGATCGTCGCGCGGTGCTCCGTTCCCCGGTAGGCGGAAAGCCGGACGATCCGCTTCGTCCCGTCCGCCATCTCGCTGCCGACCCGCAGGACGTCGCCGACCTCGAGCCTGTCGGTTCCGAGTTCCTCGACGAGTTGCGCGACCGCTTCCTCGACTTCGGGTCCCTCGTAGCCGGTATCGGCAAGGACGTTCGAGAGCTGCGCGGTCTTGCGGAAAGGAACGATCTCCTCGGCGTAGCGGGTGTTGGTCGCCGCCGGCAGATCGCGCGGCGACACCGAGACGTTCTGGGCCACGACGCGAAACGCGGCACCGGGCTCGTAGACGGACACGTCGCCGCCGGGAAGGAAGCGCGAGGCGTCGAAGGCTTCGAGGGAGGCGACCTGCACGGGCGCGTAGGACAACGTCGGTGACGCGGCGCGCACGAGCGTTTCCGCCTCGTTTGTCGTGATCTCGCTCGTCGCGTCGATGTTCTCGAAGGTGAAGGGCTCGACCTTGAGGCTCATCTCGCTTTCGACCTTCGCGCCGTAGATCTGTGCGTCGGCGGCTGTTGTTTCGGCAAGCGGCGGCGTGGCCCCGCCGTCGGTCAATATCTGCAGCGCGTTGAAGGGTGGGTACGCGACGTTGTTCGCGTTTCTGCCGGCCAGCGCGAGACTGACGTAGCCGAAGGGAAGCGTGCGAATGACCTCGCGGTCGCCTTCCCGCGTCATGGTGGACAGTTCGATCGTTTGCCGGTTCCGTGCGGCGGGAATGACCGTGGCGACGACGCGCTCGGCCTTCGACGACGACAGGCCCGCGTGCTCCGGGACCACCGCGACGCGTCGCGGCGTCGACAGATCCCGGTGTCCGTCGAGCGCGGCGGCGAGGGCGATACTCATCAGCGCGCTGGACGTGATGCCGGTGAGAAGGGTGCCGGCGAGCCATCGCGCCGACACTTGGCGCTTGTCCGGCTGGCGGCGCCGATCGGCCACGAGGGGCGGCTCATCGCCGAAACGCGGTCGCGGGACCGTGAAGGGAGTCAAGCTGATGCCGTCATTGCGCGCGCGGCTTCCAGCAACAAGGTGGCGGATTGGGGACGCGGAGTGGGCACGACCAGAGAAACGGGACGAATGTGCGGACTGTGTCATATTCGTCGACACGGTGCAGATGAGCGGGTTCGAGGATGGCCTGTCAATCCTTCGGCCGGAAAGGCGAGGGAGCGCGGCGGCCGCTGCGGTTGAAGCTGGTCTCTCCGCCGACATCGGCGCGTATCATTGCGAGCGCTCATAGAGCGGGGCCGATCGCCTTACATGAGGACACCCATCAAACGACGTTCGCCTTCGGCGGTCTCGTTCGAGGGAGACTGTTCGAAGCCAGCCCAACCGCCGGTCCGCCGCCTCAGTTACCGTTCCCGGATGAGAGGGACGGTAAGCCGAGCGTTCCACGTGACGCTTTCATGAAAACAGGTGTTGACACCGCCGCCTTATCCCTCCTATATCCGCCTCACTGACGGCGCGGGGCGCTGCCGGCGGGCTGGATGGTTTGC
>CAXUCL010000233.1:0-3759 GCA_964249395.1 uncultured Rhizobiaceae bacterium
TCCACCGCGCGCTCGATCTCGGCGTCACCTTCCTCGACACCGCCGACATGTACGGGGTCGGCGCGAACGAGGAACTCGTCGGCCGCGCGATCCGCGACCGGCGCGACGGCGTGGTGCTGGCGACGAAGTTCGGCAACGTGCGGGGCCCGCGCGGCGAGCGGCTCGGGATCAACGGCCGGCCGGACTACGTGGTTCAAGCCTGCGACGCCAGCCTGCGGCGGCTGGGCGTCGAGATCATCGACCTCTACTACCAGCACCGCGTCGACCCGGCCGTTCCCATCGAGGAAACGGTCGGCGCGATGGGCGATCTGGTGCGGGCCGGTAAGGTGCGTTTCCTCGGCCTGTCGGAGGCCGGCCCCGCCACCGTTCGGCGCGCGAACCGCGAACACCCGATCGCGGCGCTGCAGACGGAATACTCGCTGTGGAGCCGCGAGCCGGAGGAAGAGCTGCTCGGCGTCTGCCGCGAGCTCGCGATCGGCTTCGTGCCCTATTCGCCGCTCGGGCGCGGCTTCCTCACCGGCGCGATCGCGTCGCCGGCCGATCTCGCCGCGAACGACTACCGCCGCGACGCGCCGCGCTTCTCGGCCGAGAACTTCGACAAGAACCTGACGCTCGTCGACGACGTGCGCGCCCTCGCCCCGCGCCACGACGCCACGCCTTCGCAGGTGGCGCTCGCCTGGGTGCTCGCCCAAGGCGAGACGATCGTGCCGATCCCCGGCACGAAGCGGATGCGCTATCTGGAGGAGAACGTCGAGGCGGCCGACCTCGTCCTCACCACCGCCGACCTCGAAGACCTCGACGCCGCCTTCCCGCCGGACGCCGCCGCCGGCACGCGCTACAACGAGACCGGCATGCGGGCGGTCAACCTCTAGCGGCTGAGCAGGAACACCGCCTGCTGGCCCAGCAGGTTCCACAGGCCGACCGGCAGCCTGCGCCCCAGCCGGTTGCCCTCGCCGTCGAGCGCCACCGCCGTCTCGATCCGCGCGCCGAGCTCCGCACTCAGCGCCACGAAGTCGCGGATCGTGCAGAAGTGGATGTTCGGCGTGTCGTACCAGGAATAGGGGATGTTGCGCGTCACCGGCATCCGGCCGCGCAGGCCCAGCGCCAGCCGCGTCGACCAATGGCCGAAGTTCGGGAACGAGACGACCGCCGAGCGGCCGATGCGCAACAGTTCGCCCAGCACCAGCTTCGGCGCCCGGGTCGCCTGGATGGTCTGCGATAGGATCGCGTAGTCGAAGGCGCCGTCCGGGTAGTGGACGAGGTCGCGGTCGGCGTCGCCCTGGATCACCGACAGGCCGCGCGCCACGCAGCGGTTGACGCCCGCCTGGCTGAGCTCAACGCCGCGCCCGTCGACGCCGCGCTTCTCTTGCAAGAGCTGGAGGAGCGCCCCGTCGCCGCAGCCGACGTCGAGGACGCGCGCGCCGGGCCGCACCAGCTCGGCGATGAGCTCCAGGTCGACGCGGTGATGCCCGTTTCTGCTGTCCGCGGCGGGATCTGCCGCGCTCACAGGCCGCGCTGCCGGGCGGCGGAGGCGACGAAGCCGCGGATCGCCGCGAAGAACTGCGGTTCCTCCAAGAGGAACGCGTCGTGGCCGCGATCGGTCTCGATCTCGACGAAGGACACGGAGGCCGCCGCCGCGTTCAGCGCGTGCACCACGGCGCGGTTCTCCTCCGTCGGGAACAGCCAGTCGGACGAGAAGGACACGAGGCAGAAGCGCGTCCGCGTGTCGCGGAAGGCGTCGGCGAGGCGCCCGCCGAAGTCGGCGGCGATGTCGAAATAGTCCATCGCGCGGGTCATGTAGAGGTAGGAGTTGGCGTCGAACCGGTCGACGAAGGTGACGCCCTGGTGGCGCAGGTAGCTCTCGATCTGGAAGTCGGCGTCGAAGCCGTAGCCGAGCGCGTCGCGGTTCTGCAGGGTCCGGCCGAACTTGCGGCTGAGCGCGGCTTCCGACAGGTAGGTGACGTGCGCGGCCATGCGCGCGACGGCGAGGCCCTTGTGCGGCCGCGTCCCCTCGCGGATGTAGCGCCCGCCGCGCCATTCCGGGTCCGCCACCACCGCCTGCCGCCCGACCTCGTGGAAGGCGATGTTCTGCGCCGAATGACGCGCGCCGGTGGCGATCGGCAGCGCCGCGAAGACGCGGGTCGGGTAGGTCACCGCCCATTCCAGCACCTGCATGCCGCCCATCGAGCCGCCGACCACCGCGAACAAGGTGTCGATGCCGAGCCGGTCGACCAGCATCGCCTGCGCCCGCACCATGTCGCGGATGGTGAGCACCGGCAGGTCGAGCGCGTAGGGGCCGCCCGACGCGGGGTCGATCGAGGCCGGGCCGGTCGAGCCCATGCAGCCGCCGATGACGTTCGAGCAGACGACGAAGTACTTGTCCGTGTCGATCGGCTTGCCCGGTCCGACGAGCGAACTCCACCAGCCCGGCTTGCCGGTGACCGGGTTGCGGGATGCGACGTACTGGTCGCCGGTCAAGGCGTGGCAGACCAGCACGGCGTTGGATTTGGCTGCGTTGAGCGTCCCGTGCGTCGTGTAGGCGATCTGGAAGGGGCCGAGCGCGCGGCCGGCGTCGAGGACGAGCGGTTCGTCGGCGGAAAAGCGCGCGACGAGGCTGGAGGGCTCGCGCGCCTCGCGCGCCGCGACGTCCTCGATCTCGGTGGGTTGGATGGCGACCGGAACGGTCATGGGCGGCGGGAACTGCGACGGTTGCGGATGGCGGCAAACATCACGCGGCGCGCGGCATTGCAAGGGAAGCGCCCTCCCCGCCGTGCGAGGGAAGCGCCAACCGCTCCGTGCAAGGGAAGCGTCACCCTCTCCGTGCGAGAGAATGACGGCCGCCACTCTCTCCGGGCAGAGAAGCGCCACCCCTCCGGGCAGGGGGAAGCGCCACCCCCTCCGTGCAAGGGAAGCGCCACCCTCTCCGGTTCGTCATCCCGGCCCTGAGCCGGGACCCATGCCGCGGCGTTGCAGCCGTCGCGCCGTTTCCAGCGCACCGAACGGCAGTGCCGGCGAAAAAACTTATCCCCGCCCCGGCGCCCGTCCGTTACCTTCTGCCTCACCGTCGCCCTGTTCGGATGGGCGCGACCGATCACCGGGATCGTTCGGAGGGGCTGGCGGGCGGGTCCGGGTTGTTTGTTCCTTCCGGAGGAACGGACGGCCCGGCCAGCGCCAACCGTGGCCGGTCCCTGGCAACAGGGTCCGGGAGCAAGCCGAGGAACCCGCAAGGCGCGTGTGGCTGGGACAATGTTCGGATCACGCCCTTGAGGCGAAGGGAGCCCCTTCGCTGAAGGCCATGGGGACGCCAGGCAGGCACCTGGCGACAAGCGTTGGAGCCACCCGCGCGGGCGCCGAAGGCGAGCCGTTTGACGAATGCACTACGTCCGAAGGGCAAGCCTTCGGCGCCCGCCGCCCATCAAACGATGGACGGAGCATACGACCACCCACACCGACCCGGAGCCGCAACGGCCCGCGGGAACGAAGACCCGCGCCCGAAAGGAAAAACTCGACGGCGAAGCGTCCTCCTTCTCCCGAGTCGGGAGAAGGTCGCGGCAGCGGGATGAGGGAATGCAGAGCCCCGACCTGCGAAGCGCAGCGCCCTACGGCACCCTCACCCGACCCTTCGGGCCACCCTCTCCCGACTCGGGAGAGGGGGAAGCGCCCCGTCCGGCGATGCCCGAGACGCCTTTCTGTTTTGCGGAACGCGCAACCGCCTTCTTCTCCCCGGCGGGGAGAAGGTCCGGCAGGGGATGAGGGGTC
>CAXUCL010000234.1:0-3750 GCA_964249395.1 uncultured Rhizobiaceae bacterium
CGCCTGCCGGACCCGTACCGACGGGCGGCTGGGACGACGCCGAGGCGCTCGGCGAACCCATGGCGGACGGCGACGACGCGACGCCGGCCGACCTGGTGCGCGACGCGCTCGCGCTCGTCGCGGCCGGCGCCCGCAAGATCAGGCGCTACGAACGGCTGTTCGCCCGGATCGTCGGCGAGCTCGAGCGGTTCGGCGAAACGGCCGACCGCGAACGGCGGCGGCTGGAAGACGAGCTCGCCGCGCTGCAGCGCCGGTTCGCCGCACTGGAAGAAGAACACGCGGCGACGGAACTGCACCTCATCAACAGCCAGCTCGACTGCTGGACCCTCCGGATGCAACTACAAGCCGTGGACGACGCCCGAACGGCGCCGGACGGCTCAAGCGCCGCGGCGGCCGACGCGCGCGGCTAGCGGTTCCGGAACTCGTCCGGCTGCCGGATCGGCGCGGTCAGGCCGGCGACCGCCAGTCCCGCAGGGTCTGCCGCAGGGTGCCGATCTCGCAGCGGATCATGGTCAGCCGTTCCCGGCGCACGAACGACAGCACCGCCCGCAGGCGCCGCTCGCTCAGGAACTCCTCGAGCGCGCGGTCGTGGGGCCCCGCGCCGGCCGGCGCTTGCGCCTGGGTCGAATCCATGGCCGTCGGGGCGTGCGCGTTCATTCCAAGGACCCGGGCGGTGGTTCGCCTGCCGCGGCAGGTAAGCATCCCGGCCTTGTCGGGGACTGACGCGATCCGCGTCCGGCGCACCGGCCGGCGAAGGAACGGCGGCGGTCCGAGCTGAAAACGGACCGCTCACGCCCGCATCGCCGCCACGAAGGCGCGGAAGGCGGCGCTCGGCTGGCGGCGGCTCGGGTAGTAGAGGTGGTTCGGCGGGAGCGCCGGCGCCCAGCCGGGCAGCACCTCCGAGAGCATTCCGGCGGCGAGGTGCGCGTCGGCGTGCGGGCGCGGCAGGCAGGCGATCCCGACGCCGGCGAGCGCGGCATCCCGCATCACGTCGACGTCGTTGGTGACGAACGAGCCGGGAACGGCGCGCTCGAAGGCGACCCCCTCGCGCTCGAACGCCCAGACGTGGATCGTGCCGGCCGAGGTGTAGCGGTAGCACAGGCAGCGGTGGCCGGCGAGGTCGCCCGGCGCCGTCGGCGGGCCGTTGTGCGCCGCGAGGTAGCTTGGGGCCGCGACGAACACCAGCGGCACCGGGCCGCTGACGCGCACCGAGATCATGTCGCGCTGCAACTCGCCTTCGTGCCGGATGCCGCAGTCGAACCGCTCCGACACGATGTCCACGAGACCGTCGTTGACGACGAGTTCCACCGACACCTCCGGGCAGTCCGCCGCGAAGCGGGCGAGGCGCGGCAGCACGACGAACAAGGCCGCGGGCCGGTGGGCGTTCACCCGCACCCGGCCGGTGGGCCGCTCGCGGGCCGATTCGAGGCCCTGGAGCGCGTCGGCCACGGCGCCCATCGCCGGCCGCAGCTTGGCGAGCAGTTCCTCGCCGGCGCCGGTCGGCGCGAGCGAGCGGGTGGTGCGGTCGAGGAGCCGGATGCCGAGCTTGGCTTCGAGGGCGCGCAGCGCGTGGCTGAGCGCCGATGGGCTCAGGCCCAGCCGCCGGGCGGCCTTGTTGAAGCTGCCCGCCTCGACGATCGCGGCGAACACCGCGAGCCCGGACCAGAGGTCTCGGTCCATACCTGAAACCCCTTCACGAACCCATGCATGATTGGTCGTCTAATCGAACCGCGGTCCCGGGTCCACCTTCCGCGTCCGCAACGAACGGGACACGATCCGCCATGACCCTCGAATCCTACCGCGCCCTCGGGCATTCCGGCCTGCTGGTCAGCCCGCTGGCGCTCGGCACCATGACCTTCGGCACGGCGCGCTGGGGGTCGGACGAGGCCGGCAGCCGCGCCGTGTTCGACCGCTACAGCGAGCTCGGCGGCAATTTCGTCGACACGGCGGACGTTTATTCCGGCGGCCGCTCGGAAGAGATGGTCGGCCGCTTCGTTGCCGAGCGGGGCTTGCGCGACAGAACGGTGATCGCGACGAAGTCGGGCTTCTCGACCGGCAAGGGCTTCCACGCCGGCGGCAACGGCGCGCGGCACGTCCACGCCGCGGTCGACGGCTCGCTGAAGCGGCTCGGCACCGACTTCATCGACCTCTACTGGATCCACGTCTGGGACGGCGTCACGCCGGCCGCCGAGCTGCTGCAAA
Source organism: uncultured Rhizobiaceae bacterium (assembly GCA_964249395.1). Taxonomy (GTDB): domain Bacteria; phylum Pseudomonadota; class Alphaproteobacteria; order Rhizobiales; family Rhizobiaceae; genus Plantimonas. The sequence continues at coordinate 2,203 of CAXUCL010000234.1, forward strand.
CCATGGCGGGCCTCGTCCAGGCGGGCAAGATCCGCTACTGGGGCCTGTCGAACGTGCCGGCCTGGTTCGCCGCCGAGCTCGCGACGCTGGCCAAAGCGCGCGGCCTGCCGGCGCCGGTCGGCCTCCAGTATTTCTATTCGCTGGTGGAGCGCGGCGTCGAGAACGAGCACGCGCCGCTCGGCCGCGCCTTCGGCATGGGGCTCGTCCCCTGGAGCCCGCTCGCCTACGGCCTTCTGTCCGGCAAATACGACCGGGCGGCGGTGGAGAGTGGCGCGCCGCGGCAGGGTGGCGTGCCGAACCAAGGCGGCGACGGACCGCAAGCGCGAGCCGACGGCGACAAGCGGCTCGACGGTGACAACCCGTTCGGCGACACGCTGTTCACCGAGCGCAACTGGGCGATCGTCGACGCGCTGAAGCGCGTGGCGGCGGAAGTTGGCGAAACGCCGGCGCGCGTGGCGCTCGCCTGGGTGGTCGGCCGGCCGGGCGTTGCTTCGACGCTGATGGGCGTCAGCCGCGAGGCGCAGGTCGCGGACAACGCCGGGGCGCTGGACCTCGCGATCGCCCCGGAACACCTGGCGGCGCTGGACGCGGCGAGCGGCGGCGGACAACCGATGCTCTACGGCCTGTTCCAGCCGCCGTTCCGCAACCGGGTCGTGTTCAACGGAGCAAACGTGCGCGGCTGGCGCGAATGAAGCGGCCTCACCCGCGTCCTGCAGCCGGCCGCGGGACGCGGCGCCCGCCTCGTTGAGCCGGCCACGCGGTTTTTCGCAGGTTCGCGCGAGCCGCAAGGAACCCACCGCCGTTTCGACGTCTTTCGTTTCAGAACGGGACAGGGTGCGACAGCCGGCCTCATGCGAGGCGCCGGCCGCCTCCCCCCGACCCACGAGGAGGACGAGCGTGAACAGCATCATCTATCTGATCGGCCTGATCGTCGTCGTGCTCGCGGTTCTTTCCCTGCTCGGCTTGAACTGAAGGAACGGCGGCGATGACATCGGATTTCGACAAGCGCGGCGGCAGCGATCCGCTCCGGCCCGCTGAAGACCGGGGCACCACGGCGGGAACGGGCTCGAGCGCCGTTCCCGGCGGCTCCACCATGGGCGCCATGGGGCGCCAAGGGTTCGGCGCGACCAGCGAGACCGGCATGGCCGGCTCCGGGATGGGCCACTCCTCCGATAACGCGCCGGACGCCATGGCGGAGCCGGCAGGAGCGAGTGCCTCCTTCGGCGACGACCGGAGCCGGTTGCGCGAGGCGGCGTCGCGCGAGGCGAACGCGGCCAAGGACGCCGCCAGCTCGGCCCGCGACGCGGTGCGCGACGGCGTGTCGACGCTCGCCTCCACCGCCAAGGAGCGCTTGGCGGCCGGTGCGGAAAGCGGCGTGAACCAGGCCAGCTCCGGCCTCGGCGACTTCGCCGCCGCCGTGCGCAAGGCGTCCGAGGAGCTCGGCCAGCGCGACCAGTCGATGGCGGCCGGCCTGATGCGCGAGGTCGCCGGCGGCATCGAGCAGGCGTCCACCGCCATCCAGGGCCGCAGCGTCGGCGAGCTCGGCAG
>CAXUCL010000235.1:0-3714 GCA_964249395.1 uncultured Rhizobiaceae bacterium
AGATCTGCAAATGCGCGGTGGGCACCATCAAGAGCCGGGGGTCGCGCGCCCGGGCGCGCCTGGCGGACGTGCTCGGCATCGAGGGCGACGGCGAGTTCGGCCCGGACTCGATCTCAAGCCAGATCATCGGCATCGCGCCGGCCGCCTGATCGGCTGGAACTCCGCCGACCTTGCGCCATTTGCAGCGCGAACGTCGCTTCGACCTTTCGCTCTCCCGTTCGGCATCGCGCCGGTCCTTTCCACAGGAATTGCCATGGCTTCCGACATCCCCTCCCCGAACGAGTCCTTCGATCGCGTGCCGAGCGACGCCGATACGCGATCGAACGAGGCCGACCTGCAGAAGCAGGTCAGCCGCTTGCGGGAAGACGTCGCCGGCGTCGCGGAGGCGCTGAAAGGTTTGGCCAGCAGCCGGGCGGGCAACGCGCGCGAGCAGGCCTACGCTCTGCGCGACGACCTGCGCTCGCAGGGCGAGCGCTACCTTCAACAGGCGCAGGACACGGCGAGCGAGCTCGAGGAGCAGTTCAGCGAGCGGGTCCGGGCCGAGCCGGTGAAATACGTGCTGATCGCGGCAGCGGCCGGCTACCTCTACGCCCGCCTGTTCCACTAATGCCGTTCGCGCTCATCACGCGCCTTCTGACGGGCGAGGCGGGCGTCTACTTCGCCCGCCTGCGGTCCTTGATCGCCTGGTACGCGATCATGGGGCTGTTCGCCTTCGTGATGACGGTGTTCCTGACGATCGCGCTGTTCTCCTGGATGGCGTCGCATCTCGGCACCTTGCCGGCAGCCTTGATCTTCGCCGGCATCTTCTTCGTCCTGACGCTCGTCGCCTTTGCCGTCGCCCAGGTCTCCGGCAAGCCGCCGCGCACCCGCAAGGAGGACAGGCTGCACCGGGACATCGCGTCGATCGCCGGCGTCACCGCCATGGCGAACGCGCCGCAGCTCTTTCGCCTCGCCAAGCAAAAGCGCGGGCTTCTGATCATACCGGCCGTGCTGGCCGGCTTCGTCGGCCTCTACAAGGCCATCGAGGCGGTGCGCAGCCGCTGACGCGGCGGACGGGTCCGATCGGGCTTCCCCGACCCCGTCCCACCCGCCTCGAACCAAACCCCACCGATGGAGCGTTCAATGTCCCGCATGGATCCCCAGGACGCCCGGCAGGGCCGCAAGGGCACGCCCGTCCTGCGCATTCTCATCGCCGCGCTCGCGCTCGTCGTCGTGGCGGGCATCGGCATGTCGATGTTCGGCTACTTCATGCCCGACCAGACGCTGCAGGAGGCGGAAACGGGCGGCGGTCTCAACTCGCCGAACACCACGGCGACGCCGGAAGGCGGCACCACGACGGTGACGCCGAACAACAACGCCACCACCGGCAACGCGCCGAACTGAACGTCGAGGCGGAACGCGGCATGAGTGGCGAGAAGTCAGGAGCCCCGACGACGAGCGGCGTCGGCGAACCGTCCGTCGACCCGGTCGAATGGGTCGAGCCGACGGGGCGATCGAGCGGGGCCGTCACGCAGGAAGAGATCGACTCCATTCTGAACGATCCATTGCTCGCGCCGACCGAGCGCGAGGCTCGATTGCGCGACCTTCGGCAGCGCGTTCTGGACGCGGACTCCGACAGTGGCGAAGAGTCCTATGCGCCACTGCAGGTGCGCATCATGGACGCCTTGGCGATGGTGGCGGAAGGCGGTCACGACTACGACAACCACCTGCGGGTGGAAGGCGAGGCCGTGGAACCGGGCGACGCCGGTCCGGCCGATGCGGCGCCTGGCGTCGCGGTCCGAGACAAGCCGCGAACGAGTTAAAACGGTCGAAGCCGTCGCGAACGTTTCGACTTGTCGAGGAAAGGCGCGTCAGGTCACAACCTCGTCGACGGCCATGACGCCTTCCCGTTCGTGCGGCTGCTCGACCAACGCCTCGTAGTCCGCGTCCGCCGGAACGAGGACCTTCAGCATCTTCTCCCGGATCTCGACGACGGACTCGACCTCGACGTCCTCAAGCTCGCCGTCGCGGACCGCGCGGTCGCGCCGGTGCCTGTGCTTGTAGGAGAAGGCGATGCGCTTGGCCGTGTAGACGCCGAGCGACGGGCTGCCGCGCCAGGAACCGAACATGATCGCGAGCGTCAGCCGCGCGACCGCCAAGCGGTCCGTGGTCTCGCAGATGTAGACGCCGAGCTCGCCGCCCCGCGGGTTGTCAGCGTAGGGGAGATGTCCTTCGCCATAGAGGTTGTTCGACACGGCAAGGGCCGGCGTCTTCACCCGGCGGACCTCGCCGCCGATCTCGATCTCGAGTTCGACGATCGGCAAGCGGCGCAGCGTGGTGAGCACAGCGCGCGTCGAGGCGACGATCTTGCCGAGCTTCGAGCCGTAGTCGAGCCGGTCGCGCATGCGGACCATGCGGGCGTGCATGCCCACGGCATACTGGTGGACGAAGGGCTTGCCGTTGACGGTCGCGATGTCGACGTCGACCACGCGGCCGTCGGCGAGCGCTGCCACTGCCTGCTCGACCTGCAGCGGAACCTGCAGCGTCCGCGCGAAGAGGTTCATCGTGCCGACCGGCAGGATGCCGAGCGCGATGCCCGTGCCCATGAGCTTTCCGGCCGCCGACGAGACCGTGCCGTCGCCGCCCCCGACGAGAAGCACGTCGATGTCGTCGCGACCGGCCGCCCGCCCGATGGCGTCGCCGATCTCGGCGCCCTTCGGCAGTTCGACCTCGACCGTATGGCCGTGCAGGCGGAACTCATCCTCGATGAGCGCTACCAGCGCGGCGACGTCCATCTTGCGCAGCGTCCCGCCCTCGGCGTTCAGGATGACGTGAATGTTCATGGGCCGCCGATCCGCTGGACGTCTCGCATCAAGCTAGCGTCGGGCGTCCGTGTGTCATCATCGAAACCGGTCCCGTCGCCGAGCGGGAACTAGGCCCGCGCGGCACCGTTTGGCAACGCCCCTTGGAACCGGCAAGGTGGGGGATCGAATGGAAGGCGTGGCCGTGATTGAATGGATCGTGATCCTCCTGATCGTCGCGGCGATCGCCAGCCTGCTCGGGCTCAGCGGGGCCGCGGGCGCGTCCGCCGGGATCGCCAAGGTCCTGATCTTCATCGTGCTCGCCGGCCTCCTCGCGATGCTGCTGTTCGGGGTGATTGTCTTCGCCTGAAACGGCGCGGGCGGACGACGTTTCGGGTGGATTTCGACCGGCCAGCCGCGACCGTAGGCGGAACCAGACGCGGGCTTCCGGCTTCCTAGGGCAGCCGTTCGCTGCCATTTTGGGAAACATCCCGATGCGCGGCGGGCACCCATTTGGAGGCCATACGACGATGCTACGCACCTTGCTTGCAACCACGGCTCTGGCCGGCCTTCTCGCGACCTCGGCGTTCGCTCAAGAGGCGACGACGCCCGCCAACCCGCCGGCCGCCGCTCCCGCGACCGATGCCGCCGCCCAGCCAGCTGCGGCCCCGGCCGCCGGCGATTTCATGCAAAAGCTTGAGGCCGACCAGTACCTGGCGTCGAACCTCACCGGAGCCGACATCTACGAATCCACGACCCCGGACGCCAAGACGGTCGGCGAGATCCGCAACTTCGTGATCGGCCAGGACGGCAAGATCGCGGCCGTCATCATGATGACGAGCGCCCTCGAGCAGAACAAGATGGTGGCCGCGCCAATCGACAAGTTCGAGTGGACGAAGGCCCAAGACAATTCCGACCGCGCCGTCTTCAAGAC
>CAXUCL010000236.1:0-3705 GCA_964249395.1 uncultured Rhizobiaceae bacterium
ACGACCTTCACCCAGGGCGAGGACGCCTGCCTCGCGGCGCTCGCGCCGATCCTGAACGGCGCCGGCCGAGCGCCGCTGCGCAAGGGCGACGCCGACGCGGAAGGGCTGGCGATCGACAAGGAAGGCCGCGCGGTGGTCGCCTTCGAGCGCGACTACCGGATCGCCGTTTATGGACCGGCGGACGCGCCCTTCACGGCGCGACCGCGCGCGGTGACGGCGCCGATCCCGCGACGGGAAATCCGCTCGAACGCCGGGCTGGAAACGATCGCCGTCGCACCGGCGGACTCGCCGCTCGCCGGCCGCACCGTGGTGGTGACGGAGCGATCGGTGGACGCGGCCGGCAACTTGTTCGCCGCGACCCTCGGGTCCGGCGGCGGCGTGTTCACGGTGAAGCGCCACGAGCCGTGGGCCGCGACGGACGGCGCGTTCCTGCCGAACGGCGACCTCCTGCTGCTGGAGCGGCGCTACCAGGGACTGACGCGGCTCGGCATGCGCCTGCGCCAACTGCCGGGCACCGCGATCCGGCCGGGCGCGGTCGTGGACGGACCGGTGCTGATGGAAGCGGACCTGACCCAGGAGATCGACAACATGGAGGGGATCGACGTCGTTCGCGCCCCGGACGGCTCGACCCGGATCGTCCTCGTGTCGGACGACAACGGTTCGTTCTTCCAGCGCAACCTGCTGCTGGAGTTCAGGTTGCGGGAGGAACCGACCGAGGCTGCGGATTGAACCGCGGCCGGCGAGCCGGCAGGTCCGGTCCTTTCATGGGCATGACGGCACTGGGACAACGTCGAGACGGTCTCGCGACCGTGACGCTCTTCCCGTCCTCAGAACACCGCTTCCAGCGGCCGGTAGGGCCGGACGCGCCCCATCAGCATCCGGTAGGGCACCAGCGCGACCACGGCGATCAGGAGCTTCACGCCGAAGTCGCCCACCGCCCACGACACCCAGCGCGGTGCCTGTCCGTCCATGAAGCCGACCAGCGGCGCACGGGCCAGCGAGAAGTCGTCGTTCGGCCCGAGCAGCACGAACACCGGCGCGAAGGCGAGCGTGAAGAACACCGCCGTGTCGAGCGCCGAGCCCGCCACCGAGCCCGCAATCGGCGCCCGCCACCAGCGCTCTTGCCGCAGCCGGCTGAACACGGCCACGTCGAGAAGCTGCGCGAGAAGGAAGGCCGCGCCGGAGGCGACCGCGATGCGGGCGAGGCGCGCGCCCGCCGTTTCAAACGGCAGGAGGCCGGCGGCGAACAGGATCGGCGGCGCGAGGATCGAGGTCGCGACGGCCACCGCGAAGCCGGCATAAACGACGCGCCGGGCGAACGCCGGCCCGTGCCAGCGGTTCGCGAGGTCCGTCACCAGGAACGCGAACGGGTAGGTGAACGCCCCCCAGGTGAGGAGGTCGGCCAGCGCCACCGCGCCGACCTGCCCCGCCATCGGGAACTGCACGAGGATGTTCGAGGCGAGCACCACGAGCGCCATCGCGGCAACGGGCAGGACGTAGGACTTGGATGTCGGCATCGGCAAGAGTCCATTTTTTTAGGCTGGGAGATGGCACCAGCGTGGGTCGGCGACGGCGGCTCGAAACGCGAAGCGGCCCGCCGGGACGGGTCGTCCGAAGCGGGCCGCTTGAGGGAACGCCGGCTGGAGCCGGCGCGAACGGTCAGGCCGCCGGCGTCTCGGCGGCGAGCTTCTTGGCGATCTGCCGCTTCAGGAGGCGGGCGCGCTGCGACAGCTCGTCTTCCTTGGCCTTGATGAGGAAGGCATCGAGGCCGCCGCGGTGCTCCACCGAGCGCAGGCCGTGCGCCGAAACGCGCAGACGGATGCGCTGGCCCATCGCGTCCGAGATCAGCGTGACGTTCGACAGGTTCGGCAGGAAGCGCCGGCGCGTCTTGTTGTTGGCGTGGCTGACGCTGTTGCCGTATTGCACAGCCTTGCCGGTGAGTTCGCACACGCGCGACATGAGACGGTCCTTCTTGAGCTCGAACGTTCCGCGCGGAGCGCCGCCGATCACACGCCGGCGCTGCCAATCCACGCGAAACGGATCGGAAAAATCGCGCCGGCCATAACCGCTCGTCGCCGAAAGGTCAACCGCAAGCGGCCTTTTCACGCGAGCCCGGACGTGGCAAAGACACCTTTTCCGGTTCAATTCCATCGGCTTCGAGGGTGCGGCGCCATGCTGTCGAAACTGCTGTCGGCTTCCATCGCCTTGTCGGCGGCGACGTTCCCCGCCTTCGCCGCGGAAAGCCTGTCGACGCGCTACGACGTCTCGCTGATCGGCCTGCCGGTCGGGCGCGCCTCGTTCGACACGACGATCTCCGGACGGACCTTCACCGTCGACGGCACGATCGCGTCGGCCGGGCTCGCCGACATCTTCTCGACGGTGAAGGGCACGAGCACCGTGTCCGGCCGCATCGAAGGCGACCGCCTGTCTCCCGGCCGCTACGGGCTCGCCTACACGTCCGACAAGAAGGCCTACAAGAGCGACGTGGCGTTCCGCTCCGGCCGCGTCGCGAGCGCGACGGTCAAGCCCAAGCCGAAGCCGAACAAGGACTACGTCCCCGTTTCGAAGCAGCAGCTCCAGGCCGTGGTGGACCCGTTGAGCGGCCTGATGGTGAAGGCCGGCAAGGCCGACGACGTTTGCAAGCGCACCCTGCCCTTCTTCGACGGCTGGTCGCGCCTCGACCTCGCGCTGTCGCCGGCCGGCCGCAAGCGATTCGAGACCGACGGCTTCGCGGGCGAGGCGGTCGTCTGCGACGTGCGCGTGCTTCCCGTCGGCGGCTTCCGGGCGACGTCGAGCGGCGTGAAGTTCATCGCCCGGCAGACGCTGCAGATCTGGTTCGCGCCGATCAAGGACACCGGCATCTACGCGCCGGTCTATGCCCGCGTGCCGACCGAGATCGGCCCCCTCACCTTCCGCGCCTCGCGGTTCGCCAAGGGCTGAGCGCGGACGTGGCCGAACGCGATCCGACGGCGCCCGGCACGGCCGGGCCCGGAATCGCGACGCTCGCCGGGCTCGCGGCGGTGCTGATGTGGTCGACGCTCGCGCTCCTGACCGCGGCGAGCGGTCCCGTGCCGCCGTTCCAGATGAGCGCGATGTGCTTCGCGCTCGGCACGCTCGTCGGGATCGGCTGGCTTCTCGCCGGCCGTGCGTCCCCGGCGAAGATCGCCGCGACCTTCCGGCAACCACCGGCCGTGTGGCTCGTCGGCGTCGGCGGCCTGTTCGGCTACCACGCGCTCTACTTCGCGGCCCTGCGCGCCGCGCCCGCAGCGCAAGCCAGCCTCACCGCCTACCTTTGGCCGCTGTTCATCGTCGTCGGCTCGGCGAGCCTGCCGGGCGAGCGGCTGCGCGCCCACCACCTCGCCGGCGCCCTGCTCGGCCTCCTCGGCGCGGCGCTGCTGATCCTGGCGTCGGGCGACGGTGCCGGTTTCTCGGGCACCTACGCCCTCGGCTACGCGCTGGCCTTCGCCTGCGCCGCGGTCTGGTCCGGCTATTCGCTGCTGTCGCGCCGCTTGCGGGCGGTGCCGAGCGAGGTCGTCGCGGCCTTCTGCGCCGCGACCGCCGCCTTGTCGCTCGCCTGCCACGTCCTGTTCGAGGCGACGGTCTGGCCGGTTGGCGCCGGCGCCGGGGGCGCCCGTTTAGCGCTCCGCCGCCAGCCCGTCGGGGGGGGCTTCGACCGTTTGGGCCTAGGCCTGAAGCGGGGCGCCC
>CAXUCL010000237.1:0-3665 GCA_964249395.1 uncultured Rhizobiaceae bacterium
GAGGCCTCGCAGCGCGTCCTCCCCCAAACCATGCGGCGGCCAGCCTTCCACGAGGTCGCCGATCACGACGACCGACGCTTGGAGTCCTTTCCGCGGGTCTTTGAAACTCATCGGTCCATATGGCTACAACAGCTCCGCCGGGGTCTAGTCGCCCGCAGGCCAAGTGAAAATCGGTCGGCCGCGAACGGCTGCGTTTGTTCGTTAGCCTGCCACCCGTCTCGGGCGAAGGCGGCTTTGCGCCACAGCTGGCCGTCGAAGGCGCCGCAGCCGCGCTATTGCCGGCCGACGGTTTCGACGATGAGTTCGCCGATCTCGGCGATCGCGCGGTTGCGGTCCGTCATGGAGGCGGCCGTTCCCGTCAGGTAGACGGCCGCGACGAGGGGCGCGCGATCGGGCGGCCAAACGACGGCGACCACCGAGCGGGAGCCGAAACCGCCGGCGCCGGTGCGGTCCGCGATCCGCCAGCCGTCCGGCAGGCTGGCGCGCAGCAGCGGTCCGCCGACCGTGTTGCCGACGAGCCACTCCGTCAGTCGGCGGCGCGAGGGCTGCGACAGCGCCGTTCCGAGCACGAGCTTGCGAAGGCTTTCCGCCGCGGCCGCGGGGGTCGTGGTGTCGCGCGGGTCGCCGGGCGCGGCTTCGTTGAGGTCCGGCTCGCGCCGGTCGAGCCGCGTTTCGCCGTCGCCGACCGAGCGCATGAACGCCGTGAGGGCTTGAGGACCGCCGATGGCGTGGAGCACCAGGTTGGCGGCGGTGTTGTCGCTGGTAGCCGTGGCCGCCTCGCAAAGCTCGGCGAGGGTCATGCCGGCGCCGCCGACCCGTTTCTCCGTGACGGGCGAATAGGTCACGAGGTCCTTTTGCGCGAACTCGACCGTTCGTTCGGGCGACTCCTCGCCGGCGTCGACGCGCGCGAGCAGGCCGGCGCAGGCGAAGGCTTTGAACGTGCTGTTCAGCGGAAAGCGCTCGTCCGACCGATGCGACGCGGTCTCGCCCGACCCGGTGTCGACGATCGCGACGCCGAGCCGGGCGCCGAGCCGCCGTTCCAGCTCAACCGCCTTGGCCGCCAAGGCCCGGCTGATGCCGGTGTCGGCGGCGGCGGCGAGCGTCGGGAACGCGAGAAGGCCGAGCGTCAGAAGAACGGCCGGGGCCCGCGCCGGGCGTTTCAGCATCTGCGGTCCTTTCGAGGCGTCGAAACGAGGGGTCGGCGCGAGCTAACACGGGCGCTGCGCGGCGGCAAAGCGTTCCGGTTCCCGGCAACCGGCGAGCGCCGCGACGGCCGATCCGGAACGACACGGTCGCGCGCGAACCGTCACGATCGCTTCAACGGGCCTTCGGCGGTGCATCCTTCCCGGCGCCTCGGGCGTTTTCCGATCGATTCACGCTCACGGAGTTTCACGTCCATGCGCCGCGCTCTTCTCGCCGCCACCGCTCTCGCTTTCTTTGCCGCGTCCGCGTCGGCGCAGACCAGTTCGGCGCAGGCCGACGCCAGCGGCGCGCCGCCGTTCCAAACCGCCGCCGTCGCCGACTTCGACGCGCCCTGGGCCATGACCTTTCTGCCGGACGGGCGGATGCTGGTGACGGAAAAGGACGGTCGCCTCCTGCTCGTGTCCGCCGACGGAAAGACGCAACAGGTGGTGGCCGGCACCGCGAAGGTCGACGACGCCGGCCAGGGCGGCCTGATGGACGTGGTGCTGCATCCCGGCTTCGCGCAGAACGGCCTGGTCTATTGGTCGTATTCGGAAAGCGGCGGTGCCGGCAAGGGCGTGGTGCTGTCGCGCGGAAAGCTGGTCGTCGACGGCGACGGCGCGCGGCTCGACGAGGTGCAGAAGCTGCTGGAGGGCCGGCCCTACGTTTCCGGCGACGGCCATTATTCCGGCCGCATCGCGTTCTCGCCGGACGGCCGGCACTTGTTCTTCACCGCGGGCGACCGGCAGAAGTTCAACCCGGCGCAGGACAAGGAGGCGACGCTCGGCAAGGTGCTGCGCCTGACACCGGACGGCGAGCCGGCGCCTGGCAACCCGCTGGCGGAGCAAGGCTTCCATCCGGCGGTGTGGAGCTACGGGCACCGCAACCTCCTCGGCATCGCCTTCGACGCGGCAGGCAATCTCTGGGAACAGGAGATGGGCCCGAAGGGCGGCGACGAGGTGAACCTCGTCGAGGCGGGCAAGAACTACGGCTGGCCGCAGGCGTCGAACGGCAGCCACTACGACGGCCGGCCGATCCCCGACCACGCGGCGGGCGACGGCTTCGAGCCGCCGAAGGTCAGCTGGAACCCGGTGATCTCGCCGGGCGGCCTGATGATCTATTCCGGCGACATGTTCTCCGACTGGCGCGGCGACGCCTTCATCGGCGGCCTGTCGAGCCAGGCGCTGGTGCGCGTCGACCTCGACGGCACGAGCGCCGCCAAGGGCGGCCAGTGGGACATGGGCGCGCGCATCCGCGAGGTGGAGCAAGGGCCGGACGGGGCGATCTACGTCCTGGAGGACGGCGGCCGCGGGTCGGAGGGGCGCCTCCTGAAGCTGACGCCCAAAGCCTGACGCGGCGCCGCGACGACTCGGGTCCGGCTCAGGCGAGGCGGTAGCCGATGCCGGGCTCGGTGAGGATGACGCGCGGCGCGGTCGGGTCGTCCTCCAGCTTGCCGCGCAGGTGGCCGATGTAGACGCGCAGGTATTGCGTGTCGCTCTCGTTGGCCGGTCCCCAGACCTCGCGCAGCAACTGGCGGTGCGTCGCGACCCGGCCGGCGCTGCGGAACAGGGCGGCGAGCAGGTCGAACTCGCGCCGGGTGAGCTTCACGTCGGCGAGGCCGCGCTTCACCGAGCGCGAGTCGAGGTCGACGGCGATGTCGCCGGATCGCAGGACCGTCTCGCCCGGCGCCCGGTGACGGTGCCGGAGCGCCGCCCGGAGGCGCGCCATCAGCTCGCCGACGCCGAACGGCTTCTCGACGAAGTCGTCGGCGCCCAGATCCAGCGCCTCGATCTTCTCCGCCTCGCGGTCCCGGGCCGACAGAACGACGATCGGCACGTCGGAGCGCCGCCGCAGCCGCTCGATCACCGTCTTGCCGTCGATGTCGGGCAGGCCGAGGTCGAGCACCAGAATGTCCGGCCGACGCGCCGCCGTCAGTTCCAGCGCCTGCGCCCCGGTCGCCGCCTGCAGCACGAGGTAGCCCTCCGCCGCGAGAGCCGGCCGCAGGAAGCGGTGGATCGCCGGCTCGTCGTCGACCACGAGCACGGTGGCCGGCGGCGGCGTCACGCGGGCGTTCCCGAGCCGATCGGCAGCCGGAGGCGGAAAGTCGCGCCGCGCCCGCCCGCCGGGTTCGTCAGAAGCTCGATCGCGCCGCCGTGCGCTTCCACGATGCCACGGGGTTGGCGACGACGTTGCCGACGGCCTGGTCGAGGAGGATGCCGACGGCGCGCACCAGCGGCAGGTCGGTCAGGGCTCGCACGGCGAAACGCTGCGGCGCGCCGCGTCGGCGCGCCAGATCCACGGCGCGGTCGAGCGTTTCGCCGAGGTCGATCCAGTCGCGGTTCAGCTCCAGCGCGCCCGCTTCCAGGCGGGTCATCGCCAGGAGGTTGCGGACCATGGCGTCGAGGTGGCGCGCCTCGTCCCGCACCTGCGCGAGGAGGTCGCCGCGCGCCGCCGCGTCGAGCTTTCCGCCGTAGTCGAGAAGC
>CAXUCL010000238.1:0-597 GCA_964249395.1 uncultured Rhizobiaceae bacterium
GGAAACAGGGTGGCGGCGAGCGTCGCCGCCATTGCGACCGCCGTCGCCTTGAAGGAAAACCGCATGACCGTCGCGCTCCGGACCGATGCGGTGAACCTAACGGCTGCCGCGCGCCCGTCGAGCGGGTTCTTAACAAAGGGTTAACGTTGGCGCCGGCGCCGTCGGTTTCCCTCCGAGGCTTCGCCGCTCGTCGTCCCGGGCTCGCCTTGGGAGCCATGCCGAAACGCGGCGGAAGCCTCGCGGGCGGTGAACCGTCGATCGTTTGTCGCCCTTGGACTTCGCGTTGGTCGCCGCGGCATGGATCCCGGCTCAGGGCCGGGATGACGAGTGGAGAAGCCTCGGGGAAGAACCCACGTCCCCGATGCCGTCGAGGCCAGCGCGACCGGCGAAACGGCAACGGGGACGGCGCTTGGGCAATCGAGCGATGTTCGCTCGCTTTCTTGACCGGCAGGCGGTTCCGGTTCGTCGGATGCCCCCGACCGCCGTGACCCGCGATCCGTGCCGGTCGGCCGGGCTTCCCGTCGCCGCCCTGTCCCCGAAAATCAAAAGGCCGCCCATACTTGCGGAAGGGCGGCCCCCGGCTGACCGATGGTGCCG
>CAXUCL010000238.1:607-3634 GCA_964249395.1 uncultured Rhizobiaceae bacterium
GCGCGGGGGGGGGGGGGGGGGGGCCGGGGGCCCGCCGGGCCCCAAAAAAAAAACCGGCCGCCTTTCTTTGGGGCGGGGCGGCCCCGTGATGACCGATGGTGCCGGGATCGGACGAGCCGTCCCCGGATCGACCTATCTTACGCTTGGGAAGAGGGCTGCCCCTTCCGAGCGACGCGATACGCAGACCCAATCGACACCAGGAAACCACTCGACATTGGATCACCTCCTTCCACTACGTTGAACACGGGGATCAGTATGGGATCGGTGAAACGGCGCGGCAAGGGGCCTGGCGCTTTTTCCCCAGTTTCGCACAACCTGTCGCGACGCGGCCTCGGTTCGCCTCACCCGGCGGCGTCCGGTTCCCGCCGGTTCTGCCGGTTGGCGACGAGGTCGTCCACCACGGCCGGGTCGGCGAGCGTCGAGGTGTCGCCGAGCGCGCTCGGCTCGTCCTCGGCGATCTTGCGCAGGATGCGGCGCATGATCTTGCCCGAGCGCGTCTTCGGCAGGCCGGGGGCGAACTGGATCTTGTCGGGCGCGGCGAAGGGGCCGATCTCGGCGCGCACGTGGCCGACGAGCTCGCGGCGCAGCGCCTCCGAGCCGGCCTCCCCCCGCATCAGCGTCACGTAGCAGTAGATGCCCTGCCCCTTCACGTCGTGCGGGTAGCCGACCACGGCGGCCTCCGAGACCTTGGTGTGCGACACCAGCGCCGACTCCACCTCGGCCGTACCCATGCGGTGGCCGGACACGTTGAGGACGTCGTCGACGCGGCCCGTGATCCACCAATAGTTGTCCGCGTCGCGCCGGGCGCCGTCGCCGGTGAAATACTTGTTCCTGTAGGTCGAGAAGTAGGTTTCCTCGAAGCGCCTGTGGTCGCCGTAGACCGTGCGCATCTGGCCCGGCCACGAGTCGGCGATGCACAGGTTGCCTTCCGCCGCGCCGTCCAGCACCCGGCCTTCGGCGTCCACCAGCTCCGGCCGGACGCCGAAGAACGGCCGCGTCGCCGAGCCGGGTTTCAGGGCGGTCGCCCCCGGCAGCGGCGCGATCAGGATGCCGCCGGTCTCGGTCTGCCACCAGGTGTCGACGATCGGGCAGCGCTCCTCGCCGACGGTGCGGTAGTACCAGAGCCAGGCTTCCGGGTTGATCGGCTCGCCCACCGTGCCGAGGACGCGCAGGGATTTGCGCGACGCGGCGCGGACCGGCTCGTCGCCCATGCCCATCAGGGCACGGATCGCGGTCGGCGCGGTATAGAAGACGTTCACCCGGTGCTTGTCGATCACCTGCCAGAAGCGGCCGGCGTCGGGCCAGGTCGGTACCCCCTCGAACATCAGCGTCGTCGCGCCGTTCGCGAGCGGCCCGTAGACGATGTAGGAGTGGCCTGTCACCCAGCCGACGTCGGCCGTGCACCAGTAGACCTCGCCGGGCCGGATGTCGAAGACGTGCTGGTGCGTCAGGGAGGCGTAGACCAGGTAGCCGCCGGTGGTGTGGAGGACGCCCTTCGGCTTGCCGGTGGAGCCCGACGTGTAGAGGATGAACAGCGGGTCCTCGGCGCCCATCGCCTCCGGCTCGCAAGTGTCGGCCGCCGCCTCCCGCGCCTCGTGCCACCACACGTCGCGGGTTCCGTCGAAGTCGACCGCGCCGCCGGTGCGCCGCACCACCAGCACCTGCTCGACGGCTTGACCGTTCGCGCGCGCGCTCGCGACGGCCTTGTCGACGTTGCTCTTGAGCGGCACCTTCCGGCCGCCGCGCATTCCCTCGTCGGCGGTGACGACGAAGCGCGACTTCGCGTCGACGATGCGGTTGCCAAGCGAGTCCGGCGAGAAGCCGCCGAACACCACGGAATGCACCGCGCCGATCCGGGCGCAGGCCAGCATGGCGAAGGCCGCTTCCGGGATCATCGGCAGGTAGATCGTGACGCGGTCGCCGCGCCGCACGCCGAGCGCCCGCAGCGCGTTCGCCATGCGGCAGGTTTCGGCGAGCGCTTGCCTGTAGGAGACGCGGCGCGACTCGGCCGGGTCGTCGCCCTCGAAGAGGATCGCCGCGTCCTCGCCCCGGCCGGCCGCGACGTGCCGGTCGAGGCAGTTGGCGCTGGCGTTGAGCTGCCCGTCCTCGAACCAGCGGATCGAGACGTTTCCGGGCGCGAAGGAGGTGTTCTTGACGCGGGTGTAGGGCGTGATCCAGTCGATCCGGCGGCCGTGCTCGGCCCAGAAGCCCTCGGGGTCCGCGAGGCTCCGCTCGTACCACGCACGGTATTGCGCATCCGACAGCGACGCGCCGTCCGCCCAGGCGTCCTTCACCGCGATCGTGTCCGCCATCCGCGTCGAGCCTCCCGAGATGCAAGCCGGCCTCCCGCGCCGGCGTCGATGACGGGTGTTCTAGAACCGCGCGAAAGCGGAATCCAGACGTCGCCTCAAGCGGCGACGCGCGCGCCGAAGATCGCCGAGCCGACGCGCACCAGCGTCGCCCCGAACCGGATGCCGGCCTCGAAGTCGCCCGACATGCCCATGGACAGTTCCGTCACGTTCGCGTCCCGCGCCAGGCTCGCGAGGAGCTGGAAGTGCGCGTCGGGCGCGTCGTCGACCGGCGGGATGCACATCAGCCCTTCGACGGGCAAGCCGTGGACGGCGCGGCAGCGCGCGACGAAGGCGACGGCCTCGACCGGCGGGACCCCCGCCTTCTGCGGCTCGGCGCCGGTGTTGACCTGCACGAACAGCTTCGGCGCGCGGCCTTGGGCGGCGATTTCCTTCGCGAGCGCCTTGGCGAGCTTCTCCCGGTCGAGCGTCTGAATCACATCGAACAAGGCCACCGCGTCGCCGGCCTTGTTGGACTGCAGCGGGCCGATGAGGTGGAGCTCGACGTCGGGAAACCGTTCGCGCAAGGGCGGCCACTTGAGCCTCGCCTCCTGCACCTTGTTCTCGCCGTAGAGGCGCTGGCCGCGTTCGAGCGTCGGCAGGATCGCCGCCGCGTCGTAGGGCTTCGACACGGCGACGAGGCGGACCGTGCGGGCGGGGCGGCCGGCACGGTCCGCCT
>CAXUCL010000239.1:0-3617 GCA_964249395.1 uncultured Rhizobiaceae bacterium
CTCTCGCGCTCGCCGCCGGGACCGAGCCTTGCGCCCGCGCGGCCGCCACGCTGCCGCCGCCGAGCGCGAGAGCCCCGAGGCCGCCGGCAAGTTGCATCGCCCGGCGGCGATCGAGGTCCGTCCGTTCGGTGTCGTTCTTCGTCATCGCCGTTCGCTCCCGATCGCTCGCCGCCGAAGCGATCTGGGCCACGTTCGGCCAACGGCCAACCGCGACACGGCGAGTTGACCGGACGCCGCCCGTTCCGGTTTGCGCCGCTCCGGCGTTGGGCTATGGAGAACGCCCTCGCGTCCGCGCCGCGCTCACGCGCCCCGAACGGCTCGCGACGGCTTTTTCCTTGGAAGAACCGGTCGGCTTGAAACGCATCGTTCCCATCGTGCTCGCCGTCGCCCTGTTCATGGAGAACATGGACTCGACGGTGATCGCGACCTCGCTCGCCACCATCGCGCAGGACATCGGCACCAGCCCGATCGCGTTGAAGCTGGCGCTGACGAGCTACTACGTGTCGCTGGCGATCTTCATCCCGATCTCCGGGCGCATGGCCGACCGCTTCGGCGCGAAAACGGTGTTCCGGCTCGCCATCGCCGTGTTCATGGCGGGCTCGCTCGCCTGCGCCTTCGCCGGCTCGCTCGAAGCCTTCGTGCTGGCGCGCTTTCTGCAAGGAATGGGCGGCGCGATGATGACGCCGGTCGGGCGCCTCCTGCTGGTGCGCGCGGTGCCGAAGAACGACCTCGTGTCCGCCATGGCCTGGTTCACGATCCCTGCGCTCGTCGGCCCGCTGGTCGGCCCGCCGATCGGCGGCGCCATCGCGACCTATGCCGACTGGCGCTGGATCTTCCTGATCAACCTGCCGATCGGCGCGGCGGGCATCCTGCTCGCCACGCGCTTCCTGCCGGCAGTGGATCGAGTGCCGGGCGTCGCGTTCGACTGGCCGGGCTTCGTCCTGTCCGGGCTGAGCTGCGCCGGCGTCGTGTTCGGGCTGTCCGTCGTCTCGCTCCCAACGGTGCCGCCGGCGTTTGCACTGGCGACAGCCGCTGTCGGCGCGCTGTTCGCCGGGCTCTACCTGCGCCACGCCCGCCGCACGGCGCGCCCGGTGCTGGACCTGGCGCTGCTGCGCGTGCCGACCCTGCGCGCGGCCGTAATCGGCGGCTCGGTGTTCCGCATCGGGGCCGGCGCCACGCCGTTCCTGTTTCCGCTCATGCTGCAGCTCGGCTTCGGCTTCACGCCGCTCCAGTCCGGCCTGATCAGCGCCGTCTCGATCGGCGGGGCGATGGGGATGAAGTTCCTCGTCCGGCCGATCCTCCGGACGTTCGGCTTCCGCTCGACGCTGGTGGGCGCCGGCGTCGTCGGCGCGTTGTTCGTGGCCGCGATCGGCTTCTACCGGCCGGACGTTCCCGTCGCGGTCGTGGTCGCGCTGCTGCTCGTCGGCGGCTTCTTCCGCTCGCTGTTCTTCACCTCCGTCAACACGCTCGCCTTCGCCGACGTGCCGAACGCGCAGGCCGGCGACGCGACGGCCCTCGTCGCCGCGTTCCAGCAGGTCGCCATCGCTTGCGGCGTCGCCGCCGCCGGCGCCATCCTGGAAGCGGGCATGCTGCTGGAGAACACGGCGCGGCCGACGCTGGCGACCTTCTCCGCCGCGTTCTTCATCGTCGGCGCGGTGTCGGCGCTGGCCGCCCTGCCCTTCCTGGCGCTGCCGCGCGAGGCCGGCGCCGAAGTTTCCGGCCGCCGCTTGCCGGCCGAATGAACCGTTCAGGCGGCCGCGTCTTCCGCCGCCTCGGTTTCCCTGTCCACCGTCGCCACGCGGCGGCCTTTGAAGCCTTTGGCGAGGATGAAAAGCTCGACGGAATCCGTCCGGCTGGCGGCCGGCTTGACGTGATGGACGCTGTCGAAATGCCGTTTGAGGTTGGTCAGCACGTCGTTCTCCGTGCCGCCCTGGAAGGTCTTGGCGAGGAAGTGCCCGCCGGGTTTCAGCACCGAGACCGCGAAGTCCGCCGCCACCTCGCACAGGTGCATGGTGCGCAGGTGGTCGGTGCGGCGGTGCCCGGTGGTGGGCGCGGCCATGTCGGACAGGACGACGTCCGGCACCTCCCCCAGCGTCTCGATCAACCGACCGGGCGCGAGCGCGTCAAGGAAGTCGAGCTCGAGGATCACGGCGCCCGGCACCGGGTCAACGGGGAGGTAGTCGATGCCGACCACCAGCGGCGCCGCGTCGGCGCCGCGCGCGCCGCAGCGCTCCACGGCGACCTGCGTCCAGCCGCCCGGCGCCGCGCCGAGGTCGACGACGCGCAGGCCCTTGCGCAGGAGCTTGTAGCGGTCGTCGATCTCGATGAGCTTGTAGGCGGCGCGCGAACGAAAGCCGTCCGCCTTCGCGCGCCGCACGTAGGGGTCGTTCAGCTGCCGCTCGAGCCAGGCGCGGGACGACGGCTTGATCTTGCCCTTCTTCTTGACGCGGACGGTGAGGCTGCGGTCGTCGCCGCGGCCGCCGCTCAACGGGAAACCCTCACGCGAAGGCCGCCTGCGGCCGGTCCGGCGCGCCGCGCCGCCAAACGCCGTCGGCCGCCATCATCTCCGTGAGCAGACCTTCGCGTAGGCCCCGGTCGGCGACGCGCAGCGCCCGCGCCGGCCAAACGCGGCGGATCGCCTCGAGGATCGCGCAGCCGGCGATCACGAGGTCGGCGCGGTCCGAGCCGATGCAGGGGTTGGCGACGCGCTCGGCGAAGCTCCAGCCGGCGATGCGCGCGACGAGGCCATCGACCTCCGTGTCGGCGAGCCACAAGCCGTCCACCTGCCGCCGGTCGTAGCGGTCGAGGTCGAGGTGAATGCCGGCGAGCGTCGTGACCGTGCCGGAGGTGCCGAGCAGGTGGAAATCGGGCGAGCCGACGATCCGGCCGAGGCGGTCGCGCCCGCCGAAGGCGTTGATGCGGTCGGACACGTCCTCCACCATCGTCTCGAACAGCGCCAACGGCACGTCGCGTCCGCCGTAGCGCTCGGCGAGCGTCACGACGCCGACCGGCAGCGACGTCCAGGCGACGATGGCGTTCGACAGGCGGCGCGGATGGGTGTGGCGCAGGTCGAGCAGCGCGATCTCGGTGGAACCGCCGCCGATGTCGAACAGCACCGCGCCCTTGGCGCCGCGGTCGATCAAGGAGCCGCAGCCGGACACGGCGAGGCGCGCCTCGGTTTCGCGGCTGACGATCTCGAGCCGGAGGCCCGTTTCGCGCTCGACGCGCTCGATGAACTCCTCGCCGTTGGCGGCCGCGCGGCAGGCTTCCGTGGCGATGAGGCGCGTCGAGGCGACCTCGCGCGCGGCGAGCTTCTGAGCGCAGATCGACAGGGCGGCGACGGCGCGATCCATGGCGCCGGTGGCGAGACGGCCGGTGCGGCCGAGCCCTTCGCCGAGCCGCACGATGCGCGAGAACGCGTCCACCACGCGGAACTGGCCCGGCCGGGTCGGCATCGCGACGAGCAGCCGGCAGTTGTTGGTGCCGAGGTCGAGCGCGGCATAAACGGGCGGACGCGAACGCTCCTCGTCGCTCGTTGTCGCGTTCGGGTCGCCGGCCGGCCGCGGCTCGGGCGCGAGCCGGAGGCCGCTCGCGGCAGGCTCGACCGATAGGCCGAC
>CAXUCL010000240.1:0-3601 GCA_964249395.1 uncultured Rhizobiaceae bacterium
TCCGCGTCCCGTTGCATGCCCTCGCCCCAAAACGAAACGGGCGACGGGACCCCTCGGCCCGCCGCCCGCGATTTCTCGACTGTAGCCGCAACCTACCCGACCACCGTCACGCAGTCAAGGACTATTTTCCTATGATCGCGTCCCCTTTCGGAGCGCGGGCCGGCCGTCCGTCCACCGATCGGCCCGCGACCGGCCCGGCTCAGCCGTTCATGATCCGCAGCGCCAGCTCCGTGTGCCCCTTGTCGGCCTGCTTCGCTTCCTCGACGCAGGCTTGCATGTCCTGCTCCGTTTGCGTCATGCCGACCTTGGCCGCGTAGGTCCGCAGCGTGCCGAACGCGGCGATCCAGTAGTGCAGCGCCAGTTGCCCGGCCGCGACGATGCCGAGATCCCGCGACTGGTCGTCCTTCGCCTCGCGCCGGATGCGGCGACTCACCTCGTAGTGCGCTTCCAGGATCGGGTTCTCGGTCTCCTGGACGCCGCCGGCCTCCTGCACTGCGCGGTTGATCCGCTCCGACCATTGCTTCGACGTCCGGTTGCCCTCGTCGAGCGCCGCCTTCAGGTCCGGATGCTTCGCGTCGCCGCTGATCTCGCTGGTCGCCCGCTCGGCCACCTTGCTGCCGGCCTGCAGCGCCGCCAAGCCTTGCGCCACCAGGGTCTTGATCGCCTCGTCGGCCATCGGTTCGTCTCCGTTCTCGCTTGCCCGTTCGTCGGGATGCCGGACCAATCGGATGCGCGGAGCCGCGTTCCCGCGCGGAGTTGTCGCGCCCCGGCCACCCGTGGGCTCGGCCGGAAGGCGACCGTTCGGGCGGCTGCTGCCTCGCTCCCGTTCACCGGCGTCTCGGCAGGAGCGACGGCGTCGTCGGGTCCGTCGTGGCCGCGGCGCCCCTCACCCGCGCCGCCGGCGCATCCCCCGCGGCACCCGGCCCGGCCACGTCGCCAGGTGCGCCTCGAACGCCTCCAGCGCCATGCCCTCCTCGCTCACCGTGCGCCCCCGCACCGACACGCCCGCCGCGTGCACCGTGTCCCGGTCGCCGGACACGAGCGGGTGCCACCAGTAAAGGTCGCGGCCTTCCGCCACGAGCCGGTAGCCGCAGGTCGGCGGCAGCCAACCCAACGATCGCACCGCGGCCGGGTCGAGCGCGATGCAGTCCGGCACGGTGTTCTGCCGCTCGGGATAGTTCGAGCAGCGGCACGAAGCGTCGTCCAGGAGCCGGCACCGCACGTTGGTCCACGCGATCGCGCCGGTGTCGGCGTCTTCCAGCTTGTTCAGGCAGCAGCGCCCGCAGCCGTCGCACAGGCTTTCCCATTCGGCCGCGGTCATGTCCTCCAGCGTCTTGGTCCGCCAGAACGGCTCCGGCTCCGCCGCCGCCGCCACCGGCCGCTCCCGCTCCTCCGGCGCCCTTGCCAAACCCGGTCGCTCCCGCCGCACGCGCGCCATGTTTGATTCCGTATGAAGGGTCTGGGGACGAGGCTCGGCGCATGCTATATGCGGCGCCGGCCATGGTGTGACACGACGGGTAGATATTGCGCGGCTCTTCCGACCGAAAGGCGAAACGCTGGGTTCCGTCGCGACTGATCGAGGTCGACGCCTGGATCGACTCCGTGTTGTGGCGCTTCTTTCACGGTTCCGGCGGCTTGTGGGAGCACGTCGTCGTGTTCTCGCGCCGCTTCCGGGCGCGCGGCGTCAAGAAGGGCCTGGTGGAGCTGTCTTGCGAGGGGCTGACGCTCGGGCTCGTCGGCCTCGTGGCGCTCTTCGTGCTGGCGCAGCCGGCGATGCGGATGACCGCGAACGGCCTGCCGCGCGAGACCGATTATTCCGTCCTGTTCCTCGACCGGCACGGCAACGAAATCGGCCGGCGCGGCGTGTTGCGCTCCGACGCCGTGCCCGTGGAGGAGATGCCCGACCACTTCGTCAAGGCGGTGCTCGCCACGGAGGACCGGCGCTTCTTCGAGCACTGGGGCATCGACGTGTTCGGCCTGTTCCGGGCGGTCACGGAGAACGCCCGGGCCGGCGGCGTCGTGCAGGGCGGCTCCTCGCTCACCCAGCAGCTCGCCAAGAACCTGTTCCTCACCAACGAGCGCACCTTCGACCGCAAGATCAACGAGGCGTTCCTGTCGCTCTGGCTGGAAGCGCACCTGACGAAGCGCGAGATCCTGCAGACCTACCTCAACCGCGCCTACATGGGCGGCGGCGCCACGGGGGCGGAAAGCGCCGCCGAGTTCTACTTCGACAAGGACATCCGCGAGGTGACGCTGGCGGAGGGCGCGATGCTGGCTGGCCTGTTCAAGGCGCCGGCGAAATACGCCCCCCACATCAACCTGCCGGCGGCGCGCGGCCGCGCCAACGAGGTCCTCACCAACATGGTGCAGGCCGGCTTCGTGACGGAGGGCCAGGTGGTCGCCGCGCGGCGCGAGCCGGCCACCGCGGTGGACCGCGGCGTCGCCGTGTCGCCGGACTACTTCCTCGACTTCGCCTTCGCCGAGGTGCAGCGCATCGCGGAAAAGCTGCCGCACCGCAACTTCGTGGCGCGCACCACCTTCGACGCGGGGATGCAGCAGCTCGCCGACGAGTCGATCCGGCACCACCTGCGCCAGTTCGGCAAGAGTCTGGGCGTCGAGGAGGGCGCGATGGTGGTGCTCGACGACGAGGGCGGTGTGCGCGCGCTCGTCGGCGGCCTGGACTACGGCGTGTCGCAGTTCAACCGGGCGACGCGGGCGCTGCGCCAGCCGGGCTCGTCGTTCAAGGGCTACGTCTACGCCGCGGCGATGGAAGCCGGCATGAAGCCGACCGACATCATCTCCGACCAGCCGATCACGGTGGCGGGGTGGACGCCGCGCAACTACGGCCGGGACTTCGCCGGCCGGGTGTCGCTCACGGACGCCTTCGCCCGCTCGTTCAACACGGTGCCGGTGCGCCTCAGCCAGAAGGTCGGCATGCGCAAGGTGACGGAGATCGCCAAGGCGATGGGCGTCGAATCGCCGTTGCGCGGCGACAAGACGATGGCGCTCGGCACGTCCGAGGTCACCGTCATGGACCAGGCCACCGGCTACGCCGTGTTCGCCGCCGGCGGCATGGACGCGCGCCGCCACGCCGTGGTCCAGCTCGCCGATTCGGCCGGCGACGTCGTGTGGGACGCCGCCCGGGATCTGCCGCCGCGTCGCCGCGTCCTGACCGAACAGGCCGCCAAATCCATGAACGAGATGCTGGTGCAGATCCCGATCCGCGGCACGGCGCGGCGCGCGGCGCTGTCCATGACGCACGCCGCCGGCAAGACCGGCACGACCCAAAGCTATCGCGACGGCTGGTTCGTCGGCTTCACCGGCAACTTCACCGCCGCGGTCTGGTTCGGCAACGACGACTACCGCCCCACCAAGGAGCTCACCGGCGGCTCCATTCCCGCGATGGCCTGGCAGCGCGTGATGGAAGCGGCGCACCAGGGCATCGAGCTGAAGCCCATCCCGTTCGTCGACCTGCCCATGCCGGAACCGGCCGACCCCGCCGTGGCCGAAGCGCAACCGGACGGGCCCCCGCCGCCGGCGCGGCCGCCGACGTTGAACAGCCGCACGCAGAAGCTCCTCGTCGACATCGCCGAAGCGATGG
>CAXUCL010000241.1:0-3555 GCA_964249395.1 uncultured Rhizobiaceae bacterium
GGCGACGCTGGGCGCCGTGCGGCGGATGGTGGCCGACGCCGACCCCGCCCTCGCCGCGGCGCTGCGCCGGCTGCAGGCGGACGCCTCGTTCGGCGGCGACGTCGTCTCCGCAGCCGACGCTGGCTGAGCGCGCCGTCGTTTCGATGCGGCCGCGCTTCCGATCAGCCGGATGCGGTCGCGACGCTTGCCGGCGCCGCCCCTTGCGTCAGCTCTCCGCCCCGTCCGCCGACTGCAGTTCGGTCAGCGACGCGGTGATGCGGCAGCGCAAACCGTCCGGGTCGTAGATCAAGGCCGACGCGCCTTCCGTCGAGCCTGACAGGCCCATCTCGATCAGCCGCGTCCCGAAGCTGCGGCGCGTCGGCGGCGTCACTGGCGGCCCGCCGACCTCGCGCCATTCGAACGTCAGCTTCGGCCGCTCGTTCGCCCCGTCGGTTGAAACGCTCCAGGCGACGTCGACGTGGCCGCCGTCCACCGACAGCGACCCGTATTTGGCCGCGTTGGTCGCGAGCTCGTGCAGGATCAGCGACAGCGTCAGGGACGCCTTCGGGCCGAGCGTCAGAACGGGACCGGACAAGCGCACCCGGTTGCCGTCATCGTGCAGCACGGTCGCGGCGCGGACGATCTCGGCGATCGAGGCAGCGTCCCGCTGGCCGGTAAGCAGGATGTCGTGCGCCTTCGACAGCGCCTGGATGCGGTCCGTCAGGGTCTTGCGGGCGGAGGCGACGTCCGGGGCGGTGCGCAGCGTCTGCGTCGCGATCGACTGCACCAGCGCCAGCGTGTTCTTCAGTCGGTGCGCGAGCTCGGCGCTCAAGGTCGAGCGATGCTCCTCGGCCGCCAGCCGCTCCGTCACGTCGCGCACGGCGCCGACGAAGGCGCGCCCGCTGTCGCCGTTCTCGACGACCCGGCCCCGCACCGCGACGAAGCGAACGACCGCGTCGTCGATGCCGACGGTGCGGAACTGCAGGTCGAACGTGCCCCCCGACATGGCTTCGGCGAAGGCGAGGTCGAAGGCGGCGCGGTCGCCCGGA
Source organism: uncultured Rhizobiaceae bacterium (assembly GCA_964249395.1). GTDB lineage: Bacteria > Pseudomonadota > Alphaproteobacteria > Rhizobiales > Rhizobiaceae > Plantimonas. The sequence goes on from CAXUCL010000241.1 coordinate 1,029, forward strand.
TGCACGGCCGCGAGCTTCTCGGCCTGGGCGACGACGCGGCCCGGCGAGACGCCGAAGGCGGCGCGCACGCGATCGTCCCAGAACAGTTCGCCGGTGGCGAGGTTCATGTCGAACACGCCGACCTCGCCGACCTCGATGGCCAGGCGCTGCCGCTCGTCGCTGTCGCGAAGCCGCGACTCCGCTCGCCGACGCTCCACCGCGGCACGGACGCGGCCGGCGGCGTCCGCCAGGAACGCGACCTCTTCAACCGTCCAATGCCGCGGCTCGTCGTCGTCGACGAACAGAACCGCCACCGTCCGGCCGTCCTCGACCACCGGATGGGTGATCATCGCGCGAACGGCGAGGCGTTCCGGCGGCACGGCGTCGTCGGCGGTGCGCGCGTCGGTCCGGACGTCCGGGATCACCACCGTCCGCCCTTGACGCAGGTCGGCGGCCGTGGCGCCGTGGTCGTCCAGGCGGGAAACGCAGACGAGGCCGTTGCGGCCGTTTGCCGTCCAATCCGACGGCACCGTGATCGTTTCGCCGTCGGCGGCCAGCGTGCCGTAGCCGACGCGGCCGACCTTGAGGGCGCGCCCGATGCTCTCGGCCGCCGCCCGCGCCATCGCGACCGGATCGGTCAGGCGAAGCAGGGCGTCGCTCAAGTCCACGAGCGCGGCGCGGCGGGCCTCGGCGCGTGTCCGCTCGGTCACCTCGCGAAAGATCACCGAGAAGCGGTCCCCGCCCACCGGCTGCGCGAAGCCGTCGTACCAGCGGCCGAGCGTTCCAAGCTGGCGGGTGAAATGCACCGCCTCGCCGGTCTCGACGACGTTGGCGAACTCGATCACCCACGCGTCCTCGATGCCGGGAAACACGTCGCGGACGGTCCGACCGAGGGCCGTCGCCACGGCGATGCCGGTCAGGTCCTGCCAGGCGCGGTTCACCTCCTCGTAGGCCCAATCGACGATCCGACCGGCCTCGTCGCGCACCGCGCGGCCGAGGATGAAGCCCTCGTGGAGCTGCTCGAACAGGCTCCGCCACTTCGCCTCGCTGTCGGCGAGGCGCGCCTGCGCTTCCACCTGCGCCGTGACGTCCCGCGACGCGCCGACGAAGCGCAAGGGCCGCCCAGCGGCATCGAGCTGGAACTCGCCCGTGCGCGCCAGCCAGCGGACCCCGCCGGTGTCGGGCCGGCGGATCCGGTAGCGCACGTCCGTCGCCGTCGTGTCGGTGCGACTCGTGGAACTGATCGACACGCGTTCGCGGTCTTCGGGCAGGACGAGGTTCTCGAAGTCCGTCGCCGGCCGCCCTTCCTGGTGGTCGAGCCCGTAGAGCCGCGAGAATTCCGGCGTCGCCGCCAGGATGTCGCTCGCGACGTCGATGGTGAACAGGCCGACGCCGCCCGCCTTCTGCGCCTGGGCGAGCTGGTTCGTCATCTCCTGGAGCCGGACCCCCGCGAGGTGCCGCTCGGTGCGGTCGCGCAGGATCTTCACGAAGCCGACATGCGCGCCCGCGTCGTCGCGCAGCGGCATCATCTCGCCCGACGCCCAAAACCGCGAGCCGTCCGCCTTCAGGTGCCAGCGCTCGTCGAGGCCGCGCCCTTCCGCGAGCGCCACGTCCATCTCCTGCCGGACCCGGCCCGCCCGGCGGTCCTCGGGCGTGAAGATCGTCTCGGCGCTCGTGCCGACAATCTCCGCCGCCGTCCAGCCGAGGATGCGCTCGGCGCCGGTGTTCCAGTCCGTGACGATGCCGTCGCGGTCCGTCACGACGATGGCGAACTCCGTCGCGCTGTTCAGGATCTGCCGATAGCGGTTCACGACCGTGCCCGCATGCCGTGCGTCGTCGACAATTCAGGTGTTCCGATTTGCTTGGTGCCCCGCGCCCGACCCCTCGAAGCGCTCAGCTCCCGTTTATGCGATCCTGACTCGTCGGTGAAGCGTTGTTTCCGCAGCCGGAAACGCCGGGAAACCGCGTGCCGCCGAACGGCAAGCGAACCGCGACGACGGATTTCGCCGCGCCCGATCCGCAGCCGCCCAAACGGGCGCCGCTTGACGGGTGCGGAGGAACGGCTACGACGCCCCCAAGGCGACGACGATCCGCTGCGGCCCGCCCCGCAGTTGCCGGCGTTCGCTCGATGTCGGAGCTCGTGGCGATGCCTTCACCGAACACCCGGACGGACCTCCTGTCGTCCGATGTCACGGTGGTTCTCGCCGAACTCAACGACCTGAAGCGCGTCACGTCGGCGGGCCATTCTGGATCGATCGCCACCCGGATGTTCGCGGAAGGCTGGCGCGGCCTCGTCGCGGGCGAGGCGCCTCGCGACCTCGCTTGGCGGTTCGCGGGACGGGCATTGGCGGCGGCCCGCCTCGGCGACATCGACCGCTCCGTCCTGCTCGAGTGCGGCGCGTCGCCGCGCGAGGCGACCGCCGTCCTCGTCGGCGCGGCTTTTTCGCCCATGGGAATCCTTCCGGCGGCGATCGCGTTTCTGATTGCGGCGGCCTTCGGTCTTTGGGCTCCCGGCTTCGACACGGCCTTGCGCCGACGGGCCTACCGC
>CAXUCL010000242.1:0-3540 GCA_964249395.1 uncultured Rhizobiaceae bacterium
AGGGGGTCAGCTTCGCCCCCGGCGCCAGCGTGCGCACCGTCGACAGCCCTTCGATCCGCTCGTGATCGGTTTCCGTCGCCTGCATCCGCAAGCGCGAGGCCGCCTCGTTGCTGCTCGTGTCGAGCGCCCGCGCCGGATACTCGTAGAGCTCGTAGGCGCCGTTCCGCGGCAGTTGCACCAGCGACGGCGCCTCGGCCCCCGGCACGGTGCCGGGCGTTTCGAAGTTCCAGTCGCGCCCCGCCCGCCGGCCCGGCACGAACCGGAAACGCCGCCGCCATTCGCTCAGGTGGTCGCGGTCGGTGGAGCCTTCCGCATAGCGCACCCGTCCCGCGCCCCCGTCCCAGCCCCCGTCCCAGGCGACGGCGCTGTCGGCAATCGCGACGGTCTGCGAACCCTTCGCGTGCCGCACCCAGAAGAACAAACCATCCTCCTCCAAACGCCGCAGGAGATAGGAAAGGTCGGTCTCGTTCCACTGGACGCTGTACTCCTGCGGGCGCGGCGGCGCCGTCACCCCGGCCGCGTCGGGGCGCGCCAGCCCGTGCTCGGCCAAGAGCGTTTCGGCCACCTCCAGGCTCGTCCGGTGCTGCCAGATGCGGCAGTCCGAGCGCTGCGACAGGAGCCACAGGTCGGGCCTCAGCGTCAGCACGTACTGCCGCAAACCGCCGCGCAGCCGCGGCTCCTCGACGAGATCGGTGACCAGCGCGTTCCACCAGCGCCGCCCCTGCGCCGACTCGCGCTCGCCGGAGCCCAGATCCAGCCCAACGTCCACCGCCTTGCCGACCAGCTCCTCGGCCCGAACGTCGTCGCGCTTGGCCCGCACCGCCGCCCGGAACTCGAACAGCCCGTTCACCATCTCCCGGCCCGCGAACCGCTCCAGCAACAACGCATCCTCGCCAAGCGGCGTCTCGATGCGCAGGATGCGTTCGGCCTGCGTGAGGTCGGATAGAAGCGAGGCGTTGTCCATGGGGAATGTCCTGCCAGGCGGCGAAGCGGAAGACGCCGCGGGAAGATCGTTTCATCGCCGGCTTGAGCGCGCAACACCCTCGCGCGGCGCCGCCGCGTGCGCCAAGCCGGCGGACCCAACGGTCACCGAACGAGGGCGTTCGCCCGTCGCCGCCCAGACGCCGCCACAGGCTTGCCGCCGGTCAGGCCGCCACTTGCTGGAAACGGCGCAGGAAGTTCGGCAGCAGCGTCGCGCGCACCGGGTGCGGTATCGGCTCGAAGCGCCCGGTCGCCGCATCGAAATAAGCGGCGGCGAACGGCTTGGCCGTTCCTTCCTGCACGAAGCGAACGGCCGGATCGCCGTAGAGGTGGCGCCGCGGGAGGGGATCGGTCCCGAAGAAGCTCACCGTGTTGAAGTGGCGGCTCCCGATCGCGTGGTCGAGGACCTTGCCTTCGACGTAGTTGCGCTTGCCGGCATAGGAGTGGATCACGCGGAAGCGGCCGCTCGCCTGGCTGACGATCTGCTGGCCCGGGCGCAGCCATTCCTCGGCGTATTCCCGGATGCCGGGCATCCCTTCCAGCCGGCGGCCCTTGAAGGTGACGTCCTGGTCCTCGGCCAGCGTGTAGACGGAGCGCATGACCTGGAGGTGACTGGGGGTGGCGGCCGTCACGCCGCGGGCCTTGACGCTCCCCATGACCGTGTTGGCGAGGCTTTCGGTGAAGACGGTCTCGACGACGAGGTGGTGCGAGGTCGGGTGCGCGAGAACGGATTGCGCCATGAACGGACTCCCCGGTTCGGTTCGACGGGCTGGGCGGGAACGGCGAACGCGGCGCGCCGGCGGAAGAAGGCCGGCACCCCCCGGCGCGCCGCGGGGTGCCGGCCGCTCGCGTCGGGCTCAGGCGGCCTTCGTGGTCGCCAGGTCGTAGGAGGCGATCATCGGCGACTGCGGCTGGTGCATGTCGTTGTACGGCGTGTACTTCACCTCGAGCTTCGTGAAGTTCAGCCGGATGGTTTCCAGCGGCCGGTCGCCGTTGGAGTCGATCGAGTAGTTCGCGATCAGCGTGTTGGTGAGGGAATACTCGATGTAGGTGTCGCCCGGATTGCCGGTGGTCACGAGGTGGATCACGGCGCGCTTGCCGGTGCGGCCCGAGCAGGCCTCCTGGAACAGCTTGGTGGAGGAGGAGTCGCTGACCTTGGTCAGGACGATCTCGGACACGGTCGGCTCGGACGCCTCGCGGTTCGAGGCCGAGCCGGCCGAGGTCTTCATGTTGCGGGCGACGTTCCAGTGGATCGCCTCGATGTCCATCCATTTGCGGTGCGACTCGTGCGTGGCGTCGCCCTGGATACCGTCGATTTGCAGGTAGATCGGCATGGATCGATGTCTTTCCTTCTGGATTGAACGTCTGGACGATCAGGACAGGCGCTGCAGCGCCGGTTTGGCCGCCTTCCGGGCGACCTTGCGGGCGGCCGGGGTTGGCGGTTGCACCCGCAGGCCAGTCGGGGCCGGCGGATCTGTCTCGGGCGCGGCGACCGGTTCGTCGTCGGCCACGGTGAAGGCGCCGTCGCGGTAGTCGACGGCGACGCCCTTCGGCGTTCGCCCTTCCAGCACCGCTTCGAGATAGTGCGATGACAGGGCGGGCAAGAGCTCGCGCGAAACCAGCGCCTCGATGGCGCGCGCGCCCGTGTGGTCCACCGCCGCGCCCTCGCTCAAGCGCGCGCGGGCAGCAGTGGACACCGCGAGCCGCGAGCCGTAGGCGCCGGCGACGCGCTCGGCGAGACGCCGGACCTGGATGTCCGCGATCGCCTCGAAGGCGGCGCGGTCGAGCGGCAGGAACGGCAGGATGGTGGTGCGTCCGAGAAACGCCGCCTTGAACTGTTTCAAGAGCGCCTCGTTCAGGAGGCCGGTCAGGGCGGCGGGCTCGGGCATCGTGTCCGGATCGGCGGCCAGCGCCTGGAGCAGCTCCGATCCGGTGTTCGCCGTCATCAGGACGGTGGTGTTGCGGAAATCGATGTCGCGGCCTTCGCCGTCGCGCAGCTGGCCCTTGTCGAACAGCTGGTAGAAGATGTCCTGGACGCCCGGATGGGCCTTGTCGATCTCGTCGAGCAGCAGGACGCCGTAGGGCCGGCGGCGCACCGCCTCCGTCAGGACGCCGCCCTCGCCGAAGCCGACGTAGCCGGGAGGCGAGCCGAGAAGGGTGGAGACCTTATGCTCCTCCTTGAACTCCGACATGTTGATCGTGGTCAGGTGCTGCGGCCCGCCGTAGAGGAAGTCGGCGAGCGCCAGCGCGGTTTCGGTCTTGCCGACGCCGGACGTGCCGACCATCAGGAAGACGCCGGGCGGACGGCGCGGGTCGGCGAGTCCGGCCCGGGCGACCTGCATCGCGCGCGCCAGCGTCTCCACCGCGAACGGCTGGCCGACGACGCGCTCGGCGAGGCGCTCGGCCAGCGAGCGCACGGTGGCGATCTCGTCGGCGACGAGCTTGCCGACGGGAATGCCGGTCCAGCGCGCCACCAGCGCGGCGATGGCTTCGGCGTCCACCACGCGGCGGACCAGCGGGTCTTCGCCTTGCACCTGCGCGAGCTCCCGCTCGGCGAGG
>CAXUCL010000243.1:0-3539 GCA_964249395.1 uncultured Rhizobiaceae bacterium
CGCGTCTGCAGCACGGCGTATTCCGGCTCCGTCGCGTAGGCCTCGCCGTAGAGGCCGGCGACGAGAACCGGCGCCGCGCCGTGGTCGCCGAAGGCGCGGCGCAGCGCGTCCGACATCTCGCCGACGGTCGCTCGCGCCCGCGCCGCCTCGACGGCCGCCGCCAGGACCTCGCCGTTCGGATCGCGCGCGGCCTGCTCGAGGCTCGCGAGCGTTTCAGCGACGCGCGAGCCGTCGCGCGAGCGCTTCAGCCGCTGCAAGCCGTCCACCTGCGCCGCCCGCACGGCCGCGTCGTCGACCCGGCGCGTTTCGATCGCCTCCTCTTCCTCGCGCCGAAAGCGGTTGACGCCGACGATCACGGCCTCGCCCTTGTCGACGGCCGCTTGGCGCCGCACGGCCGCCTCTTCGATCAACCGCTTCGGCCAGCCTTCCGCCACCGCCCGCACCATGCCGCCGCGCCGCTCGACCTCCGCCATCAAGTCCCAGGCCTTCTCGGCGAGTTGGGCGGTGAGGCTTTCCACGTAGTAGGAGCCGGCGAGCGGGTCGACGACGCGCGCGACGCCGGTCTCGTGCTGGAGGATGAGCTGCGTGTTGCGGGCGACGTGGGCCGAGGCCTCGCTCGGCAGCGCGATCGCCTCGTCGAAGGAGTTGGTGTGCAGCGATTGCGCGCCGCCGAGCACGGCGGCCAGCGCCTCGTAGGCGGTGCGCACGACGTTGTTCAGCGGGTCCTGCTCGGCGAGCGACACGCCGCTCGTCTGGCAATGGGTGCGAAGCATGGAGGATTCGGGCCGCTTCGGCGCGAACTCGGCCATCACCCGCGCCCACAGCACGCGCGCCGCCCGCAGCTTGGCGGTCTCCATGAAGAAGTCCATGCCGACGGCGAAGAAGAACGACAGGCGCGGCGCGAAGCTGTCGACGTCGAGCCCGCGCGCGAGCGCCGCGCGCACGTATTCGCGCCCGTCGGCCAGCGTGAAGGCGAGCTCCTGGACCAGCGTCGCCCCCGCTTCCTGCATGTGGTAGCCGCTGATCGAGATCGAGTTGAAGCGCGGCATCTCGCGCGCCGTGAAGGCGACGATGTCGGCGACGAGCCGCATCGAGGGCTCGGGCGGGTAGATGTAGGTGTTGCGGACGGTGAATTCCTTCAGGATGTCGTTCTGGATCGTGCCGGAAAGCCTTTCCCGCGGCACGCCCTGCTCCTCGCCGGCGACGATGAACGAGGCCATGACGGGGATCACCGCGCCGTTCATCGTCATCGACACCGACACGTCGCCCAGGGGAATGCGGTCGAACAGCGCGCGCATGTCTTCCACCGAGTCGATCGCGACGCCCGCCTTGCCCACGTCCCCCGCGACGCGCGGATGGTCGGAATCGTAGCCGCGGTGGGTGGCGAGGTCGAAGGCGACCGACACGCCGGTCTGCCCGGCCGCCAACGCCTGCCGGTAGAAGCGGTTCGATTCGGCCGCCGTCGAAAAGCCGGCATATTGCCGGATCGTCCAGGGCCGGCCGCTGTACATCGTGGCGCGCGGCCCGCGCAGATAGGGCGCTTCGCCCGGCAGCGAGTCGAGGTGATGGAGACCTGCGAGGTCGGCGGCGGTGTAGAGCGGCTTCACGGCGACGCCCTCCGGCGTGTGCCGGACGAGCGTCTCGGGATCGCGCTTCAGTTCGCGGGCGGCCCGCTCGCGCCAGACGGCGAGGTCGTTTGTCGGCGGCCCGCGCGTCGCCATCACTCGAACTCCAGGATCGGCGCGTCCACGGCGAGGCTGGCGCCGGCGAGCGCCGCGAGGCGCGCGATGCGGCCCGAGCGCGGGGCGCGCAGCACGTTCTCCATCTTCATCGCCTCCACCGTCGCCAGCGCCTGGCCCGCCTCCACCGCATCGCCCTCGGCGACGAGCAAGGCGGTGAGGACGCCCGGCATCGGGCAAAGCAGATGGCGCGACGCGTCGGGCGGGCGCTTCGGCGGCATCAGCCGCGCGAGCGCGGCGACGCGGGGGGAGCGGACTCGGACCCATACGTCCATTCCCCGGTGGCGCAGGCGGTAGGCGCCGGCCTCCATCGCGGTCTGCACGCCGATCGCCTCGCCGTCGAGCGCGAAGCGGGCATGGGAGCGGCCGGGCCGCCAGTCGCTCGCGATGCGGTGCTCCGCGCCGTCGGCGAAGTGGACGCGATGGGCGTCCTCGCCGTCCGGCTCGATGCGAAGCGCCAGGTCCTCGCCGTCGAACGAGACGACCCGCTCCCGCGCGCTTGTCCCCTTCGGCGGCGTCGCGCCCGAGACGGTGCGCGCCCGCGCCTCGATCCGCGCGTCCATGAGGGTGGCGACAGCGGCGAGCGTCCGCATGGCCGCCGCGTCCGGCCGGACGCCGCTGAAGCCCTCCGGGAACTCCTCGGCGATGAAGGCGGTGGACAGGTCGCCCGCGCGGAAGCGCCCGTTCGCCATCACCGCGGCGAGAAAGGAAAGGTTGTGGCCGATGCCCTCCAGCTCGAAGTCGTCGAGCGCTTCCCCCATCGCGGCGATCGCCGTCGTTCGGTCGGGGCCATGGGTGCAGAGTTTCGCGACCATCGGATCGTAGTGCACCGACACGTCGGCGCCCTCGAAGACGCCGCCGTCCACCCGCACCGTCGCGCCGCCCTCCCGCGCGCCGTCCGTTGGCGGGCGGTAGCGGACGAGGCGTCCGGTGGACGGCAGGAAGCCGCGGCCTGGGTCCTCGGCGTAGACGCGGGCCTCGATCGCCCAGCCGCGGGTCCGCACGTCGCTCTGCGCGAAGCCGAGCGGCTCGCCGCGCGCGACCCGGATCATCTGTTCCACCAGATCGAGGCCGGTGACCATCTCCGTCACCGGGTGCTCGACCTGCAGGCGCGTGTTCATCTCCAGGAAATAGAACCGCCGGTCGCGGTCGACCACGAACTCCACCGTGCCGGCCGAATGGTAGCCGACGGCGCGGGCCAGCGCGACGGCTTGGCGCCCCATCACCGCGCGGGTTTCGGCGTCCAGGAACGGCGACGGCGCTTCCTCGACGACCTTCTGGTTGCGCCGTTGAACGGAGCACTCCCGCTCGCCGAGATGGAGGATCGTGCCATGCTGGTCGCCCAGGACCTGAATCTCGATGTGCCGCGGCCGTTCCACGAACCGGTCGGCGAACACCCGGTCGTCGCCGAAGGCGCCCAGCGCCTCGCGCCGCGCCGCCTCGAACCCCTCGCGGACCTCCCTCTCGTCGCGGGCGATCCGCATGCCCTTGCCGCCGCCGCCGGCGGACGCCTTCATCATCACCGGGTAGCGTCTGCGATCCGCACCGCATGCTCGGTATCGGCGATCTCGCCCAGGAACCCCGGCACGACGTTGACCCCGGCCGCCTGCGCCAGCTTCTTGGACTCGATCTTGTCCCCCATCGCCGCGATCGCATGGGGCGGCGGGCCGATGAACGCGATCCCGGCGTCGGCACAGGCGCGCGCGAAGCTCTCGCGCTCGGACAGGAAGCCGTAGCCGGGGTGGATCGCGTCCGCGCCCGTCGCGTGCGCGGCGGCGAGGATCAGCTCGGGATTGAGGT
>CAXUCL010000244.1:0-3515 GCA_964249395.1 uncultured Rhizobiaceae bacterium
GCTTTCTCGTCGCCTTCGCCGCCCTCGACTGGGCGCGCCTCCTGACAGGCGCGACGCGGCCGCTCGCCGAGACCTTGTTTCGGACCGCGAGCGTCGGCGGCTTCGTCGTGGCGCTCGGCGCCGGCCTGCTTCTCGTCGGCCAACCGAGCTGGCGGCTGCTGCCGCTCGACGAGGCCGGGGCGCGGCGGCTGCGGCGCTATCCGGCGCTCGCGGCGGGCGTGAGCTTCGCCGGCGTGCTCCTGATCGAGGGCGGCCGCGCCGTCGGCGTCAGCCAGGCCGGCGCGATCGTCGCCAACTACGTCGTCGCCTTCAGCTACTGCGCGCTGATCGTTTCGGTGCTGGTCAGCCTCATGCGCCTGCGGCGGGACGGGGCGTCGGACGCACAGGCGCGCGAGCCGAGCGGGCGCACGACGCTGGTGACGCTCGCAATGCTGCTCGCCTGGGGCGCGGTCCTCGCTGCGGTGATCGCCGCGCTCGACGGCTACGTGAACCTGTCGCTCTTCCTCGCCCGCCAGACTATCTGGAGGGCTATCGTCGCGGCCGCCACCTTCTCCGCGATCGTCGCGGCCGACGACCTGGCCACCCTCCTCCTGTCGCCGGACAGCTCGGCCGGACGCTCGCTGCGCACCGGCCTCGGTCTGACCCGCAGCCAGATCGGCCAGGCGGGCGTGATCGTCTCGGCTTTGGCGCGGATCGCGATCCTCGTTTGCGCCGCGATCCTCCTGTCCGGGCCGCTCGGGCCTGGCGCGAGCTCGCTGTTCTACCAGTTCGGCAACTCGTCCGAGATCCGCATCGGCGGCTTCACGATCGCGCCGGGCGCCATCCTGAAGGCGGCTGTCGTCCTGGCGCTCGGCATCGCGCTGATGCGCGGCGTGCGCGGCTGGCTCGACGAACGCTACCTGCCGGCGACGAACCTCGACCCCGGCGCCCGCAACTCCGTGTCCACCATCGTCAGCTACGCCGGCATCCTCGCCGCCGGCTTCTTCGCGCTGACGACGCTCGGCATCGGCGCCGAGCGCATCGCGCTGGTCGTCTCGGCCCTGTCGGTCGGCATCGGCTTCGGCCTGCAGGCGATCACGCAGAACTTCGTGTCGGGACTGATCCTCCTCGCCGAGCGCCCAGTGAAGATCGGCGACACGGTGCGCGTCGGCGCGGACGAAGGCGACGTGACGCGGATCAGCGTGCGCTCCACCGAGATCCGGATCGCCGACCGCTCGGTGTTGATCGTGCCGAACTCGGAGATGATCACCAAGACCATCCGCAACATGACGCCGGGCGACCCGCTCGGGCGCGTTTCGATCCGCTTCGCCGTGCCGCTCGACGCCGATCCGGCGGCCGTGCGCCAGATCATGCTCGACGTCTTCGCGCGCGACGAACGGGTGCTCGCCGAGCCCGCCCCGAGCGTCTTCATCGACACGATCGAGGCCGGCGCGGTGGTGTTCCGCGGCTTCGCCTTCGTGGAAGGGCCGCGCGGCGTCTACGGCACCCGCAGCGCGCTGTATTTCACGCTGCTGGAGCGGCTGCGGGCGGACGGCATCCCGCTCACCGCGACGCCGGCCTGAGGGACGCCGGAGCGCCGCCGCTTTCGCGCCCGACTGTGGCGGATCGGCGCTTCAAGCCGATGCCGTGCTTTGCCATGAACCGTCGCGTCACCCGGGTCCTTCGTTTCAAGGCAGGCCGCGATGCGCCACCTCGCCCTTCGCTGGAGCTTGTCCGGCCTTCTGGCGCTGGCGCTCGCCGCGCCGGGCTTCGCGCAAGGCACGCGCGGCGAGCCGGACCCGTTGCGCTTCGGCGACGAGAAGACCTTCGTCGAGTTCGCGCCGTTCTTCCAGCTCGACGCCGCCTACGGCGACTCCGACCCGGCCCGCTTCTTCGACGGCCTCGACAACGTCGACGGCGCCATGCGCCGCGCCCGGCTCTACACCGATTTCGGGCTCGGCAGGCTCGGCGGCGAGTTCACCGTCGACTTCGCGACCGACAATGGCCCGGACATCATCTACGCCTATCTCGACTATGCGTTGACCGAGAACCTCGACCTCACCGTCGGCCAGCAGAACGGCATCTTCTCGCTGCAGGACGCGACGTCGAGCCGCCCGGCGCTGTTCAACGAGGACGGCCAGAACGAGACGCTGCAGCCGGAGGACACTGTCGGCGCCAGCCTGCGCTACGGCACGGAGACGACGAGTCTGGCCGCCGGCGTGTTCGGGGCCGACGTCAACCGCGGCGCGTTCGAAGACGGCTGGACGCTGATGGGCCGCGCGACAACCGCGCCGATCGCCCGAAACGACCTGACCCTGCACCTCGGCCTCGGCCTCATCGGCCGCTTCGACCTCGAAAAGCCGTTGAGCTTCTCGGGAACCACCGGCGTCGACGTGTTCGACGTTTCGACGATCGCCACCGGCGACTACGAGGACGTCGAATCCTACTTCGCCGCCAACCCGGAGGCCGCGCTGATCGCCGGCCGCCTGACGCTCGCCGCCGAATACACGCTCGGCCGCGTGACGGATCGCGTCCGGCCGGATGCCGACGTCCACGGCGGCTACCTCTCGGCGCTCGTGTTCCTCACCGACGACACGCGACCCTACGACGGCTCCACCGGCACCTTCGAACGGGTGGAGCCGAAGGCGCCGGTCGGCGAGGGTGGCTTCGGCGCGGTGGAGGTCGGCGCGCGCTTCGACGCGCTCGACCTGTCCGACGCCGGGCCGGAGGCCGGCGCGGAGCTCGCCGGCACCGCGATCCTCAACTGGTACCTGCACGACAAGGTCCGGGCGTCGGCGAGCTACACCTACACGCAGGTGACGGAGGGACCCGACGACGGGGCGGAGTTCCACGCCGGACTCATGCGGGTCTGGTTCGTCTACTGACCACGTCCGCGACGCGCGGCGGCGCCGCCTTAGTCCGGCGGGAACTCGGCTTGCAGCCGGTCGACGATCGCCTCGACGCCGAAGCGGATCGGGTCGCAGGCCGGCAGTCCGTGCGCGTTCGCGGTGCGGCGCAGCACGGTGCGGGCGTGGGCCTCCTCCAGCGCTTGCGTGTTCACCGCGATCCCGACGCAGCGGATCGCCGGGTTGACGATGGCGCCGAGCCGCTCCGTCAGGTCGATCACCGCCTCGATCGTCGGCAGCGCCGCTTCGACGCCGCGCATCCGCCGCCGCGTCGGCTCGTGGCAGACCACGAAGGCGTCGGGCTGCGTGCCGTGCAAAAGCCCGAGCGTCACGCCGGAGAACGAAGGGTGGAACAAGGAGCCCTGGCCTTCCACCACGGCCCAGTGATCGGGGGCGGCGGCCGCCGGCGACAGCGACTCGGCCGCGCCCGCGACGAAGTCGGCCACCACCGCGTCGAGCGCGACGCCCGCGCCGGCGATCAGGACGCCGGTCTGGCCGGTGGCGCGGAAGGTCGCGGGCAGGCCGCGGGCGCGCATCGCGGCTTCCAGCGCCAGCGCCGCGAACTTCTTGCCGACGGAGCAGTCGGTGCCGACGGTGAGCAGCCGGCGGCCGGCGCGCGGCGTGCCCTTG
>CAXUCL010000245.1:0-2974 GCA_964249395.1 uncultured Rhizobiaceae bacterium
GCCTTTCAGGTCGGCCAGGAAGATCGCCGCCTCGATCGCCTCGCCTTCGCCGCGATGCACGAGCCCACCGAGGACCCGGTCGCCGGTGCGCGGGCCGACGTAGATGCGCAGCATCTCGCGCGACACGTGCGACAGGACCATCCGGTAGACGACGACGCCGATCAGCGGCAGAAGCTCGGAAAGGACGGCCTCGTCGCCGGCCGAGAAGCCGCGCGGGTCGCGCGTCGCGACGATGCAGGCGAGGCCGCGGATGTGCGCCTCGTTCGGGAACTCGACGAGCCGCACCGTATACTGCGCGATGCCTTCCCTCGCCAAGCGGGCGAGCAGCGGGTGCGCCTCGATCCCTTCGCCGGCCGACAGGTTCCAGGAATGCTGCAGCCGGCCCTGCGCTTGCACGAAGTGGATCGGCGACGCGCGAAACCCCGCGTCGCCCTCCGCGCCGTAGGGCGCCGAATCGACCGAAACGTCGTCCGTGTCGGTCCACACGACGCTGACGCCGCGGACGGCGGGATCGAGCGCCGACGCCCCGATCGACAGGCGCGCCAGGGGCATGAGGGCGGACAAGCGCCGGCCGAGCGCCGCGACGAAGGCGCTCGGATCGCTGGCGGCGAGCCCTTGCGCCAGCAGCCAGCTCTTCAGGTCGGCGACCGCACCGCCGTCGGCGGGCGTCACGACGTCAGCCGCTCGGCGTGCCAGGCGACGTGGTCGGCCATGAAGGTCGAGATGAAGCTGTAGGAGTGGTCGTAGCCCTCGCGCATGTTGAGGGTGAGGGGGATGCCCGCCTTGTCGCAGGCTTCCCGCAGGAGCCAGGGTTTCAAGCCCGTGTCGAGGAACGGGTCGGCGGTGCCCTGGTCCACCAGAAACTCTGGGAAGCGGTGTCCGTCGGCGATCAGGAGCGTCGCGTCCACGGCGCGCTGCGCCCGGGCGTCGGCTCCCAGATACTTGTCGAGCGCCGGGCGCGACCAGTCGGCGGTGGTGGGCTGCACGATCGGCGCGAGCGCCGAGCAGGAGCGGAAGCGCTCCGGGTGCTTCAGCGCGAACGTCAGGGCGCCGTGCCCGCCCATGGAATGACCCATGATCGCCTGGCGGCCGAGATCGGCCGGGAAGTTCACCGCGAGATAGGCGGGGAGCTCCTCGGTGAGGTAGGAATACATCCGGTAGTGCCGATCGAAGGGGGCCTGCGTCGCGTCGAGGTAGAACCCGGCGCCCGAGCCGAACCGCCAGTCGTCGGGCTCGTCCGGCACGTCGGGACCGCGCGGCGAGGTGTCGGGCAGGACGACGACGAGCCCGTGCTCGGCCGCCGCGCGGCGGTATTCGGCCTTGTCCATGGCGTTCTGGTGCGTGCAGGTGAGGCCCGACAGGAACCACAGCACCGGCAGCCGGGCGCCCTTTGCCGCCTGCGGCGGCACGAACACGGCGAAGGTCATCGCCGTGTCGGTGGTGCGCGACTGGTGGCGGTAGACGCCCTGGACGCCGCCGTGCGCCTTGGCAGTGGAGAGGGTTTCCATCGAGTTCTCCTTTGAGTCCGTTGCGGCGGAAGCATCAGGAGCGCTGGCTGCTTCGGGCGACCCAGTCGCGCAGCAGCCCGTTGACGCGCGTCTGCCAACCGCGCCCGCTGGCGCGCAGCGCCGCGACGACGTCCTCGTCGAGACGAAGCGTCACGCGTTGCTTCGGATGCTCGGCCGGCGGCCGTCCGCGGCGGATCAGCTTGCCGCCTTCGAAGAGATCGGCGCGCTCGAAGTCCGCGTCCGTCCATTCCGGCGCGTCATCGGGGTCGATCCAGACGGTCGCGGACGCGCCGTGCTTCACGCTCATGGCAATACCTCATCGAGATCACGTGGCGAGCGTCGTCGCGCGGCGTCCAAACGATCATGACGATCCGTCCCGAAAGGATGCCATAGCTTTGAAAGCGCGCTTCGCCGTAGTCGCGGCGGTCGTCCTTCAAGTTCAACGTCCGCCCAGCGAACGCCTCCGCTGCGTCCGCGAAGTCGAGACCGCGCTCGGTCAGGGTGCGGCTGCGCTTGGCTGGGTCGAAGCTGATCCGCACCGTTTATATGTGCCGACAACAATGGCGGGCAAGCCGGCGCTCGGCGGAGCGCCACCCGCCTCAGAACGTCACGACGCTCCGGATCGACGTGCCCTGGTGCATGAGGTCGAAGGCGGTGTTGATTTCGGGGAGCGGCATGGTGTGGGTGATCAGGTCGTCGATGTTGATCTTGCCTTCCATGTACCAGTCGACGATGCGCGGCACGTCGGTGCGCCCGCGCGCGCCGCCGAACGCCGTGCCGCGCCACACGCGCCCCGTGACGAGCTGGAACGGGCGCGTTGCGATCTCGCGGCCCGCTTCCGCCACGCCGATGACGATCGACTCGCCCCAGCCGCGGTGGCAGCATTCCAGCGCCTGGCGCATGACGTTGGTGTTCCCCGTCGCGTCGAACGAGAAGTCGGCGCCGCCGCCGGTGAGGTCGACGAGCGCCTGCACGACCTTGTCGGCGCCGACCTCCGTCGGGTTCACGAAGTCGGTCATGCCGAAGCGGCGCGCCGTGTCGGCTTTCGCGGGGTTGAGGTCGACGCCGACGATCTTGTCCGCCCCGACCATCCGCGCGCCCTGGATGACGTTGAGGCCGATGCCGCCCAAGCCGAACACCACGACGTTGGCGCCCGGCCAGACCTTGGCGGTGTAGAGCACCGCGCCGATGCCGGTGGTGACGCCGCAGCCGATGTAGCAGATCTTGTCGAACGGCGCGTCCTGGCGCACCTTCGCCAGCGCGATCTCGGGCAGAACGGTGAAGTTCGAGAAGGTCGAGCAGCCCATGTAGTGGAACACGGTCTCGCCGTCGCAGCGAAAGCGCGACGAGCCGTCCGGCATGACGCCCTGGCCCTGCGTCGCCCGGATCGCGGTGCACAGGTTGGTGCGCCGCGACAGGCAGCTTTTGCAGTTGCGGCATTCGGGCGTGTAGAGCGGGATCACGTG
>CAXUCL010000245.1:2984-3509 GCA_964249395.1 uncultured Rhizobiaceae bacterium
CCGCCCCCGCCTGCTTTGGCAGTGGCGGAATGCGGGGTTGCCGCGGGGGAGGCCGGGGGCGCGGCCCTCCCGGGGGGTCACCCCGGCGCCGACCTCGCGCACGATGCCCGCGCCCTCGTGGCCGAGGATCGCCGGGAACTTGCCCTCCGAGTCCATGCCGGACAGCGTGTAGGCGTCCGTGTGGCAGACGCCCGTCGCCATCACCTCCACCAGCACCTCGCCCGCGCGCGGACCCTCGATCTCGATCGTCTCGATCGTCAGCGGCTTGTTCGCCTCCCACGCCACCGCAGCCCTCGATTGCATGATCGGTTCTCCCCAAAGGATTCGTTCGCGGCAGTCTTGGGCGACGGCGCGAAACGGCGCAAGCGCCGAGGTTTGTCAGCGGACTTGGCGCTCTGCCGCGGCGAGGCCCCAGGCGAGCAGCGCGGCGGCCCGCGCTTCGCTCAGCCCTTCCGCGTAGCAGCGCAGCTCCGGCGCGTTGCCGGACGCGCGGCACAGCTCACGGTGGAAATGGCCGTCGGCCAT
>CAXUCL010000246.1:0-3492 GCA_964249395.1 uncultured Rhizobiaceae bacterium
TCCACGCCCTTCGCGGTCGGCTCCGCCGGCGCCGGCCCCGTCGCGGTCGGCCCGCAGGGCGAAGGCCAGCTCGAGGCCGAGCCCCCCGAGCGCGTCGCGCGCATGGGGCCCGTCGAGGTCGGCTGGCGCGGGCGGCTTCGGCGCAAAGCGGTCGCCGACGAGGGCCGCCGCGACCGCGTCCGGCGCCATGCGGGCGCCGTCGACCAGCGCCGCGAACACCAGCGCGCGCGGCGAGTCGTTGCCCATCCGCCAACCGAAGGAACGGCGGCGGCGCAGCGCGTCGTAGACGAGGTTGCCGATCGCCGAGCGGTCGCCCGAGCCGGCGAAGCGGTGCGACAGCCCCCAGTCCTTGAGCGCGTCGGCAACCGGGCGATGCCGCTTGCCGATGTCCTCCAGCACCTCGATCGCTGCGGCGAGCCGCCCGCCTAGGCGCACGGGATCGTTCGGGAAAAGCGGTCGGGAGCGGCGCTCAAGGTCATGCTTCGTACGGGTTGAAGAGCCGCACGCCGGTCGGCTCGAAATGCCGGACGTTGCGCGTGACGACGGTGAGATCGTGTTCGAGCGCGGTCGCGGCGATCATCAGATCGGGACCCGCGTGCCCGAGATCACAGCTTAAGCGACCCCATCGGCGCATGATCGCAGTCGTGAGCGGCAGAACGCGTTTGCCGTAAGCCTCCAACAACGTTTCCACCCACGCCCGTCGGGCTCCCTCGATTTCGCCGGTCTGCTTTTCAAGCTTGCGTATGCCTCGCTCGATCTCGCCGAACGTGACGACGCTGATCCAGGCATCCTCGAACCGCACCGTCTCGAACCAAGCGACGAGACCAGGGCTCGGTCGGCTTTTGGCACGGTCGGACACGACCATCGTATCGACGAGATACATCAGGATCCGAAATCAACGTCGCGAGGCGTCGACTCGTATTCGTGCCTGTCATCGAACAGATCCTGGCAATCGTCAGGAAGCTTCGGGAAATCGAGGAGGTGCTCGACGAACGTCTTCGGTCGCTTGGTCATCAGATCGAACTTTTGCGCGGCCACCACCACGACGTCGCCGCCGTCCGCAGCGACGCGTTGCGGCTCACCGTTGCGGGCGGCCTCCGCAACATCGGAAAAGCGCGCTTCAGCGTCCTTCAACGTCCAGTCCATAGGATGTCGCCTCAATCCATTGCGCCCGGTATCGGGACGACCCAACGTCGAGCGTGGAGCGACACTAATAGGCGCGGACGGATGGAAAAGGCAAAGGGCCGGGATCGCTACCGGCCCTCGCGATCGGTTCTGAACAGCGCCGCGCTTACTCCGCCGCCACCGCGTGGCTCGTGGTCAGGCTCGCCTGCGCGTCGTCCCGGCCCTGCCCGTTCAATGCCTGGCGCACGCCCACGCCATAGGCCGGATCGACCTGGTCGAAGTGGGCGAGCTGCCGGTCGACGATGAACTGCGGCACGCCCTGCATCGCGCCGGCGATCGTCGCGAACAGGCGCTGCCGCTGCCCTTCATCGAACAGCGCGAACAGGGCGCGCGGCTGCGAGTAGTGGTCCGCTTGCCCCCGGAACTCGTAGCGCCCGACCTGGCCGGCGTAGCGGTGCGGCGGCTCCTCGACGCTCGGGTCCTCCACCGGGCCGTTGAACGAGTTCGGCTCGTAGTAGGCGTCCGGGTTGGTCGTGATGCCGAGCGGCGCCGAGCCGTCGCGGTTGTAGTGGTTCACCGGCGAGCGCGGCTTGTTCACCGGCAGCGTCTCGTAGTGCGGGCCAATGCGGTAGCGGTGCGCGTCCGGATAGGAGAACAAGCGGCCCTGCAGCATCTTGTCCGGCGAGAAGCCGATGCCGGGCACGACGTTCGAGGGGTTGAAGGCGGACTGCTCGATCTCGGCGAAGTAGTTGTCCGGGTTGCGGTTCAGCTCCATCGTGCCGACCTTGATCAGCGGATACTGCGAGTGCGGCCAGACTTTCGTCAGGTCGAAGGCGCTCCAGCCGGTCTTCGCCTCGAACGCGTCGGCCTCCTCCTCCGGCATCGCCTGGATGAAGAAGTCCCATGCCGGGAAGCGGCCCTCGTCGATCATGCCGTAGAGCGCTTCCTGGTAGCTCTCGCGCGACTTGGCGATGACGCTCTCGGCCTCGTCGTTGGTGAAGGTCTTGTGACCCTGGCGGGTCTTGAAGTGGAACTTCACCCAGAACCGCTCGCCCGCCGCGTTCCACAGCGAGAAGGTGTGGGAGCCGTAGCCGTTCATGCGCGACGGATCGACCGGGATGCCGCGGTCCGACATCAGGATCGTCACCTGATGCAGCGACTCCGGGCAGAGCGACCAGAAGTCCCACATCGCGGTGGCCGAGCGCAGGTTCGTGCGCGGATGGCGCTTCTGCGTATGGATGAAGTCCGGGAACTTGTAGGGGTCGGCGACGAAGAACACCGGCGTGTTGTTGCCGACCAGATCCCAGTTGCCCTCTTCCGTGTAGAACTTCATCGAGAAGCCGCGCACGTCGCGCTCGGCGTCGGCCGCGCCCTGCTCGCCGGCCACCGTCGAGAAGCGCGCCAGCATCTCCGTCTTCTTGCCGACGGCGGAGAACAGCTTGGCGCGCGAGTAGCGCGTGACGTCCTCGGTGACCGTCAGCGTGCCGTAGGCGCCCCAGCCCTTGGCGTGGACGACGCGCTCGGGCACCCGCTCGCGGTTCTGGTGCGCCAGCTTCTCGATGAGCTGGTAGTCCTCCAGCAGCACGGGACCGTTCGGGCCGACGGTCTTGGCGTTCTGGTTGGACGACACCGGCGCGCCGGCCGTGGTGGTGAGCCGCGGTCTGTCGGTCATGAGGTTCCTCCTTGTCCGATTGATCTATTGCGCGCGTTCCAGCAGATTCCTTCGATAAGCTCCAATCGTATTTTCACGGGCCATCGATCGGTTTATCGGATCGCGATGCTCACCATCCGCCAGCTCCGCTACTTCCAGGCGCTCGCCGAGACGCTGCATTTCGGCCGCGCGGCGCGGCTGCTCAACGTCAGCCAGCCGGCCTTATCGGCGCAGATCGCCCAGATGGAAGCGGCCGTCGGCGCGCAGCTGTTCGAGCGGCGGCCGAGCGGTGCGGCGCTCACGGCGGAAGGCGAGGCGACGCTGCCGCGCGTCCGCACCATCCTTCTCGAAATCCGCGAGCTCGAAACCCTGCACGCCGCCGAAACGGAGCCGCTGTCCGGCCGGCTGCGGCTCGGCCTCATCGCCACCGTCGCGCCCTACCTCCTGCCGCACCTGCTGCCGAGCCTCGCGCGGGACCATCCGCGCCTCGACCTCGCGATCCGCGAAAGCCTGACCGACGCGCTGCTCGCCGACGTCGAGGCAGGCCTGCTCGATTGCGCGCTGGTCGCCTCGCCGCCGAACGCGTTGGGCCTTGCCGGCGTCGAGATCGGTCGCGACCCGTTCTGGCTCGCCGTTCCGGCGGGGGACGCCGGCCGCTTCGGCGGGGCCGTGAGCGTCGGCGAGCTGCCGTTGGATCGCCTGATCCTGCTGGAGGA
>CAXUCL010000247.1:0-3473 GCA_964249395.1 uncultured Rhizobiaceae bacterium
CGCTGGACGTGCCGGTGGCGCGCCCGGCGAGCGCGCCGCCGCGCCGGCGGGCGGCGTAGGGCCTCGACTGACGCGAACGCCTTCGCCTTCCCCGACCTCCGCCTTCGTCATCCCCGACCCCAACCTTCGTCATCCCGGGCTTGACCCGGGATCCATGCCGGGATGTCGCAGAACCGGGCGACGACGGACCCGTTCCCCGCGACAACGGCACGTCGGCAACCGTCGGCGGCATGGATCCCGGCTCGGGGGCCGGGATGACGAAAGTTGGGAACGAAGCGCCTCGAAGCGGGGAACCGGCTGACCGGAGGCCAGCCGGCTCGGGCCGAAGGCGACGGGGCGGAAACGTCCCGGCCCGTCGAGCCGGCCCTCACAGGATGAAGCGCGACAGGTCCGTGTTGCCGGCGATGCCGTCGAGCGCGCGGCGGACGTAGGCCGCGTCGATCTCGACCCGGTCGCCGCCGCGGTCCGGCGCCTCGAACGAGATCTCGTCGAGGACGCGCTCCATCACCGTTTGCAGCCGCCGCGCGCCGATGTTCTCGATCGTGCCGTTCAGCTCCACCGCCAGCGCCGCGATCGCGTCGATCGCGTCGTCGGCGACGACCAGCTCGACCTTCTCGGTCGCCATCAGCGCCACGTACTGCTTGATGAGGCTCGCCTCGGTCTCGGTCAGGATGCGACGGAAGTCGTCCACCGTCAGGGCCTTCAGTTCCACCCGGATCGGCAGGCGGCCCTGCAGCTCGGGGAGAAGGTCGGACGGCTTGGCGACGTGGAACGCGCCGCTCGCGATGAACAGGACGTGGTCGGTCTTCACCGGCCCGTGCTTGGTGGCGACCGTAGTGCCCTCCACCAGCGGCAGGAGATCGCGCTGCACGCCCTCGCGGCTGACGCCCGCGCCGCCGAAGCCGTCCTTGTTGGCGACCTTGTCGATCTCGTCCAGGAACACGATGCCGTTGTTCTCCACGGCGCGGATCGCCTCCGCCACCACCTGCTCCTGGTCGAGCAGCTTGTCGGACTCCTCCGTGATCAGGAGCGCGTAGGATTCGCGCACCGTGGTGCGGCGCTGCTTGGTGCGCCCCGCCCCCATCGCCTTGCCGAACATCTCGGACAGGTTCAGGACACCGATGTTGGCGCCTGGCATGCCGGGGATCTCCATGCCGCCCATCGGATTGGCGGTGTCGGCGACGTCGACGTCGATCTCCTTGTCGTCGAGCTCGCCGGCGCGCAGCTTTCGGCGGAACGAGTCGCGCGTCGCCGGCGAAGCGGTCTTGCCGACGAGCGCGTCGAGCACCCGGTCCTCGGCGCCCTGATGGGCTTTCGCCTTGACCTCTTCCCGCTTCCGCTCGCGCACCAGGCCGATGCCGATCTCCACGAGGTCGCGCACGATCTGCTCGACGTCGCGGCCGACATAGCCGACCTCGGTGAACTTCGTCGCCTCGACCTTGATGAACGGCGCCCCGGCGAGCTTGGCGAGGCGGCGCGAGATCTCGGTCTTGCCGACGCCGGTCGGGCCGATCATCAGGATGTTCTTCGGCATCACCTCCTCGCGCAGCGCCCCTTCGAGCTGCAAACGGCGCCAGCGGTTGCGCAGCGCGACGGCGACCGCGCGCTTGGCGTCGTTCTGGCCGATGATGTGGCGGTCGAGCTCGGAAACGATCTCGCGCGGGGAGAAGTCGGTCATTCGGGCGTCCGTGGGAGGCAGGGCCGGCGGATGACGGGATGGGCCGACCGCCGTGCTATGAGTGGGTTCCACGCGCCAAGATGGGGAGCATGCGTGCCGCCTGCCACTTTCTGGCTGATCGCCGGGCCGGACGGCACGGGCCGGACCACCTTCGCCTTCCGACGCATCGCCGCGCTGTCGGGGGAGACGAGCTTCGTGAACGTGGACGAGATCAGGCGCGGCCTGTCGCCGCTGGCGCACGACCGGGAAGCCGTGCGGGCGTCGCGGGTGGCGCTCAAACGGATCGACGACCTGATCGACGGCAATGGACGAGGCCGGCGCTCGTTCTCGCTGGAAACGACGCTCGCCGGCCGCACGCACCTGCGGACCGTGGCACGGGCAAAACGCGCCGGGTTCGCGGTCCGCCTCCTGTTCTTCGCCGTTGCGACGCCGGAGGAAGCGCTGCGGCGCATCGCGCGGCGCGTTGCGGAAGGCGGCCACGACGTGCCGGAACCGGACGCCCGCCGCCGCTTCACGCGATCGATCGCCAACGTCCCGCTCTACGCTCGGCTCGCCGACCTGTGGCAGGTGTTCGACGCGAACGGATCGTCGCCGCGGCTCGTCGCCGAGGGCGCCGGCGCAACCGTCGCGTTCCGCGGCGCCCAAGCCGGCCTGCCCCCGCCCCTCCCCCCAAGGCCCGACGCGGGCGGGTCCGCGGCGACATCACCCGGATTTTAGCGATCCGCCGCGAGCGGCTTTGCGCTATGGTGCGATTCGCGGACGGGTTCCGGGCGGAGCGGGCCTCGCGCCCGCGGTCGACGCCGCCGCACGACGGGATGGAGAATGTCCGCGGCAGCGATCCTGGAAGCCATGCCGACCCCCTGGGACGAAGGCGCGCTGCACGAGGCGCTCGTCGCCATCGCCGCGGCCTACGGCTATCGCCGCTACGCGATCGTCACCATTCCCGCCGCCGACGACGTGCGGGCCGAGCTGACCCTGCTCGTCGGCAACTGGGAGCCCGCCTTCCGCAAGAGCTTCGAGAAGCTCGGCCTCCAGCGCCATTCGCCGGTGATCCGGGCGCTGAAAGCCGGACCGACGCCGTTCGTTTGGGACGCGGACCTGCTCTACGGCGTCGACGAGCCGGGCGAGCCGAACCCGGCGGCGCGGCTTTTGGCCGCCCATTCGATCCGCGGCGGCGTGTTCGTGCCGGTGCACGGGCTGACGAGCTTCGCCGGGGCGCTCAGCCTGGACGGCGAGCGGCTCGATCCGTCGCCCCAAGAGATCAAGGAGTTGCAGCTCGCGAGCTTCGGCGTGTTCGGCATCCTGGCCGCCTGCCGGCTGGAGGAGAACCGCCGCGCCAACCCGCTGACGGGCCGCGAGCGCGATTGCCTGAAGCTCGCGATGTTCGGCAAGACGTCGGCCGAGATCGGCATC
Organism: uncultured Rhizobiaceae bacterium; assembly: GCA_964249395.1. GTDB lineage: Bacteria > Pseudomonadota > Alphaproteobacteria > Rhizobiales > Rhizobiaceae > Plantimonas. The sequence goes on from CAXUCL010000247.1 coordinate 3,092, forward strand.
ATCCTGTCGTTGTCGGAGCACACGGTGTCGCAGTACCTCGCCGCCGCGACGCGCAAGCTGAACGCCTCGAACCGCACGCACGCCGTGGCCGTGGCCGCCCAGCTCGGCTACCTGAGCTGACGGACGGCGGGGCCACCTTCCCCGCGACGCCGCGCACTTGCGAACCGGATCGATCCCGTTCCTTCCGTCAGTCCCGGATCCCTCGATGAGCTCGGGGAGGCCGGGATGACGAACCGGACGAGCGTCGCGCTTCAGCGCCGGCGCGTTTCGCCCCGGGGCCGATCGGTGGCGAGCCTGTGAACCTCATCGCGGGGCCGGGACGCTCGGGACGTCGCCGGACGCGGCGCCCGGAGCCGGGGTCGCGGCCGGGTCGTCCGAACCC
>CAXUCL010000248.1:0-3455 GCA_964249395.1 uncultured Rhizobiaceae bacterium
CAGCGACTTGCCGCGCCGCCGCCGGCCGCGCCGCCGCCCGCCACCCGCCGCCGCCGCGTCCGTGGACATGCCCATGCTCGCTCGCTCCTGGCTCGATGCGGACCGGTCAGCGGGCCGACGCCGTCCGCTCGTCGATCTGCCGCGACAGGATCGCGGAGAACTCGTCGGCGAAGGATTCGAGGCGCATGCCGAGCTTGCCGGCGTCCGCCGTCAGCTTGTTGTAGGCGATCACGGCCGGGATCGCCGCGACGAGGCCGATGGCGGTGGCGAGCAGGGCCTCGGCGATGCCGGGCGCCACCACGGCGAGGTTGGTCTGCTTGGACGCGGCGATCGCCTGGAACGAGGTCATGATGCCGATCACCGTGCCGAACAGGCCGACGAAGGGCGCGGCCGAGCCGACGGTCGCCAGGAACCCGAGGCGGCTTTCCAGGTCGTCCATCTCGCGGGCGAGCGTCACGTCCATCGCCTTGTCGATGCGCGTTTGCAGGCCCATCGGCGAGCGCGCGCCCTTCTCGAAGCTCTTCTTCCATTCGCGCATGGCCGCAACGAACAGGGCGCCCATGCCGCTGGTCTTGCGCTCCGACAGCGTGTGGTAGAGCTCCTCCAGCGACTGGCCGCTCCAGAAGTTGTTCTCGAAGTTGTTGAGCTGTCGGCGGAAGCGCCCGAAGCGCATCAGCTTGTCGACAATGATCGCCCAGGTCCAGACGGAGGCGAGCAGCAGGCCGATCATCACCAGCTTCACGACGAAGCCGGCCTGCAGAAACAGGCCCCACAGCGAATGCGACGCTTCCGGAGCCGCCAAGGCGCCCTGCGCGATCTCGTTCATTCTCGAAGCCCCTCGAAACCTCGGCCGCGCGCCAAGCTTGCGGCGCGGACGAGGACCATCGTTCCGAACGGCTGCCGGAGCGTGTCGCCCCAGCGGCGGTCCGCATCAACTCTCACGGATATGCCGATGACCCCGTTGCTCTTTCAGTCCGCGAATGGAGCGAAAGAATGGCGCGAACCGCGGCAAATCCGGCGGCCGCATTCAAGCAGGGTTAAGGTTAAGCCTTCGTTACCGGCTCGAGGGTTCGGCCGGTTCGCGCTCGCCGTCGTCCGTCGCAAGGATGGCCGCGACCGCGGCCGGCATGCGGCGCGGCCGGCCTTCCGGCGAGACCACCGCGACGGTGACGCGGGCGGTGACGAGGGTCGTTTCGTCGCGGCACAGGCGTTGGTCGAGCACGATCCGCGCGCCGCCGAGCAGCACGGGGCGCGTTTCGACGGCGACGACGTCGTCGATCCGCGCGGGAGCCAGGAAATCGATCAGCATGCGCCGCACGACGAAGGCCATCGGCTCAGACCCGAAGGCGCCGGCCATCAGCGCCCGATGACCGATGCCCTTCAACCGCAGGAAATCGGTGCGGGCGCGCTCGAGGAAATGCAGGTAGCGCGCGTGGTAGACGACGCCGGAGAAGTCCGTGTCCTCGAAGTAGACGCGGAACTCGGTTGCGTGGCCGAACGTCGTCAAGCGCCCGGCGAGACGGTTAGTCGTCATCCGCGAGGAAGCTCTGCTGCGCGCCCTGCCAGCCGCTCGGCACGGCGAGGCCGATATGGCGGAAGGCGTGCGGCGTCAGCACCCGGCCGCGGGGCGTCCTTTGCAGGAAGCCCTGCTGCAGGAGGTAGGGCTCGACGATGTCCTCGATCGCGTCGCGCGGCTCCGACAGAGCCGCCGCGATCGTCTCGATGCCGACCGGCCCGCCGCCGAAGTTCAGCGCGATGAGGTCGAGGTAGCGGCGGTCGAGCTGGTCGAGGCCGAGGCTGTCCACTTCCAGCCGCGTCAGCGCCTCGTCGGCGATCCGCCGGTCGACGCTCTCGACCTTCGCCACGTCGGCGAAGTCGCGCACGCGGCGCAGCAGCCGGCCGGCGATGCGCGGCGTGCCGCGGGCGCGCCGGGCGATCTCGCGCGCCCCGTCCTCGGCGAGCGGGAAGCTCATGATGCGTGCGCCGCGCCGGACGATCGATTCGAGCTCCTCCACCGTGTAGAAGTTCAGCCGCACCGGGATGCCGAAGCGGTCGCGCAAGGGGGTGGTGAGCAGCCCGAGCCGCGTCGTCGCGGCGACCAGCGTGAAGCGCGCGAGGTCGATCTTCACCGAGCGCGCCGCCGGCCCCTCGCCGATGATGAGGTCGAGCTGGAAGTCCTCCATCGCGGGGTAGAGGATCTCCTCCACCGCGGGCGACAGGCGGTGGATCTCGTCGATGAACAGGACGTCGCGCTCTTCGAGGTTCGTCAGGAGCGCCGCGAGGTCGCCGGCTTTCGCGATCACCGGGCCGGAGGTCGAACGGAAGTTGACGCCGAGCTCCTTGGCCATGATCTGCGCCAGCGTCGTCTTGCCGAGGCCGGGCGGGCCGACGAACAGCGTGTGGTCGAGCGCCTCGCCGCGGTTCTTCGCCGCCTCCACGAACACCTTCAGGTTGGCGCGCGCGGCCGCCTGGCCCACGAAGTCGTCGAGCCGCTGCGGCCGGATCGAGGCGTCGGCTGCGTCCTCGCCGCGCTTTTCCGGCGTCAGGAGGCGGGCGGTCTGGCTCATGCGAGGAGCGTCATGCCTGGCACGAAGCGCTCGGCGCGGCGATCGAACGTCACCACCGTCGTGCAACCCGCCTTCGAGGCCGCAAAGGCGATCAGATGATCGGCGATGTCGCCTCGAATGTCCCGTTTCCGTTCGAACAGTCCGTGGACGAACGCAGCCTCCTCGAAAACGAAGGAGTCCGCATCGAGAAGCTTGCAAACGGTCGAGCTTATTTCGGCTTCCGCGAGCTTGTAAACTCGACGAAGCGTCCAGATCGCCTCCACGAGGACGATCAGCGATACGAAGGCTGGATCGTTCGCCGATCGCGCTTCGATGAACCGTCGAGCGATCGACGCTTGGGCTTCATCGTCGTTCAGAGGGAAACGCAGAAGGACGTTCGTGTCGAGGCCCGTCATCGGCGACCTTCATGCCATTCACGGCTGATACGCGCATCATCCTCGCCGAGATGATCGGCGATGCCTTGATCCATTTCCTCGATGCTGACGGGACGGCCAAGCGGGTTGCCGAGAATGCCGGCCAATTCCACGGCTCGGCCTTTCTCCTGGCTCGGTCGGACGATCGCCTGGCCGTCCTCCACCGTCCATTCCAGACGCGATCCTCCCGCCAGTCCGAGCCGCTCGCGAACTTCGGCAGGAATGTTCGTCGTGCCGTCCGGAAGCACGAAACCGAAAGCCCCCATCTCGATTTTCCTTTACGACAACGGCGCCGAACGAAACGACCGGGGGAAACCGGAGCGTTTCGCCGACCTTCCTCTTATCGACTCAACGCCTTCAGCGCGAGCCGGATCAGGGTCGGGGCTTGCGCCGCCTCGCCCGCTTCCCTCGCCGCCGCGGCCACCGCTCCCGCCGCCTGCTCGCGCGGATAGCCGAGGTTGGCGAGCGCCGAGAT
>CAXUCL010000249.1:0-3421 GCA_964249395.1 uncultured Rhizobiaceae bacterium
CGGGGCTTGCGGCTCCGGAACGGGGGGGCCGGAACCGAGCACGGCCGGATCGTCGCCCGGCACGTCGGAAATGACGTAGGTCACCAGGCGGGCCGGCGCGGCGGCGAGCGCCAGGCGGCCGCCCTTGATCGCCGAAAGCGCCTTGCGCACCGTGTTGATCCGGTGGATCGGCGCGCCGGAGCGCAGCAGCGCCTGGTTGATGCGCCGCTTGTCGTCGAGCGTCACGCCCTCGGCCGGCACCGAAAGCAGGGCCGAAGCGCCGCCCGAAACGAGAACCACCACGAGGTCGTCGGCGGTCGCGCTTCTCGCCAGCGCGAGAATGCGTTCCGCCGCGGCGACGCCGGCTTCGTCCGGAACGGGATGGGCGGCTTCCACCACCTCGACGCGGCGCGTCGGGACGCGGTGGCCGTAGCGCGTCACCACCAGCCCTTCGCAGGAATGCAGCCAAGCGGCCTCGAAGGCCGCCGCCATGCTGGCCGCCGCCTTGCCGGCGCCGAGAACGATCGTGCGGCCGACCGGCGGCTCGGGACGGTCGGCCGCGAAGCGACCGGCCGGCATCGCAGCGTCGAGCGCCGCTTGAAAAAGGGTTCGCAGGACCGCCTCGGACGTCATGCCGTTGCGGCGCCGCCGCCGAGGAAGAGCTCGCGCATGGGCGACATGGTGTTCGGGTCCGCGGTCGCGCCGGAGGTGACGATCCGCCCGTTCTGCATCAGATATCCGTGCGAGGCCACCGAAAGCGCGGGGCCGGCGTTCTGCTCCACGAGAAGCACCGCGGCGGCGGCGAGCCGGCTAAATAAACTCCGACCGCCCGGAACGGATCGGTTCCACCGCCACTTTTCCTAGCTAGAACGGTGTCGGACTTCCCACGCATCGGCGTGACGCGGCCGTCTGTCCGACCGACCAGACGCTTTCGACATCCAGCAACGAACCGGGACGGCGGCGTGCTCATTGCGCCGCGGCCGCACCGTGCGTCGGCGGCCACCCCGGTTTTCGCCGCGGCCTTCGGCGCATCCTCTCGCCGGCCGCGCCAGGACCGCTCGGCTTCTCGGGCAGTTCTCGATCTCCGCCGCAACCGGAGCAGCCACCTGCCGACGTCGATCCTGTCGGCGCCCAAACCCATACATGCCTCGAGCGATCGGAACCCAAGCTCATGCCCTACTGGAACAAGTATCCGCTGCGCGACCGCGCCGGCGACGTCGGCAAGCCGGCCGCGAACCTGACATCGCGCGGCATGGGCGTGTTCCAACGGCGCGCCGCCCTGGTTCTGGAAAGCGCCGAGGCCGCCCGGCTCGCAGCCGAAGACCTGACGCCCGGCGCAGCCCCCATTGCCCTGTCGACGCACAAAGGAACCGCGCTATGACCTTGACCCCCTTCATGCAGGGATCGCAGGCTTTCATGAACGAAGCCTCGACGTCGTCCTGCAGCTTCGCCCAGGGCTCGTCGATGCAGCGCGAATGGGTCCAAGGCTGGAGCGATCGCCAGTTGCGCGAGCGCGCGCACCGGTCCCGCGCGATCGGCGAAACGATGGCGCCGGACCTGCGCGACGATCTCTCGTCGGTCGGGCCGCTCGTGCCGTTTCGCCCGACCGGCAAGTTGGCATAAGGACGGGCACCGTGCCGGATCGCTCCGTCGAGACCACGGTCACGTTCGACCATGCGTTCACCATCGGCGACGCGACGGGCGTGCGTCCGGCCGGCACCTACCGCGTCGTGATCGACGAGGACGAGGTTCGCGGCCCTTCGTTTCTGGCGTATCGCCGGGTGGCGACGTTGTTTCACGTGCCGGCGATCGGCTCGCCGGGACCCGAGCAGGTGTTCGCCGTCGACGGCGCGGCGCTCGACGCGGCCGTTCGCGTCGACCGCAAGCCGGTCGCCGCGGCGGCGTCGGCGGCATGACGCCGGTTTCCCTCCAGGAGCGGACGGCGCGAAGCATTGCCGCGGTGCTCAACCGCTCGTCGGGGGATGCGCCCAAGGATCCGAAGCATCCGATCCTGGCGCATCACCGCAAGCTGGCCGAGGACGCCGCCGAAGCCGCCCTGGCGTCGATCCGGCCCGGCGACAGGTTCGGCGACGGCTTGATCGCCGTTCGGCGCGGGGCGGCCCCTGGCCCCGCCAACGGGAACGACGATTCCGGAGCGCGGCCGCGATGAGCGGAGTCGACCTGTCGCTCGCGGCGGACGTCTTCTGGTCGCGCGGCGCCGGCAGCCGGCGAGGCCTCCAATTCAGGCGTTTCGCGACGCTCGCGGAAGCGGTGCGGTTCCTGATGGAAGACAAGACCGAGGTGCGGTCCGCCTGCAGCGTCGAAACCGACGACGCCCATTTCTCGCGCGAGGAGATCGAAGCGCTCTACGGGAGCATGGCGCCGCCCTCAAGCTGACACGCGCGAAACGCGATTGACGTGCCGTCGGCGCCGGGCACACTGTCCGAGGCGCGAACGACACATCGTCGGCAGCCACCAGATGCGGCAGACCTCGGGAGACCACCATGAAGGAAAGCAAGGGCAAGCCGAAGAAGGTGCAGCCGCCCAAGCCGAACGCCTCGCAGCCGAGCCAGAAGGGCACGCTCGCCACGCCGCCGAAGCCGAAGAAGTGACGGGGCTCGCCGGCAGCGTCCGCTCCTGCGGGCTCTTCGAGAGCGGCCTCGGACTTGAAGTCGTTGCGGTGCCGGCACCTTAGGTCGTGACGCACGGCCGCATCCGTCGACCTCGCCGCGTCGCGCGGGTTGGCCGGGAAACCGCCACCGCTGGAACGACGGACGGGGAACGGGCGACTAACGGAAGTCCCGCGTCCGCACGCGGATGGCGTCGAGGGCGACATCGGGGATGGCGACGTCGCGGATTTTCGCTCCTTGCCGCGACGCCGCTGTGCCGTCCGGCTCGGTGTTCCACGTTCCCTCCCGTTCCTCCCTCCGCCCGACGCTCGCCAGTTCCCCCGACAGGTCGGTCATCGTGTGCGCGACGAGGTGGACGACCTCGCCCTCGCGCTGGATGCGGCCGCCGACGCCCAGCATGCTCGCGCCGAGCACGGTGCGGCGGTTGCTCTCGAAGGTCTTGGTCCAAAGCACCAGGTTGGCGATGCCGGTCTCGTCCTCGATCGTGACGAACATCACGCCCTTGGCCGAGCCGGGACGCTGCCGAACGAGAACGAGCCCCGCGACGGCGACCCATCCGCGGTCCCGCGCGGCCATCGCCTCGGCGCAGGTGATCATTCCCCGGCGTCGGAACCCTGAGCGCAGGAAGGCGGCCGGGTGGGCGCGCAGGGACAGGGAAACGTTGCGGTAGTCCTCGACCACCTCGCCGCCCGCTGGCATGGCGCGAAGCCGAACGGCCGGCTCGCGTTGCTCGGGCACGGCCCGTCGCTCCCTCGCCGCCGCGACGCGCTGTGGCGGATCCGGGCGCTCGGCGGCGGCGAGTCGGCCGAGCG
>CAXUCL010000250.1:0-3361 GCA_964249395.1 uncultured Rhizobiaceae bacterium
GACGCGCCGCCCGCCGCGAGCGTCAACTGAGCCTGCGGCAGCTGCAGCCCTGGAGCCGCGCCGCGGGCGCGGGACGCTCATCCCGCGGGCGGCGTCGAACGGCGCGCGCGCCGCCGCTCGATGCCGAGCCGGCGTTCGCGCACGATGATGTAGACCCCGGCGCCGACGACGATCAGTCCGCCGACCAGCGTCGTCGCCGCGACGACCTCATCGAACAGAAGGTAGCTGATCGCGACCGCGATCAGGAGCGAGGTGTATTCGAACGGTGCGATGGTCGAGGCGTCGGCATAGCGGTAGCAGGCGGTGAGAAGCAGCTGCCCGACGCCGCCGCAGATGCCGGCGAGCATCAGGAAGCCCGCCTGCGCCGGGCTCGGCCAGACCCAGCCGAACGGCAGCGTCAGGAGGGCGATCGCGCTCGACGTCAGGCTGAAGTAGACCACGATCGTCGCCGTCTTCTCGGTGCGCGTCAGGCGCCGGATCTGGATCATCGCCACCGCCGACATCGCGGCCGACGCGAGCGAGGCGAGGATGCCGATGCTCTGATAGTCGTCGACGCCGGTCGAGAGAATCGTGAGGTTCGGCAGCGACACCACCGCGATGCCGAGGAGGCCGACCAGCACCGCCGACCAGCGGTGGAGGCGCACGCGCTCCCGCAGGAAGACCGCCGCGAACACCACCGTCAGGAGCGGCGCGCCGTAGGACAGCGTGATCCATTCCGGATAGGGCAGCCGCGTCAGGGCGAAGAAGCCGAACCCCATCGAGGTCGTGCCGATGAGCCCGCGCCAGACGTGACCGACGGGATCGTCGGTGCGCAGGGCGGTCGCGAGGTCCCCGAGCCAGGCGAGGTAGATCACCACCGGGACGAGCGCGAAGAACGAGCGGAAGAACACGATTTCGCCGGCCGGAACGCCGTCTCCTGCGAGCTTGATCGAGGTCTGCATCCCGACGAACACGAGGACGGACACGATCTTCAAGAGGATGCCGCGGATCGGATCAACGGCGCGGTCGTCCGGTCGGGAAGCGGTCATCGTTCGTCGCGCGAGGCGGGCCGCGCGAGGCGGCCGCGCCGGCCTTCGTTGGTCGGCGGGACTGCGGCCCGCTTTCGCGGGGCAGCGGTGCGGCAATAGGCGTCCCCCCGCGACCGCGCAAGGCGCGACGCCCGCACCGTCCTTTCGTCACGCTCGGCGACGGCGGGTTTGCGAAGGAACGGCGCGCGGGTCTATCGAGGCGCGAGAAGCCGATCGAAAGACCCCCGATGCAGCGCACCGACAACGCCCACACCGTCCGGCTCGCGGACTACCGGCCAACCCCTTACGCCGTGCGGCGCGTCGCCATGGTGTTCCGCCTCCACGCCGAGCGGACCGAGGTCGAGACCGAGACGCATCTCGAGCGGCGGCCGGGCGTCGATCCGTCCGAGCCGCTGCGCCTCGCCGGCGACGAGATCGCGCCGGATCGGGTCGCGGTGGACGGCCGAAACGTCGATCCGGCACGGGTCGAGATCGATGGGAACGGCCTGACGCTGCGCGACCCGCCGGCGCAGTTCGTTCTTGGCGTCACGACGACCCTGAAGCCGGCCGGGAACACCAAGCTGATGGGGCTCTACCGCTCCAACGGCGTCTGGTGCACGCAATGCGAGGCGGAAGGGTTCCGGCGCATCACCTACTTCCTCGACCGGCCCGACGTGCTGGCCACCTACCGGGTGCGGATCGAGGCCGATCGCGACGTGGCGCCGGTGCTGCTGTCGAACGGCAACCTGGTGGAGAGCGGCGACCTCGGGAACGGGCGGCATTACGCGGTCTGGGACGACCCGTTCCCGAAGCCGTCCTACCTGTTCGCCCTGGTCGCCGGCGACCTGGAGCGGCTCGCCGATCGCTTCCGCACCAGCGACGGGCGCGAGGTGACGCTCGGCATCTATACGGAGAAGGGCAGGGCGGCCGGCGCGGCCTACGCGATGGACGCGCTCAAGCGCTCGATGCGCTGGGACGAGCGCCGCTTCGGGCTCGCATACGACCTCGACGTCTTCAACATCGCGGCAATCCCGGACTTCAACATGGGGGCGATGGAGAACAAGGGCCTCAACGTCTTCAACCACAAATACGTGCTGCTCGACCCCGAAACCGCGACCGACGGCGATTACGCGGGCGTCGAAACGGTGATCGCGCACGAGTATTTCCACAACTGGACCGGCAACCGCATCACCTGCCGCGACTGGTTCCAGCTTTCGTTGAAGGAGGGGCTGACGGTCTACCGCGACCAGGAGTTCACCGCCGACGAGCGCTCGCGGCCAGTCAAGCGGATCGCCTCCGTGCGCGGCCTCAAGGCCCACCAGTTCCCGGAGGACCAGGGGCCGCTGCGCCACCCCGTGCGCCCGCGCGAATATCGCGAGATCTCGAACTTCTACACCTCGACCATCTACGACAAGGGCGCCGAGCTGGTGCGGATGATCGCCACGATCCTGGGCGAGACGCGCTTTCGCGCCGGGATGGACCTCTACTTCGAGCGCCACGACGGCGAGGCCGCCACGGTCGAGGACTTCGTGCGCTGCTTCGAGGACGCCTCCGCCGAGGACTTGTCGCAGTTCATGCGCTGGTACGAGAAGGCTGGCACGCCGATCCTGCGCGTCCGCGAGCGCTGGGACTCGGCCGAGCGGCGACTGACGCTCGACTTCGCGCAATCGCGCGGCACCGACGAGGCCGACGAGCCCTTCCACATTCCGGTGCGGTTCGGCCTCGTCGGCGCCAACGGCCGCGACATGGCGGTTTCCACCGTCCGTGGCGGCATCGAGGGCGACGTGATCCACCTGCGCGAACTCGACCAGCGCGTCGTCTTCGAGAACCTGCCGGAGCAGCCGTTGGTGTCGATCCTGCGCGACTTCTCCGCGCCGGTAAAGCTCGACCACGCGCAGAGCGCGACGGATCGCCTGGCGCTCGCGCGGCTGGACCCGAACCTGTTCAACCGCTGGCGGGCTCTGTCCGACATCCTCGGCGAAGCCCTGGTCGCGGCCGCGCGGAGCGCCGCGACGGGAAACGAAGCCCGGCTCGACCCCGCGATCGGCGAGGCGCTCGTCGCTGGTGCTGGCGACGAGACGCTCGAACCGGCGTTCCGGGCGCAGATGCTGACCCTGCCGAGCGAGTCCGACATCGCCCGGCTGATCGCCGCGGACGTCGACCCGATCGCCATCCATCGGGCCCGCGACGCGATCCTCGCCGAGGTCGGCCGGACGGGCGGCCACCGCTTCGAGGCGCTGCACGCCGAACTGGCGCGCCCGGCGCCGTGCTCGCCGGAGGCCGCGAGCGCCGGCCCCCGGGCGCTCGCCAACGCTCTGCTGGACTACCGCGGCGCCGCGGCGGCGACGCGGTAG
>CAXUCL010000251.1:0-3323 GCA_964249395.1 uncultured Rhizobiaceae bacterium
TCGGGTGCCGCGGGAGGCGTCGGCTCTGCCGCGTCCGGCACCGCGAGCGCGGCCCGGGCCTACGGGCACGACACGGCGGACGCGATAACCGCGGCCGGACGGAGCGCCCGCTCCGCCGGTCGGGGCGCCTACCGGATGGGCGGCCAAGCGCGGCGAACCATCCTCGACACGCTGCAGGAAGAGCCGCTGGTGATCGGCGCTATCGCGGTCGCGGTCGGCGCCGCCATCGGCGCGTCGCTCCCCTCCACCCGCGTCGAGGACGAGTATCTCGGCGACGCCCGCGACCAGCTGCGCGACCAGGCCATGGCCTACGGCCGCGACGCGGTCGACAGCGTCAAGGACGTGGCGGCGGAGAGCTACAAGGCCGCGAGCGCCGAGGCCGACCGCCAGGGGTTGAAGCCGACGGGCGAGGGCGGAACCCTGGCCGAGAAGGTGTCGAGCGTCGTCGCCGCAGCGACGGACACCGCCAAGGAGCAGGCCAAGAAGGACGGTTTGGTCTAGGCTTCGACCCCGCCGGACGTCATTGCCGCTTTATACAAGGATCTTGACGCCGTCCGGACCGCCGGGCGGCGTCGAGCGCGTTTGAACTGGCTGCCGGGCCACCCCGGCGGCTGCGACGCGGCCTGGTGAGGCCTACTCCGCGGCGATCGGGCGGACCCAGCGGCTCTGCGACACGATCTTGGAGCGGTCGCAGCGGTCGGCGAAGCGGCGCGCCACCTCCACCACCTCCGTCATCAGTCCGTCCGACAGCCGGGTCGGCTGCAGGCCGAGCTTGAGCAGCGTGTCGTTGGCGACCACGAGGTCGTTCTCGGACGCCTCCTTGCGCGGGTTGGCCTGGTATTCGACTGGCACGCCGGTCATGCCGGAGATCATCGCGGCGAGGTCGCGCACGCGGTGGGTCTCGGTCATCTGGTTGATGATCCGCACCCGGTCGCCGCGCTGCGGGGGCGTCGTCGCGGCCTTCTCGACGCAGCGAACCGTGTCGCGGATATGGATGAAGGCGCGCGTCTGGCCGCCCGAGCCGTGGACCGTGAGCGGATGGCCGATCGCCGCCTGCATCAGGAAGCGGTTCAAGACGGTGCCGTAGTCGCCGTCGTAGTCAAAGCGGTTGACGAGGCGCTCGTCGAGCTCGGTTTCGGGCGTGGCGGTGCCCCAAACGATGCCCTGGTGCAGGTCGGTGATCCGCAGCCCGTCGTTCTTGGCGTAGTAGAAGAACAACAGCTGATCCAGCGTCTTGGTCATGTGGTAGATCGAACCCGGATCGGCCGGGTAGAGGATCTCGACGTCGGCCGACACGCCCCCTGAGCGCAGCGTCGCGTCGATGTAGCCTTCCGGGATCGGCATGCCCTTCGTCTTGCCGTAGCCGTAGACGCCCATCGTGCCGAGATGCACGAGGTGCGCGTCGGGGCAGGCTTCCACCATGGCGCAGAGCACGGCGCTGGTGCTGTTGACGTTGTTGTCCACCGTGTAGCGCTTGTGGCGCGGCGACTTCATCGAATAGGGCGCGGCGCGCTGCTCGGCGAAGTGGACGATGGCGTCGGGCCGCACGGCGCGGAACAGCATTTCCAGCGCGTCGTAGTCCTTCGCGACGTCGATGGCGGCGAAATCGATCGACGGCGGCGCGTTGCGCTCGCGCCAGGCCGCGAGCCGTTCCTCGATGGACCGGATCGGCGTCAGGCTGGAAGCGCCGAGCTCCTCGTCGGTGCGCCGGCGCACCAGGTTGTCGACGATCGTCACCTCGTGGCCGGCCGCGGACAGGTGAAGCGAGGTCGGCCAGCCGCAGAAGCCGTCGCCGCCGAGAACGATGATTCGCATGACCGTGTTCTTGCGCCCCCCGCGCGCCGCTCGTGGCGGTTCCTGTGCTAGCACCCTTGCGCTAGAACGCGAAACCGTGCCGCGCCGCTTGTCGAAAGGCTTTACGACCATGCGCCTCACGATTGCAACGCGCGCCGGCGCGGCCGGTGCAACGCGCGCCAGCGCGGCCAGCGCGGCGACGGGAAGCCCGGCCCCTTGCGGATCCTGATCGCGACGGACGCCTTCGCGCCGCAGGTGAACGGCGTGGCGCGCGTGTTCGCCGTGACGGCGCGTCACCTGGAAGCGATGGGCCACGCGGTGGAGGTGATCGCGCCGCACCGTTTCCGGCGCACCCTGCCCGCGCCGAGCTACCCGGAAGTGCGCCTGGCGCTACCCTTCGGTCTGGGGGCGATGATCGAACGGTTCGGTCCGGACGCGATCCACATCCCGGTGGAAGGGCCGATCGGGCTGGCCGCGCGGGCCTGGTGCGTCCGGCGCGCCGTGCGCTTCACCACCTCGTTCCACACGCGGTTCGGCGAGTATTTCGAGGCACGGCTCGGCGTGCGGGCCCGGCACGTCTACCGGATGCAGCGCTGGTTCCACGACGCCGGCGCCGGCTTCATGGTGCAGACCGACAGCCTGGAGCGGCAGATGCGCGGCCTCGGTTTCCGGCACATCCGGCGCTGGGGCCGGGCGGTGGACACGGCGGCCTTCCGCCCGTGGCGCGAGGCGCCCGGCTTCGATCCGGATTTCCTTTGCCTGCCGCGGCCGGTGTTCGCCTATGTCGGGCGCGTGGCCCGCGAGAAGAACCTCGAGGCCTTCTTCCGGCTCGACCTGCCCGGCACCAAGCTGGTGGTCGGCGACGGGCCGCAGCTCGCCGAATACCGGGCGAAATGGCCGGCCGTCCATTTCACGGGCTACCGGCACGGCGACGACCTGGCCCGGCACTTCGCCGCAAGCGACGTGTTCGTGCTGCCGTCGCGCTTCGAAACGTTCGGGCTCGTGGTGTTGGAGGCGCTGGCCTGCGGCACGCCGGTGGCGGCGTTTCCGGTTCCCGGCCCCGGCGACATCCTCGGAGGGGCGGGCGACGTCGGGCGGCTCGACGCGGACCTGCGGCGTGCGGCGCTGGACGCCTTGGCGCTCGACCGCGGGGCGTGCCGACGCTTTGCCGAGCGCTTCTCGTGGGAAGCGTGTACGCGCGAGTTCGCCCGCAATCTCGTGCCGATCGCGCCCGGCGGTGGGGCACCTAGCCAGGCGGCAAACCAGGCTGGATTTTCGGCGGGAACGACGCGCGGCAAACTTGAGTTTTCCAGTCACCTATGGCCTAGAAGCCGGGCCCGGACCGCATAGGCCGTTGGGGGACGGCTCGTCAGTCGCCAAGGAGTTGTTGATGCCGAACCTTTGCCGCCGGTGGACGGTGCAGCGAGGCACGGGCGCCGGAGCGACGCTTTTCCCCGTCGCGCTCCTGTTCGCGCTCGCAGGACCGCTCGTCGCGCGGGCGCAGGACGGCGCCGCGCCATCGCCCGGAA
>CAXUCL010000252.1:0-2962 GCA_964249395.1 uncultured Rhizobiaceae bacterium
GCACAGGCCCGGCTCGCCGAGCGCCTGCCAGCAGGACTCGGCCAGGTGCGGCATCATCGGCGCGACCAGCCGCACGAGGATCGACAGGGCCTCGCGCGCGGCCGCGTTCAGCGACGGGTCGGAGCCCGGCGCTTCAAGCGTCAAGGCCGCGGCGAGCGCGTTCACCAGTTCGTAGAGCCGCGCCACCGCCTTGTTGAAGGCGAGGCGCTCGATGTCGTCGGTGACGCCCTGCGCGGTTCGGTGCGCGGCGCGGCGCAGGGCGACCGCGGCCGCTGAAGGGTTTCGCGGCGTCGCGGGCGGCGACCCGTCCGCTTCCGGGCGGTCCCCGGACAGGCGTTCGGCGGTTTCCGCCACCAGCCGCCACAGGCGCTGCACGAAGCGGTGCGCCCCTTCGACGCCGCTTTCCGTCCAGATCACGTCGCGGTCGGGCGGCGAGTCGGACAGAACGAACCAGCGCGCCGTGTCGGCCCCGTAGGACGCGATGATGTCGTCCGGGTCGACGACGTTCCGCTTCGACTTCGACATCTTCTCGATCGGGCCGATCGCGACAGCCGAGTCGTCCGACAAGCGCACCGCACGGCGGTTGGCGCCCTCGCCGAGGACGCGCACGTCGGCCGGCTCGACCCAGTCGCCGTTCAGCTGCCGGTAGGTCTCGTGCACCACCATGCCTTGCGTGAACAGGCCGCGGAACGGCTCGTCGATGCCGAGGTGCCCGGTGTCGCGCATCGCCCGCACGAAGAAGCGGGCGTAGAGGAGGTGCAGGATCGCGTGCTCGACGCCGCCGATATACTGGTCGACGGGAAGCCAGCGGTCGGCCACCGCCGGCACGGTGGGCTCCGAAGCGCGCGGGGCGGTGAAACGCGCGAAGTACCAGGACGAGTCGACGAACGTGTCCATCGTGTCGGTTTCGCGCCGGGCCGGTCCGTTGCAGGCGGGGCAGGCGGCGTGCTTCCAGGTCGGGTGCCGGTCGAGCGGGTTGCCGGGCGCGTCGAAGTCGACGTCGTCGGGCAGCCGGACGGGGAGGTTCTCGCGCGCTTCCGGCACGACGCCGCACGCCTCGCAGTGGAGCACCGGGATCGGGCAGCCCCAATAGCGCTGGCGCGACAGGCCCCAGTCGCGCAAGCGGAAGTTCACCTCGCGCCGGCCCCAGCCGTCCGCGACGAACCGGTCGAGCGAGCGCTCCATCGCCTGCTCGCACGTTTGCACCGTGCCCGGCGCCCCGGCCCAGCGCACGTAGCGCACGCGCGTCGATTTCGGCGGCACGAAGGCGGTGTCGCCGACGCGCGTCCCGGTGTCCTCCGGCACGAAGACGTCGAGAACGGGCAGGCCGTATTTGCGGGCGAAGTCGAGGTCGCGCTGGTCGTGCGCCGGGCAGCCGATCACCGCGCCGGTGCCGTAGTCCATGAGCACGAAGTTCGCGACGAACAGCGGCAGCTCCCAGGCCGGGTCGGCCGGATGCGTGACACGCAAGCCGGTGTCGAAGCCGAGCTTCTCGGCGGTGTCGATGGCGGCCTGGCTGGTGCCGACGCGCCGGCATTCCTCGCGGAAGGCTTCGAGCGCCGGGTCGCGCTCGGCGAGCGCCTTGGCGAGCGGATGGTCGGCGGCGACCGCCGCGAAGGTCGGTCCCCACATCGTGTCGGGGCGCGTGGTGAAGACGGCCAGGCGCTCGAAGCCCGGCGGCGCGTCCTTCACGCCGAACTCGAACCGCAGCCCTTCGGAGCGGCCGATCCAGTTGCGCTGCATCAGGCGCACCTTGTCCGGCCAGTCGGGCAGCTGGTGGTCCAGAGCGTCGATCAGGTCTTCGGCGTAGGCGGTGATGCGGAAGAACCATTGCGTCAGGTCGCGCTGTTCCACGGGCGCGCCGGAGCGCCAGCCGCGCCCGTCGATCACCTGCTCGTTGGCGAGCACCGTTCCGTCCACCGGGTCCCAGTTCACCTTCGCGCTGCGGCGGTAGGCGAGGCCGCGCGCCAGCATGTCGAGGAACAGGCGCTGCTGCTGGGCGTAATAGTTGGGGTCGCAGGTGGCGAACTCGCGCGACCAGTCGAGCGACAGTCCCATGGATTTCAGCTGTCGCCGCATGGCGGCGATGTTCTGGTGGGTCCAGTCGCGCGGCGACACCTTGTTCTGCATGGCGGCGTTCTCGGCCGGCAGGCCGAAGGCGTCCCAGCCCATCGGATGCAGGACGTCGAAGCCGCGGGCGCGCTTGAAGCGGGCCACCACGTCGCCGAGCGTGTAGTTGCGCACGTGACCCATGTGGATGCGCCCCGACGGGTAGGGGAACATCTCCAGCACGTAGTAGGGCTCGGCCGCGCCGTCGCCCCGCGCCTCGAACAAGCGCGCCTCCTCCCAGGCTCGCTGCCAGTGCGGCTCGGCTTCGCGCGGGTTGTAGCGTTCAACGGGCATGGGCGGCGGACGGGCTCGACGATCGGATCGCCCGCCGTTCAGCACGTTTGCGCGCGGCTAGGCAAGCGCAAGGGTGCAGGGCTAGACGCACGATCGGCGGTTTCGAGGGCGAAAGCAGCACGGCGGCCGAGCCAGCGGTCGTTGCCGGGGAGGATGGGCCACCCCGGCCGCGGCGACGGCCTCGCCCTCGAACGGAGGTGATGGTTATGTGGTTGTTGCCACTCAGCATCACGCTCGAGATTGAAAAGACCCGGAGCGGCTGGCGAGCTTCTCTCCGGGTCTCGTTCTTCTCGTAGCAAAGGGGTGTCGGCCGCGAGGCCGGCACCCACTCCGCCAAGATAAGGCATTTCCCGCCGACAGCCAAGCGGCGCGCCGCGAGGCAAGGCTAGAACAAGCACGGCACGCGAGAAACGATCATCGGTTTCGAGGGCGGAAGCAGCACGCGCCTGGGCCAGCAGGTGCGACCGGGGAGTATGGGCCACCCCGGCCGCGGCGACGGCCTCGCCCTCGAACGGAGTGATGACGATGGGCTTGATACCCTTCAGCATCACGCTGGAAG
>CAXUCL010000252.1:2993-3321 GCA_964249395.1 uncultured Rhizobiaceae bacterium
ACCTTTCCCCACCAGGGTGTATTAAAAAACCCCCGGGCGGGGGGGGCACGCGACGCGCGGGGTCCACTTGTTCTTCTTCTAGCGAAAGGGCGGCGGCGCGAGGCCGGCGTCCACTCCGCCAACATAATCGATTCCAGGACGGAATCAAAGGAGTTCGCCGATGGACGCCGCCGACCGTCTCGCCACCGTCGCCGGGCGCTCGGTGGGTGTGGTCGATTGCCTGCGCGACGACGACAACGGCCTGCTCGTCGAGCCGGGCGATGTGCCCGCAATCGCGGACGCGCTGGAGCGGCTGATCGTCAATCGGGCGACGCGTGAGGCGATCGCC
>CAXUCL010000253.1:0-3321 GCA_964249395.1 uncultured Rhizobiaceae bacterium
ACCCGAACGCGATCGTCGCGACGGCCGCCGCCATCGGCGCCCCGGCCGGCACCACGGCCTGGGAGATGCGGCCCGAGGACTACGTGAGGGCGGCGCAACTCCTGCAGGACGCGCTGGGCAAGCCGATCGCCGGGTTCATGGTCGGGCAGAACGGCCGCTCCTCGACGCTGAACGGCTGGCTGCCGGCGGCCTCGCTCGGCGTGGGCGTGGTGGACGCGGTGGGGGACGTGCGCGCCCACCCGACCGGCGACATGGGCTCGATCGGCCTCGCCGGCTCGCCCGCCGAGACCATTCAGACCGCCGCGGGCGGCAACCGTTCGCAGAACCGCTACCTCGAGCTCGTCGCGCGCGGCGCGACCGCCAAGGTCTCGCCGATCCTTCGCACCGCCGCCGACATGGCGGGCGGCTTCATCGCCTCGGCCCGCGCGCCGGTTTCCGCGTCCTACGTTCGGGAGAACGCCGCGCTCGGCGGCATTTCTCTGGCGCTGGCGCTGGGCGAGGCGATCCTGGCGGCAGAAGGCGCCGGCGGCGCGGCCGTGGTGGACGCGATCTGCCGCGCCACCGGCGGCGCGATCCTGGCAGCCGGCGCGATCACCGCCTTCGACGTGCGCTACACCAGCCAAGCCTTCGACATCGGCACGGTGACAGTGGGCACGGGCGCCGACGCCCGCACCCTCCACGTGATGAACGAATACATGGCCGTGGACGACCCGGACGGCCGGCGTCTCGCGACCTTCCCGGACGTGGTGACGACGCTGTCGCCGGCCGGCGAGCCGCTCAGCGTCGGGCAGCTCGCCGTCGGCCTGGAGGTCCTGGTGCTGCACGTGCCCAAAACCCTCATCCCGCTCGGCGCCGGCGTGCTCGACCTGAGCGTCTACCCGCCCGTCGAGGCGGCGATGGGCATCGAGATCGCCCGCTACGCGCTGGAGGGCCGCGCGTGAGCGGCCGGCACCCACGCTTTCCCGTGCCCGGCGGGCCGAAGCTGCGCGCCAAGGGCTGGCGGCAGGAGGCGCTGCTGCGGCTCCTGGAGAACGTCCTGTCGGTGGGCGAGGACCCGGACAACCTCGTGGTCTACGCCGCGCTCGGCAAGGCGGCGCGCAACTGGGACGCGCACGCTAGAATCGTCGAAACCCTCACGGCGATGGACGAGGACCAGACGCTGGTGGTCCAGTCCGGCAAGCCGATCGGCCTCCTGCGGACGCACGCCAAGGCGCCGCTCGTGGTGATGGCGAACTGCAACATCGTCGGCCGCTGGGCGACGGCGGAGACGTTCTACGACCTGGAGCGCCGCGGGCTGATCTGCTGGGGTGGCCTCACCGCCGGCGCCTGGCAGTATATCGGCAGCCAGGGCGTCCTGCAGGGCACCTACGAGATCTTCATGCGCATCGCCGAGCGGCACTTCGGCGGCTCACTCGAAGGGCGCTTCGTCCTGACCGCCGGCTTGGGCGGCATGGGCGGCGCGCAGCCGCTGGCCGGCACCATGGCGGGCGCGGCGATCCTGTGCGTCGAGGTCGAGCGGGCCCGCGCCGAGCTGCGCCAGGCGGTCGGCTTCCTCGATCACGTCGTGGACGACCTCGACGAGGCGCTCGGCCTCATCGGCCAAGCGCGGCACGCGGGCCTGCCCGTGTCCGTCGGGCTGATCGGCAACGCGGCGGCGGTTTATCCGGAGATCGTGCGGCGGGGCATCGTGCCGGACGTCGTCACCGACCAGACCGCCGCGCACGACCTCGTCTACGGCTACGTGCCGGTGGGCATGAGCCTTGATGAGGCGCGCGCGCTGCGCGGCGTCGACGACGCCCGGCTGATGGCGGCGGGTCGCGCCTCGATCGCGACCCACGTCCAAGCCATGCTCGACATGCGGGACCGCGGCGCGGTGGCGTTCGACAACGGCAACCTGATCCGCACCCACGCGCGCGACGCGGGCGTTTCCGACGCCTTCACGATCCCCGTGTTCACGGAAGCGTATCTCCGGCCGCTGTTCGCCGAAGGCATCGGCCCGTTCCGCTGGATGGCGCTGTCGGGCGAGGCGGGCGACATCCACCGCATCGACGACCTGGTGCTTGAGCTCTTCCCCGACAACCGCGTCGTCACGAACTGGGTGCGGCTCGCGCGGGACCGCGTGCCGTTCGAGGGCCTGCCGGCGCGCATCGCCTGGCTCGGCCACGGGGAGCGGACGGCGCTGGCGCTGGCCGCGAACGACCTGGTCGGCCGGGGCGAGCTCGCCGGCCCCCTCGCCTTCTCGCGCGACCACCTGGACGCGGCGGCGATGGCGCATCCGAACATCATGACGGAGAACATGCGGGACGGCTCCGACGCGATCGCCGACTGGCCGCTCCTCGACGCGATGCTGATGTGCGCCTCCGCCGCCGACCTCGTCGCCATCCATTCGGGCGGCGGCGGCTACGCCGGCTACATGACGAGCGCCGGCGTCACCGTGGTGGCGGACGGGACAAAGGCGGCGACAGAACGGCTGTCGCTGGCGCTCACCAATGACACGGCGCTCGGCGTCATGCGCTACGCCGACGCCGGCTACGAGGCGGCCGAGCAGGCGGCGCGCGGGAAGGCGGTCGGCTGGCTCTGGTGAGGGGGTCGCGGAGGCGCGCGGCGCGTCCCGGACTTTTCCGTCACGGCCGTCGTTTCGACCGACATGAGGCAGGGCCGACGGTGCCCAGGCCGGCGACGGCGAGCGTCCCGGGGGCGTGCTGTCCAGATGTGGCCGCTCCGTCCGGTGACGAAGCCTTAAGCCGTTCGGCGCAAAGCTCGGCGCAGGTTCATGTCGATCCGGGGGCCAGCCGGCGTTGCGTTCCCATTCTCCCCGACGCGTTCTGCTTCTCGCCGGTCTCGCGCTGCTGGTTGCGCTGACGGGCTGCGGGCGGACGAAGCGCCTGACCGCCGAGGACTGCCTGGCGCGGGCGATGTATTTCGAATCGAACCGGTCGAGCCGCGAGGGCATGATCGCCGTCGGAACGGTGGTGATGAACCGCAAGGACTCGGGCAAGTATCCCAAAAGCGTCTGCGGCGTGGTCGGGCAGAAGAAGCAGTTCGCCCCCGGCGTCCTGTCGAAGAAGATGGGCAAGGGAGAGAAGCTGGCGCGATCGAGCGCGCGCGAGGTGCTGCGCGGGGCGCGGCACGAAGGCGTCGGCAACAAGGCGATGTTCTTCCACACCGCCGGTTATTCCTTCCCCTACACCAACATGCACTACGTCGCGATCGCCGGCGGCAACGCCTTCTACGAGAAGCGCCGCGACGCCTGGCGCACCCAGGCCGAGGCGGCCAAGCGCGGCGACCGCCTGCCCTTCGCGCCCGCCGCGCGCGCCGCGA
>CAXUCL010000254.1:0-3272 GCA_964249395.1 uncultured Rhizobiaceae bacterium
GGGTAAGGCGCCAACACCGGCCGCGCAAGCGCGCGGCGTCCTGAGCATGACGAATTGCGACAGCCGTTCACCTGGCGCGAGACCCGTGCTAGAGCCTCGCGCGATCGGCCGAGGAGCGGCTGGACCCGAGACGGCGATGGCGGCACATCAGAAGACCAGCTTCGACCATGACGACCTCCTCAGCTGCGGCCGTGGCACGCTGTTCGGGCCGGGCAACGCGCAGCTGCCGCTGCCGCCGATGCTGATGTTCGACCGGATCACGCAGGTCACCACGGATGGCGGCGAGTTCGGCCGCGGTTCGATCCGGGCCGAGTTCGACGTGCATCCGGACCTCTGGTTCTTCGGCTGCCACTTCGCCGGCGACCCGGTGATGCCGGGGTGCCTGGGGCTCGACGCCTTGTGGCAGCTCACCGGCTTCTATCTCGGCTGGCTCGGCGAGCCGGGCCGCGGCCGGGCGCTCGGCGTCGGCGAGGTGAAGTTCACCGGCCAGGTGACGCCAGAGGTGAAGCTCGTGGAATACGGCGTCGAGTTCCGGCGCGTCATGCGCTCGCGCCTGAAGCTCGGCATCGCGCAAGGCTGGATGAAGGCCGACGGCGAGGTCATCTACCGGGCGAGCGACCTGCGCGTCGGGCTGTTCGTCGACGCCGACGGGACCGAGGGCGGTTGAGCGCGACCGCTCGCCCGCCCCGCCGCTTTTCGCCGGGAACAGGCCCGGCATTCGGAGTTCAAGGCCAATGAAGCGCGTCGTCGTGACCGGACTGGGCATCGTGTCGTCGATCGGCGACGACGCGGTTGCCGTGACGCAATCGCTGCGCGAAGCGCGCTCCGGCATCACCTTTTCCCCGGATTTCGCCGAGCACGGCTTCAAGTGCCGCGTTTGGGGCCGGCCGACGCTGGACGCGGCCGAGCGGGTGGACCGGCGCGCCATGCGCTTCCTCAGCCAGGGCGGCGCCTGGAACCACGTCGCGATGCGCCAGGCGATCGAAGACTCCGGGCTGGAGGAGCGGGACATCGCCGGCAACGCGCGCACCGGCATCATCATGGGCTCGGGCGGGCCCTCGACGCGCACCCTGATCGAGGCCGCCGACATCACCCGCAAGAACGGCAGCCCGAAGCGCATCGGCCCCTTCGCGGTGCCCAAAGCCATGTCGTCGACGGCGTCCGCCACGCTCGCCACCTGGTTCAAGATCCACGGCGTCAACTACTCGATCTCGTCGGCCTGCTCGACCTCGGCGCACTGCATCGGCAACGCCGCCGAGATGATCCAATGGGGCAAGCAGGACGTGATGTTCGCCGGCGGCCACGAGGACCTCGACTGGACCATGTCGAACCTGTTCGACGCGATGGGCGCGATGAGCTCGGACTTCAACGACACGCCGGCGGTGGCGAGCCGCGCCTACGACGAGCGCCGCGACGGCTTCGTGATCGCCGGCGGCGCGGGCGTCCTGGTGCTGGAGGAGCTGGAGCGGGCGAAGGCGCGCGGGGCGAAGATCTACGCCGAGATCGCCGGCTACGGCGCGACCTCGGACGGGCACGACATGGTGGCGCCGTCCGGCGAGGGGGCGACGCGCTGCATGCGCCAGGCGCTCGCCACCGTGAACGAGCGGGTCGACTACATCAACACGCACGGCACCTCGACGCCGGTCGGCGACTCCAAGGAGATCGGCGCGATCCGCGCGGTGTTCGGGGCGGACATGCCGCACATCCAGTCGACGAAGTCGCTCACCGGCCACTCGCTCGGCGCGGCGGGCGTGCAGGAGTCGATCTACGCGCTCCTGATGATGCAGGCGGGCTTCATCGGCGAGAGCGCCCACATCGAGACCCTCGATCCGGAGTTCGAGGGCGTGCCGATCGTGCGCGAGCGCATCGACGACGCGAGGATCGACGTCGCGCTGTCGAACTCCTTCGGCTTCGGCGGCACCAACGCCACGCTGGTGTTCAAGCGCTTCGACGCCTGACGAGCCGCCGCGCGGCCGCACGAGAACGAGAACGAGGAAACGGAACGCGCATGGGCGACCTGATGCAGGGCAAGCGGGGCCTGGTGATGGGCGTCGCCAACCACAACTCGATCGCCTGGGGGGCGGCGAAAGCGCTCCACGCGCAAGGGGCGGAGATCGGCCTGACCTACCAGGGCGACGCCTTCGGCAAGCGCGTCCGGCCGCTCGCCGCCGAGATCGGCGCCGAGCTCCTCGTCGATTGCGACGTGGAGGACATCGCCTCCGTCGACCGCGCCTTCGCCGAGGTGCGGCGGCGCTGGGGCCGGCTCGACTTCCTCGTCCACGCGCTGGCCTTCTCCGACAAGAACGAGCTGAAGGGCCTCTACGCCGACACGACGCGCGAGAACTTCCAGCGCACCATGCTGATCTCCTGCTTCTCGTTCACGGAAGTGACCCGGCGCGCCGCCGACCTGATGAACGGCAGCGGCTCGGTGCTGACGCTGACCTACGGCGGGGCGACGCGCGTCATGCCGAACTACAACGTCATGGGCGTCGCGAAAGCCGCGCTGGAGGCGTCGGTGCGGTATCTGGCGGCCGACTACGGGCCGCGCAACGTGCGCGTCAACGCCGTTTCGGCCGGGCCGGTCCGCACGCTGGCGGGAGCGGGGGTCTCCGACGCCCGGCTGATGCTGAACTACCAACGCCGGAACGCCCCCTTGCGCCGCACCGTCACCACCGACGAGATCGGCGGCGCCGTGCTCTACCTCCTGTCGGATCTGGCCAACGGCGTCACCGGCGAGGTCCACTACGTCGACGCCGGCTACAACATCATGTCGATGCCGGCGCTGGACGAGCTTAAAGTCCAGGAGCGGCGGGCGGTGATCCTCGACGGGCCGGAAGCGGCGGCCGAGATCAAGTAGCGTCGCGGGCCGTGCGGCGCGCCGCGGGGCTCGTCGCCCTCGCGCTGCTCGCATGCGCCTGCGAACCGACGGGCCGCTTCGACGGCGAGCGGTGGCGGAACGCCCGGGGCATGACGGCCGACGACAATCCGCGCGGCGCCATGGTGACGGACGTCGGACGGATCCTCCGCCCGGGCATGACGCGGGCCGAGATCGTCGCGCTGCTCGGGGTCCCGAACGGCGAAGGGGGCGGCCGGCTGAGCTACGACCTCGGCTTCCCGCCCCGCGGCGACAGCTACCGATATTTCGAGATCGTCCTCGACGCCGACGGGCGGCTGGTCCACACGGCGATCGCGCGCGACTGAGGCGGTCAGGCGGCGGCGCGCCGCGCGCGGCGCCCCTGCATCAGACGGGCGGTGCCGGCCAGGCCGGCGCC
>CAXUCL010000255.1:0-3257 GCA_964249395.1 uncultured Rhizobiaceae bacterium
ACGCTGTCCCCCATCTCGCCTTCTCGCCTGACGGGAGCCGGCTCGCCGCTGCGCTCGGCTCGGGCGGAGTGCGCCTGATCGACCCGGCCTCGGGCCGGATAGTAGCGGCAGACGAGGGCTACGGCGCCGCCAGCTACGGCGCGCCGCTCCTGTCGACGTTGATCCTTGTCGCCGCCGGCCACGCGCCCGCAACGCCGACGCTCCTTCTCGCCGCCCTGCTGATCACCGCCGGCGCCGTTCTCGCCGCCCTGCCGCTGTTCCGGCGGTTGGCCCGCGTCAACGAAGCTTCATTCCCCGATCGGGAACAAACGGGTCGAGATGCACGACCGCAGCGGTCGGACCCTTCTGCTTGATCATCTCGATCGCTTCGACGGCCCCCGCTCGGGAGCTGTAACTTTCCGTCGCGAAGACGACCTCGCCGGCATGCGTGAACTGCGCACGATAGGCGCCTTCCCCGTCCCGCACGACCTCGAACCCGTAAGGTTCCGCTGAAAACTCGAAGCGATACGGCCTCGCCCCGGACAGATCGAAGTCGTTGAGATTGAACCGATCGACGAACTCTTCAGCCTCTTCGTCGGACCGCAGAACTGGCAGCTTAGGCTTGCTCATAAGCCTCGACCTCCTTCCGGTGCATGTGGCGCGCGCTGATCGGGCGGATCAGCAATCGTCCATCTCGTTCGCGCAGCGTGAAAACGACGAAGACGTGACGCTCGTCGGCCGAGCGCCCGATCGCCTTGATACGGGTCTCGGCGTCGCCGTGCTCCAGGTCGTCGAACAGTTCGATCCGACGAGCGAACAAGTCTTCGATCTCACGCTTGGCCAAGCCGTGCTTTCCGCATTTCGGCCAGTTGCCCGCGTCCCAGTCGAACCCGGCGACCTCAGAAAGCATGCCGCGTGGTCCCACTCAATGTCTGAGATTATCCGGTCGCGACTGATGCCGATCCCCCGGCGGCCGCGGCATCGGCCGCCAGTCGGGCGGGGCGAGCTCGAAGCTCTCGAAGCGGAAGCCCGGCGCGACCGTGCAGCCGACCAGCGTCCAAGACCCGAGGCTCGTCGCCGTCTGCCACCAGTTCGCCGGCACCGCGAGCTGCGGCCGCTGCCCCAAGCCGAAGTCCGGCCCGAGGCGATGCGCCTCGGCGTCGTGTCCGTTCGGCGACACCGTGATCACCAGCGGCGCGCCGGCGTGCCAGTGCCAGACCTCGGCCGCGTCCGTCACCCGGTGCCATTCCGACGTTTCTCCGGCATCGAGCAGGTAAAGGATCGCCGTGGAGCGCGACCGCCCGTCACTGTCGGTCGCCGCGTCGCGGAACGTTTCGCGAAACCAGCCGCCCTCCGGGTGCGGCTCGAGCCGGAGCTTCGCGATGACCGCCCGCGCCTCGCCCGTGGCCATCAATAGCCGTTCCGCTTCTCGCGCAAGACGCGGAACACCTCGACCGGATCGACGCCGGTCATGCCGAGCGCGGCCTGGAGTTCGGCGTTGTCGGCGCGCAGGAACGGGTTGCAGAGCTTCTCGGAGCCGAGCGGCACGGGCAGCGTCGGCTCGCGGGCGAGGCGTCGCTTCTCCACCTCCTCCACGCGGTTGCGCAGCGTCGTGTTGCCGGGGTCGACGTCGACGGCGAAGCGCGCGTTGGTCGCCGTGTATTCGTGGCCGCAATAGAGCATCGTGTCGTCGGGCAGCTCGCGCAGCCGCCGCATGGATGCCCACATCATGGCCGCGTCGCCCTCGAACAGCCGCCCGCAGCCGAGCGAGAACAGCGCGTCGGCCGCGAACAGGAGTCTCGCGTCCGGGAAATGGTAGGACACCTCGCCCGCCGTATGGCCGGGCGTGTCGATCACCGCGACCCGCATGGTGCCGATCACGAAGCCGTCGCCGCCGGACACCGCGCGGTCGAGGCCGGGAATGCGTTCGCGCTCCTTCAGCGGGCCGACGATCTCCGCGCCGAAGGCCTCCTTCAGCGGCAGGTTGGCCTCGACATGGTCGGCGTGGTGGTGCGTGGAGAGGATGTGCGAGAGGCGCCAGCCGTCCCGCTCCAGCGCGGCGCGGATCGGCGCCTCCTCCGGCGCGTCGATCGAAACGGTCTTGTCGCTCGCCGGGTCGTGGACGAGAACGCCGAAGTTGTCGGACCGGCAGGGAAACTGGCGAACGATGGGTTCCGGCATGGCGTATCCTGCTAGGATGAACAGGAGCCCAGCTAGCGCGCGGGCGCCGGACGGGGAGCTTCGGAGGGTCGGCATGACGGAAACGACGGGACGCTTCCAACCATGACCCGACCCTTGGCCCTCAACATGAACGCCGACATCCTGGAGCTGCGCGAGTTCTACGCCTCGCGCCTCGGCCAGGCCGCCGAGCGGGCGATCACCGCCGCGCTCGGCCCCTTGTGGAGCGCGATCCACGAGGAGCGACTCCTCGGCATCGGCTACGCCGTGCCGTTCCTGGAGCGCTTCGGGGCCGACAGCGAGCGCGCCATCGCCCTGATGCCCGGCGCGCAAGGGGCGATCCCCTGGCCGGTCGGGGCCGCGCCGCAGACCGCGCTCGTGAACATCGAGGAGCTGCCGTTCGGCGATTCGAGCGTCGACCGCGTGCTGCTCGTCCACGCGCTGGAGTTCGCCGAAAGCCCGACGGAGCTGCTGGCCGAGATCTGGCGCGTGCTCGCCCCCGGCGGCCACGTCGTCGCGGTGGTGCCGAACCGGCGGGGCGTCTGGACGCGGTTCGACCACACGCCCTTCGGCTCCGGCCGCCCGTGGTCGAAGCGGCAGTTGCTGCGCCTCCTGCGCGAGGCGGACTTCTCGCCCGTCGCTTCGACGGAGGCGCTGCACTTCCCGCCGTTCCGCCGCCGCTCGCTGCTCGGGCTCACCGCGACGCTCGACCGGTGCGGGCGGACGGCGTGGCGGGCGTTCTCCGGCGTCGGCGCGATCGACGCGACGAAGCAGATCACCCGCGGCATCCCGGTGGCGAGCGCCCGGCGCGAGCGGCGACGGCTGGTGCGCCCGCTGATGATCCCGCAGGGCGCGACCTTTAACTGATCCGTCTCGCCGCGGCGCCGCCCGGCGCTAGGTGCCGGGCGACGGACCGGGCAAGGAACACCAGCCATGCAGAGCCGACGCCTCGGACCCGACCTCGCGGTTTCCGCCATCGGCCTCGGCTGCATGGGCATGTCGGAGTTCTACGGCCAGGGGGTCGACGCCGAGTCGATCGGCGTGATCCACCGCGCGCTCGATCTCGGCGTCACCTTCCTCGACACCGCCGACATGTACGG
>CAXUCL010000256.1:0-3231 GCA_964249395.1 uncultured Rhizobiaceae bacterium
GCCACCGCCCGTGCCGCGCGCGTCCTGGATGTTGCTGGACTGCCGTCGCCCCTGCCACCGCATGGCTTGCCCCGTTTCTTGCGCCCGCTTCTTCCGAGGCGATATGGCGGAGAACGGAGGGAAGGAAATCGCCGGCGGCATGATTGACCGGGACTGGCGCGCACGTTGCAATGGCGCGACAGCTTCGCGACGAGGTTTGGGACCATGGACGAACAGGACAACCGGGTGACCTTCGACCCGAAAATCTGCGGTGGACGGCCGATCATAAGCGGGACGCGTATGCGCGTCGCCGACATTCTCGATATGTTGGCGGAAGGTGCTGGCCGCTCGCAAATCCTCGCGGATTTCGATTATCTGAGCGATGAGGACATAACGGCCGCGCTCAACTACGCCGCGCGAGCTGTGGATCACCGGATCGTTCGAGCCGCGTAGGGCTCGAGCCGCGTAGGGATGCGCTTTCTGATCGATGCACAGTTGCCGCCGACCCTCGCTGACCGTTTGATCGAGGCTGGCCATGTCGCCGAACGCGTCAACCGTATCGGTCTCGGTGCGGCCGCCGATGCGGACGTGTGGCGAAGCGCTTTGGGACGCGCGGCCGTACTGATCACCAAGGACGCGGACTTTCTCGACCTGTCCTCGCGGGGCGGGCCCAAGCCGCCGATCGTCTGGGTCCGCTTCGGGAACACGACGAAGGCCGCGCTTTGGCGAGCTTTGCAGCCGGCGCTCCCGGAGATCGTCCACACCATCGAGACCGGCGAATCAGTCGTAGAGGTGAAGTGACGTCAAGCCGCCAGCCCACCCGCGTCCGTGCGCAGGAACGCCTCGCCGCAGGCCTTGGATAGGGTGCGGACGCGCAAAATGTAGCTTTGGCGCTCCGTCACCGAAATGACGCCGCGCGCGTCGAGCAGGTTGAAGGCGTGGCTCGCCTTGATGGCCTGGTCGTAGGCCGGTTGCGCCATGAGGTGGCTGCCACCAGCAGCGTCCCCCTCGCCCGCCCGCAACAGCGCCCCACACTCCCGCTCCGCCTCGTCGAAATGGCGCAGCAGCATGGCGGTGTCGGCATGCTCGAAGTTGTAGCGCGAATATTCCTGCTCGGCCTGCAGGAACACGTCGCGGTAGGTGATCTGTCCGTTTCCCTCGCCGCCGTTGAAGTTCAGGTCGTAGACGCTGTCGACGTTCTGCACGTACATCGCCAGCCGCTCGAGCCCGTAGGTGAGCTCGCCGGACACCGGCGCGCATTCGATGCCGCAGACCTGCTGGAAGTAGGTGAACTGCGACACTTCCATGCCGTCGCACCAGCATTCCCAGCCGAGGCCCCAGGCCCCGAGCGTCGGCGACTCCCAATCGTCCTCGACGAAGCGCACGTCGTGCAGGGCCATGTCGATGCCGATCGCCTGGAGCGAGCCGAGATACAGCTCCTGCAGGTCCGGCGGGTTCGGCTTCAGGATCACCTGATACTGGTAGTAGTGCTGCAGGCGGTTCGGATTCTCGCCGTAGCGCCCGTCCTTCGGGCGCCGCGACGGTTGCACGTAGGCCGCCCGCCAGGGTCTCGGTCCCAGCGCCCGCAGCGTCGTCGCCGGATGGAAGGTGCCGGCGCCGACCTCCATGTCGTAGGGTTGCAGGATCGCGCAGCCGTGCTCAGCCCAATAGCGGTGGAGCGTCAGGATCAGGCCCTGGAAGGACCGCGTCGGGTCCAGCGCGGCCGGCAGGTCGGTCATCGGGCTCGGAGCTTTCGGATGGAACGGCTCGGCGCCGCCTGCCACGGCGACGCGACCGCCGTCAAGCAACGCGCCGTCCCCGGCCGAGCCCTCAGTCCTTCTGCAGGCGGTAGACGCCGTCCTCGCCGCGCACCAACGTGCCCTGGCTGCCGGTGCGCGCTTCCATCTCGGTGCGCCGCGTCCGGTCGGCCGAGCGCTTCGCCTCGATCTTCAGCTGCTTGAAGCCGAGCAGGGCCGCCGCGCCGACGAGGCCGAAGAAGATGAGCTGCGGCATGAGTTCGACCATGAAGGAACCGTCGCCGATTATGCTTGCCGACGACCCTGGCGTAAAGGCGGCGGACCGCTCACAATCCGTAGCGCGTCCAGAGCAGCCGCTCCTCCGCGGCCGCAACCAGGCCGCCGGCCAGCCCGGCGCCGACGCTTGCCGCCGCGCCGCCGGCCGAACGGCGTCCCAGGAGACCGCGGTTCGCCTGAATGAGCGGCGTGCGGACCGTGTCGCCATACCGGCTCTTGAGGACGCCCCGCAGGTCGCCGATCTCGTCGGCGAGGCCGAGCGCGACGCCCCGCGTGCCGGCCCAGAACAAGCCGGAGAACAGCGTCGGCTCGTCGGACAAGCGCGCACCGCGACGCTCCTTGACGAGGTCGATGAACGTCCGGTGGACCTCGGCCTGCAGCTCGAGGAGGTGGGCGACGTCCTCCGGGTTCTCCGGCCGGAACGGGTCGAGCACCGCCTTGCGCTGCCCGCTAGTGTGGACGCGGCGCTCGACCCCGAGCTTCTCGATCGCGTCGACGAAGCCGAAGCCGCCTGATACGACGCCGATGGAGCCGACGATCGAGGACGGATCGACGATGATCTCGTCGCCGGCGCAGGCGATCATGTAGCCGCCGGACGCCGCGACGTCCTCGACGAAGACCAGAACCCGCTTCTTCTTCTCGGCCGCGAGGTCGCGGATGCGCTTGTGGATGAGGCGCGACTGCACCGGGGAACCGCCCGGCGAGTTCACCACCACCGCGACGGCCGGCGCGTCCTTCATCCCGAACGCCTTGTCGAGCACCGCCGACACGCCCGACAGCGACAGCGACGGCCGGAACGGTGCGGACTGCGCGACGATCGCCCCCTGGAGGCGCACCACCGGCACCACCGCTCCCTCCCGGCGAAAGCGTTTCGGAAGCAGGGATTTCAGCGAAAACGCCACGCGAGGCAGGCTCCAGTTCGGCCGGCCGGGCACCGGACGGGACACGTTATCTAGGAGCGCTCCGCCCTTCGCGCCATCGCGCCCGGTCGCGACGCCGCATTCAGCCAAAGCCGAGATCGAGCCTCGCAGTGCCGGCCGCGACTGCCGCCTCGATCGGCAGCGGCCGTCGGTCGGCGTCGCGCAGCACGAGCGGCGGCGCGAGTCGCAGCGGCGCGCGCGACCCTTTGCGCCCCTGCACCAGAATGCGCTTCGCCGGTTCCCCGGCGCGGGTGTGCACGGCCATGCCAACCTGATCGTGCGTATCGCGCCAAAGCCAG
>CAXUCL010000257.1:0-2934 GCA_964249395.1 uncultured Rhizobiaceae bacterium
CGTCCTCGGTCAACCTCTGGTGGCAGGCCTCGACGGCGTCGCGGTTGGCGGCGTCGGCGGCGAAGCGCAGGAGGCCGTTCGGGCAGTAGCGGCCGTCGTCCCAGCCCGGATGGTCGAGCACCGGATACAGGCAGATGCCCTCGACGGGCACGCCCGCGCGCATCGCGGCTCGCACCTCGGCGCCGACATAGTCCAGCCAGGCGGCTCGGCGCTCGCCTTCCGTGCCGGTTTCCGCCACGAGAACCGGGCGGCCGTAGCGGGCGTGGGTTTCGGCGAGGATCGTGCGGAACGGCTTGTGGAGCGGATGGCCGAGGTCGATCGGCGGCCCGCCGTGGATCCACTGGTTGTTGAAGTAGTAGTTCACCCCGACGACGTCGAGCAGCGCCTCCCGGCCGCCGATCTGCGGCCAGGCACGGCCGGCGATCATGTCGAAGGCCTGGAACTGCGCCTGCCGGTGTCCCTCGGCGGCCGCTGCCTCGTGCGGCCGGCCGGGGTCGCAGACGACGTTGATCGCCGGCTCGGCGTGGACGAAGCGCGCGCGCGGGTCGACGGAGAGGATCGCCTCCATCGCCGCGATCGACGCTCTCGCGAGCTGCACCTTCAACTCGTGCCCGCGCCCGTTCCCGAACGGGTTGAGGTAGCCGACGTCGCCGCCGCCCCAGGCGAAGAAGGAGATCTCGTTCACCGGCACGTAGAACGGCGCGCCGTCCGTTCGCGCGCCGACATGGCGGGCGGCTTCGGCCGCAAAACGCGCGAAGCGCTCGACGAACTCGGGGCGCCAGATGTCGATGTCGTCCGGCCAGCCGTAATGGAGGAGGTCCCAGA
This sequence comes from uncultured Rhizobiaceae bacterium, assembly GCA_964249395.1. GTDB lineage: Bacteria > Pseudomonadota > Alphaproteobacteria > Rhizobiales > Rhizobiaceae > Plantimonas. Next base: position 826 of record CAXUCL010000257.1, read on the forward strand.
CGACTTGAGCTCCCGTCGCCCGTGCCGCGGCGAGCTGCGCTTCGAGGCTCCACCAGTCGAAACGGCCGGGCTCCGGCTCGAGCAGGTGCCAGCGCAGCCCGTCGCGCACCGTGGCGATGCCGTGCGCGCGGAGCTGCCGGTAGTCGTCCGCCGCGAAGCGGTCGTGGTAGCTCGCGGCGATCATGTCGAGCCGCTCCTTGTCCTTCACTCGGCGGTGCGTCGAGCACTCGAAGCCGCCCTGAAAGAACGAGCGGAACAGCGCGGGGCGGTGCGGCGGGCGACGCGCCTCGGCCACCACCTCGTCGATCAGCGTCGCCCAGGCCGCGGCGACCACGGGCGTCGCGTAGTCGCGCTCCACCTTGGCGCGCAGCGCCACGCCGAGACGCCGGGCGCGTGGCCGGTCGGCGAGCAGCGACAGGACCGCCGCGGCGACGGCGGGCGGGCTCTCGTGCGGCACGAACAGGCCGCTGACGCCGTTTTCGATCTGCTCCAGCGCGCCGTTGTCGGGGGTCGCGACCACCGGCAGCGAGGCGGCGCCGGCCTCCGCGATCACGTGCGGCATGCCTTCGCCGCGCGACAGCCAGGCGAAGACGTCGAGCGCGGCCAGGAGAGCCGGCACGTCGGCGCGGTCGCCGAGGAAGCGCAGCGCGTTGCCGAGCTTCAGCGTCGCCGCGCGGGCCTTCAGCGCGGTCGCGTAGTCCGGCAGAAACGCGTCCGGGCCGCCGATCACCAGGAACCGCGCGTCCGGCCGCTCGGCGAGAACCAGCGCGGCGGCGTCGACGAAGTCCTCGACGCGCTTCTTCGGGTCGAGCCGCCCGACCCAGCCGATCACCGGCGCGTCCGGCGCGATGCCGCGGGCGCGGCGGGTGCGAAAGCGGGCGGCGGGGTCGAAGGCGGCGAGGTCGACGCTGGAGGGAATGGCGAGCGCGTGCGCCTCGCGGCCGGGCATCTGCGAGGCGGCGGCGTCGCGAATCGTGTCGCAAACGCCGACATAGCGGCTGGTGAAGTGCTTCGGCCCGCCGAGCGCCTCCGACACGAGGCCGCCGTGCTCGATCAAGGGCGGGCGGCGGTGCAGCCGCTCCAGCGCGGGATAGATGTCCGCGACGTTCTGGCAGGACACCACGAGGTCGTAGCCGGCGAGCTTGCCCGCCAGGTAGGCGACCGTGTCGGCAAAGGATAGGGTGTAAGGCGTCGTGTCGACCGAGACCCCCGCGGCCCGCAACTGCGCGTGCGTCTGCTCCGGCATCCCTTCCTTGCGGAAGCAGGCGACGACGTCGATGCGGTAGCGGGCGGGGTCGAGGTGCTCGGCCAAGAGCCGCACCTCGGTCTCCTCGCCGCCCACCACCAGCCAGGCGAAGACGAAGAGGATGCGCGTCGGGTCCGCCTCGCCGCCGAAGGGCGCGGCGGTCATTCGCCGACCTTGAACACGACCTGCAGGAAGTCCGGCCGCTCGGCGACGAGGTGGCCGAGGAACGCGGGCGCCTCGTCGAAAGGCACGACGTGGGTGATCACATGGTCAACGACGTCGGACCCGCGCGCCTGGAGAAGGCCGACCGTTTCCTGCGCCAGGCGCCGTTTGTTCCACGCGAAACCGAGCCCGCGCGGCACGCGGCCGATCTGCGCGCAGCGGATGGCGAGCCCGTTGTGGTGGAACTCCTCGCCGAGCCGCAGGCGTTCCGCGCCGCCCTGGTAGAAGGCGAGGTCGATCACGGTCCCCTGCGGGCGGAGAGCCCGGAGCGCGGCGTGGAGGCTCGCGGTGTCGCTGCGGGTCTGGAACGCGACGTCCGCGCCGCGATCCGCGCCGCCGTGGTGCCAGCGCGCCTTGGCGTGGTTCCAGGCGTCGTCCTCCGTCATCGCCGCGAAGCCCAACGCCTCGATCCGTGCGCGGCGGAACGGGGAAGGGTCGGCGACCACCACCTCGGCCGCCCCGGCGCGCGCGGCGAACAGCGCGGTAAGGAGGCCGACCACGCCGCCGCCGATCACCAGCACCGGGCGGCCGGAAACGCCCTGGCCGAGCCGCTGGACGTCCGCGCCGGCGAACTCGGCGTCGGCGTGCAGGAGGCCGTTGGCGGCGATCGGCCCCATCTGCGCGACGTAGATGCCGAGGAT
>CAXUCL010000257.1:2944-3217 GCA_964249395.1 uncultured Rhizobiaceae bacterium
GGCAGCTTCACCAGCAGGTCGTGGAACGGGGCGGCGGTGTGGCCGGTCTTGTGGCCGTAGGTCGAGGCGATCACGTCGCCGACGGCGAACCCGGTCGCGCGGCTTTCGTTGACCCGCGCGACCTCCATGTAGCCTAGGAACGGCACCGGATAGCGCTGGCTCGGCTCGCCTTCCGCGAACACGCCGCGCCCCTCGTCCCAGCGCGAATGGAGATAGGGGTTGGTGTTCTTGAGGAACGTCAGCTCGGTGCCGGCGGAAAAGCCGGTGTAGAGC
>CAXUCL010000258.1:0-3186 GCA_964249395.1 uncultured Rhizobiaceae bacterium
GCTTCGGGGCCGCTCCGGCGCCGAAGCTCGCGCCCGAGCCTGCCGTCGCCCCGCCCGTCTTCGCGCCAGCCGGGCCGCCGGCGCCGGCCTCCTTGATCATCGAGACCAGCGTGCGATCCGGCCAGCAGGTCGTGTTCACCGAGGGCGACGTCACCGTGCTCGGCTCGGTGTCCTCCGGCGCCGAGGTGATCGCCGGCGGCTCCGTTCACATCTACGGAAGCTTGCGCGGCCGGGCGCTCGCCGGCTCGGCCGGCAACGGCAAGGCCCGCATCTTCTGCCAGAAGCTCGAGGCCGAGCTGATCGCCATCGACGGGCTCTACAAGACCGCCGAGGACCTGGAGCCGACCTTGCGCGGCCGGCCGATGCAGGCCTGGCTCGACGGCGAGATGCTGCGCACCGTGGCGCTCGGCTGAGCGCCAAACTTTGCCGGGCGCCACGCTCGGCCGAAGCTTCAACCCGAACAACCCTGGGCCATGACGGCCCGATCGAAGGAGGCCATGTGATGGCGAAGGTGGTGGTGGTGACGTCCGGCAAGGGAGGCGTCGGCAAGACGACCACGACGGCGGCGCTCGGGGCGGCCATCGCGGCGGCCGGCAAGAACGTCTGCGTGGTGGACTTCGACGTCGGTCTGCGCAACCTCGACCTCGTGATGGGGGCCGAGCGGCGCGTCGTCTACGACCTCATCAACGTCGTGCAGGGCGACGCCAAGCTGGCGCAGGCGCTGATCCGCGACAAGCGCATCGACACGCTGTCGCTCCTGCCCGCGTCGCAGACCCGCGATAAGGACAACCTGACGCCGGAAGGCGTCGGCCGCCTGATGGACGAGATGCGCGAGCGCTTCGACTACGTGGTGTGCGACTCGCCGGCCGGCATCGAGCGCGGCGCGACGCTGGCCATGCGCCACGCCGACATCGCCGTGGTGGTGACCAACCCGGAAGTGTCCTCCGTGCGCGACTCCGACCGCATCATCGGCCTCCTCGACGCCAAGACCGCGCGGGCCGAGCGCGGCGAGCGGATGGAGAAGCACCTGCTGCTCACCCGCTTCGACGCAGCTCGCGCCGAGCGCGGCGACATGCTGAAGGTGGAGGACGTGCTGGAGATCCTGTCGATCCCGCTGCTCGGCATCGTGCCGGAATCCACCGACGTCCTGCGCGCTTCCAACCTCGGCACGCCGGTGACGCTCGCCGACAACGCCAGCGCCCCGGCGCGCGCCTACCGCGACGCGGCGCGCCGCCTGATGGGCGAAACGGTGGAGATGACGATCCCCGGCGACCGCCGCGGCCTGTTCGGGCGCTTCTTCGGACGGAGGGCGGCATGAGCCGGTTGCTGAGCCTGTTCCAGCGGCGGCCCTCGTCCGCCCCCGCCGCGCGCGAGCGCCTGCAGGTCCTCCTCCAGCACGAGCGGGCCGAGATCGGCTCGGCCGACCTCGTCGGCATCCTGCGCGAGGAGATCCTGGCGGTGATCGCCAAGCACCTGGCGATCGACCGCGACAAGGTGGCGGTGAAGATGGACCGCGGCGACGTCGTCTCGACGCTCGCCGTCGACATCGAGCTGCCGGCCCATGTCGGCCGCCCGGCGCTGTCGCTCGTGCGCTGACGGCCCTTCTCCCGACGCGGGCGGCCGAAGCACCCGTCGCCGCCCGTTCGTCCGTTGTTCGGCAAAGCGTTCGACTTCGCGGACCGACGGAACGGCGCGCGACCTCCGCTCATTGCCCCTGCTTCACGCACGCAAAGGAGCTCCCAGCGATGGCGAAGAAGCCGGACACGGTCGCGCAGCCGCAATACAACGTCGAATACAAGGAAATCCAACCGTTCGGCACCTTGAAGCGGCTGCCGCTCGCGATCGAGGACAACGCCCGCAAGCAGAGCGTCGCGATTCTGAACCAGGTCCTCGCCGACACGATGAGCCTGCGCGACATGTACAAGAAGCACCACTGGCAGATGTCGGGCGCCACCTTCTACCAGCTCCACCTCCTGCTCGACGAGCACTACAAGGTGCAGTCCGGGCTGGTCGACACGATCGCCGAGCGGATCATGGCGCTCGGCGGCATCTCGATCGCCATGCCGCACGACGTGGTGGAGCTCACCAAGATCCCGCGCCCGCCCAAGGGCCGCGAGGACGTGCCGACGCAGCTCGCGCGCCTGCTCGAAGCCCACGAGATCGTTCTGCGCCAGTGCCACGAGGGCGCCGACGCGGCGGACGAGTCTGGCGACGACGGCACCAACGACCTCCTCGTCAGCGACGTGATCCGCGCCAACGAGCCGCAGGTCTGGTTCATCGCCGAGCACCTGGCCGAAACGGCGCTGGTGCGGCCGGACAAGTAAACGCGAAGGCCGCGCGCCGGGCGGGACCGCCCCCACGCAGCACCGTTTTCGTTCGCTCCTCCGTTCTTCGGTTTCCGTTCGCTTCTCCGTTCGCCGCTCGTCATCCCGGGCTTGACCCGGGATCCATGCCGCTGGCGGCGAAAACGGAACCGATAGTCACTCGGAAGCGATCGCCATTCCCCGCACCCGCGGTTCGGGCGGTTTGGCATGGGTCCCGGGTCAAGCCCGGGATGACGAGCTGGGAAAGGTGGTGCGTGCGTCGGGAACGAGGGTCAGGCTCTCGCGCCCGCAAGGGGAGGCGCGTGGTTCGCAAGTGGACGCGCGCGGTTCATCCGTCCAACGGCGCCGCGCCCGCGCATCGCGGTTCCGGAACAACCGAAAGCCGTGCACCGGACCGCGCGCGGCATTGCGCGCGGGCGTCGGCCCTGGCTATGCCGAACGCCGGGAACCGGAAGCGCCCGGTTCCCCGAGCGGAAGGTGGACCCATGGCCGACCTGCAACAGCCGTATCTCCTGTTTCTCGGCGACGTTCCGGACCAACTCGCGGCCAAGGTCGGGCACGGGCTCGTCCAATGGCGGCCGGACTGGTGCGTCGGCCAGGTGCGCCTCCCCGGCTGCGGCGCCGACACGGGCCTGCCCGACATGGACGTTGCCGAAGGCGTCGCGAAGGGCGCGAAGACCTTCGTGGTGGCCGTGGCCAACGCCGGCGGCTTCATCGCCGACGCGTGGGTGCCGCACGTCGTCGAGGCGATCGAGGCCGGCATGGACGTCGCCGCGGGCCTGCATGTCCGCCTCGGCTCGGTGCCGGCGATCGCCGAGGCCGCCGCGCGGCGCGGCGTGGGCTTGCACGACGTCCGCCACGC
>CAXUCL010000259.1:0-3180 GCA_964249395.1 uncultured Rhizobiaceae bacterium
TGCCAAGGGCGCGAGTCCGAGCGCGGCGAGGTCGGCCGCCGCGGCGGCGCGGCGCGAGCCGTCGCGAAGCGCCGGCAGGCGGTCGGGAAGCCCGCTAGCCTCCACGAGCGGCTCCAGCAGGCGGTGCGCCGCCTCGCTTACCAGAAGGAAGCGCGCGTAGTCGCCCGCGTCCGCCGCGGTGCCGAGCCGCTCGAAGCCGGCGTCCAGCGCCGCGTGCAGGTCGCGCGTCTCGTCGCGCAGGCGCAGGCGGAGCGGGACCTCGGGCGCCTCGCCGGGGGCGTCTCCGTCGAAGGCGGCGGAAACCAGCCCCGCGCGCGGGTGGATCGAGGCGGACAAATCCATGCGCGCGTCCGTATCAGCTTCGCCGCGATCGCTTCAACCGCCATTCCGGTGGCTGGGGCGCGAAACGTCGCGGCCGGCGGCCGCACCGCGCGCTCCCCGAACGCTCCGGCGAGCCGGCGTCCGTCTCAGAACCGGTCGCGCAGCGCGTACCACGTCATGGCGAGGAACAGGACGGGCGCGCGAAACCGACGGCCGCCCGGAAAGGCGGAAATCTTCAGGTCCTCCAGGAGCCGCAGCCGGTCGCGGTTGCCGGTGACGCGCTCGGCGTAGAGCCGGCCGGCGAAGTTCGCCAGCATCACGCCGTGCCCGGAATAACCGCCGATCGCCGTGAGGCCGGGAGCGACGGTGCGCACATACGGCAGGCGCTGCACCGTGATGCCGACCGAGCCGCCCCAGGCGTGCGTCAGGGGCACGGCGGCGAGTTGCGGGTAGACCGCCGCGATCTGCCGGCGAATCTGTTTCTCGGCCGCGCCGGCGGCCGATGTGTAGGCCTCGCGCCCGCCGAACAGCAAGCGGTTGTCGCGGCTTTTCCGGAAGTAGCGCACCACGAAGCGCGAGTCGTCTGCCGCCTCGCCGCCGGGCAGGACGTCGGTGCGGTCCGGCAAGGGCGCGGTCGCGCCGATGAACGAGCGGATCGGCATGACGTGGCGCGCCGCCTCCGGCTCCAGCGTTCCGCCGTGGGCGTTGGTGGCGACGAGCCCACGCTCGGCCCGCACCGTGCCGCGCGCCGTGCGCGCCGACACGCCTCCGTTCTCGGCCTTCAGCTCGAGGACGGGCGAGTCCTCGAACACCAGCGCGCCGGCCTTCGCGGCCGCCGCCCCCAGGCCGACGAGCAGCTTCAGCGGGTGAACGTGGCCGGTGCCACCGTCGCGGATGCCGCCGTGGTAGGCGGTCGAGCCGAGCCGTTCGGCGGTCTCGGTCCGGTCCATGAAGCGGACGTGGCGGTAGTTGTAGCGCTCGCCGAGCACCTCGGCGTGGCGGCGGTAGTCGTCGACGTAGCGGGGCTTGTGCGCGACCGACAACTGGCCGGCGCGATAGTCGGCGTCGATGCCGTGCGCCTGCATGAACTCCAGGAGGTTGGCCTTGGCGTCCTCGGCCAGGTCGAACAGCGCCTTGGCGCGCTCGAAGCCGACCGCCGGCTCCAGCTCCTCCGGCCACAGCCGCTGGCCGGTGTTCATCTGCCCGCCGTTGCGCCCCGACGCGCCGTCGCCGACGCGGTGGGCTTCCAGCACGGCGACCGAAACGCCGCGGGCGGCCAGGTGCGCGGCCGCCGACAGGCCGGTATAGCCGCCGCCGACCACCAGGACGTCGACGGTGCGGTCGCCGTCGAGCGCCGGGTAGCGCGGCCGTGTTTCGACCGAGTCCTCGTACCAGGAGCGTCCCGGCGAGATCGGCGACTGGTAGGCAGCGGCGGCGGCCAAGGCCGGTCAGACCTGCAAGAGCAGGAACTCGCGCTCCCAAGGCGAGATCACCTGCATGAAGGTCTCGAACTCGCCGCGCTTGATGCCGGCGTAGGTCGCGACGAAGTCCGGCGAGAACACCTCGGCGAAGGCCGGCTCGGCCTCGAAGGCGGCCACCGCCTCCAGAAGCCCGCGCGGCAGCGAGATGCCGCCGTCCTCGTTGGCGGTCCGGTCGGTCGGCTGGTCGGGCTCGACCTCGTTCATGATGCCGAGCAGGCCGCAGGCGAGCGACGCGGCGAGCGCCAGGTACGGATTGGCGTCGGAGGAGGGCAGGCGGTTCTCGACGCGCCGGGCGACGGGGTCGGAGGTCGGCACGCGAAAGGCGGTGGTGCGGTTGTCGAAGCCCCAGGCGGTGTTGGTCGGCGCCGACATGCCGTAGGTCAGGCGGCGGTAGGAGTTGACGTAAGGCGCCATCATCACCAGCGCCGCCGGCACGAAGCGCTGCATGCCGCCGATGAAGTGGCGGAAGGTCGGCGACGCCGAGCCGTCGGGCTCGGAGAACACGTTTCGGCCCGTTCCCATCTCCACCACCGACTGGTGGATGTGCATGGCCGAGCCCGGCTGGCCCTGGATGGGTTTGGCCATGAACGTCGCGTAGATGTTCTGGTTCATCGCCGCTTCGCGGATCGTGCGCTTGAACATGAACACCTGGTCGGCGAGCTCCACCGGGTGGCCGTGGCGCAGGTTGATCTCGAGCTGCGCCGCGCCGTCCTCGTGGATCAGCGTATCGATCTCCAGCCCTTGCGCGTCCGAGAAGTGGTAGATGTCGTCGATCAGCTCGTCGAACTCGTTGACGCCGCCGATGGAATAGGCCTGGCCCGACTGGATCTGCCGCCCCGAGCGGCCGATCGGCGGCACGAGCGGGTAGTCGGGGTCGACGTTCTTCGACACGAGGTAGAACTCGATCTCGGGCGCGACGATCGGCAGCCAGCCTCGGGCCTCGTAGAGCGACAGGACGCGTTTGAGGACGTTGCGCGGCGTGTAGCCGACGTCCGTGCCCTGCGTGTCGACGAGGTCGCAGATCACCTGCGCCGTCGGGTCGGTCTCCCAGGGCACGGCGCACAGCGTGGAAAGGTCCGGCACGAGCTTCAGGTCGCCGTCGTTCGGCGAATAGCGGAAGCCGCCGGTCTCCTCCGGGTATTCGCCGGAGATCGTGTGCATGAACAGGGCCGAGGGCAGCGCCAGCGAGGTGTCGCCGGTGAACTTCTTGGCGGGCATCATCTTGCCGCGCGGCACGCCGGCGAGATCGGGCGTGATGCACTCGATGTCCTCGATGCCGCGCACCCGCAGCCAGTCCACCGCCTCGTCCATGGAGCGGACGCCGCGCTTCGATTCCAGGAAGCCGCGCCGCTCGTCGGGGGCGGGCGCGGCTTCCTGG
>CAXUCL010000260.1:0-1212 GCA_964249395.1 uncultured Rhizobiaceae bacterium
CGCCGCGGCGGTCGCCTGACCCTCGACAAGGCGCTGACGAGCGACGACGGCGCGCGCGGCCGCTCCTTGTCGTCGATGCGGCGGCGCCAGGAGAAGTTCAAGCGCTCGCAGCTGAACCAGCCGCGCGAGAAGATCGCGCGCGAGGTGGTGATCCCCGAGACCATCACCATCCAGGAGCTCGCCAACCGCATGTCGGAGCGGGCGGTGGAGATCGTCAAGTTCCTGATGGCGCAGGGGCAGATGATGAAACCCGGCGACGTGATCGACGGCGACCTCGCCGAGCTGATCACGGCCGAGTTCGGCCACACGGCCCGGCGCGTCGCGGCAAGCGACATCGAGGAGGGCATCTTCAACGTCGCCGACGACGCCGACAAGCTGGTGGGGCGCCCGCCCGTGGTGACCATCATGGGCCACGTCGACCACGGCAAGACCTCGCTGCTCGACGCGATCCGCAAGACCAACGTCGTGTCGGGCGAGGCCGGCGGCATCACGCAGCACATCGGCGCCTACCAGATCGTGAGCGGCGACCGGCAGATCACCTTCATCGACACGCCCGGCCACGAGGCGTTCACGGCGATGCGCGCCCGCGGCGCGCAGGCCACCGACATCGCGGTGCTGGTGGTGGCGGCGGACGATTCCGTCATGCCGCAGACGGTGGAGTCGATCGCCCACGCGAAGGCGGCCGGCGTGCCGATCATCGTCGCGATCAACAAGATCGACCGGCCGGCGGCCGACCCGACCAAGGTCCGCTCGCAGCTCCTGCAGCACGAGGTGTTCGTCGAATCGATGGGCGGCGAGGTGCTCGACGTCGAGGTGTCGGCGAAAACCGGCGACGGCATCGACGAGCTGATCGACGCCATCGGGCTGCAGGCCGAGCTCCTCGATCTGCGGGCCGACCCGGACCGCACGGCCGAGGGCGTGGTGATCGAGGCGCAGCTCGACCGCGGCCGCGGCCCGGTCGCGACCATCCTCGTCCAGTCCGGCACGCTGAAGGGCGGCGACATCGTGGTCGCCGGCGACATGTGGGGCCGCGTGCGCGCCATCGTCGACGACCGCGGGGCGCAGCTCAAATCCGCGCCGCCCTCCATGCCTGTCGAGGTGCTCGGCCTGTCGGGCACGCCCGGCGCCGGCGACCGCTTCGGGGTGGTCGCCGCCGAGGCGCGGGCGCGCGCGCTATCGGTATAACGCCCCCCCCACCCCCCCGAGAAGCAC
>CAXUCL010000260.1:1222-3151 GCA_964249395.1 uncultured Rhizobiaceae bacterium
CTGGAGCAGATGATGAGCCAGCTCCAGACCACCGGGCTGAAGGAGTTCCCGCTCGTCATCAAGGGCGACGTGCAGGGCTCGGTTGAGGCCATTCAGGTGGCGCTCGACCGGCTCGGCACCGAGGAGGTCAAGGCGCGCATCGTCCATTCGGGCGCCGGCGCGATCACCGAATCGGACGTGCAGCTCGCCGCGACGGTGGACGCCGCGATCATCGGCTTCAACGTGCGCGCCAACGCGCAGGCGCGCCAGTCCGCCGAGCAGAACGGCATCGAGATCCGCTACTACAACATCATCTACGACCTCGTGGACGACGTGAAGGGCGCGATGTCGGGCCTGCTCTCGCCGGAGCGGCGCGAGACCTTCATCGGCAACGCGCAGATCCTGGAGGTGTTCAATATCACCAAGACCGGCAAGGTCGCGGGCTGCCGCGTCACCGAGGGCAAGGTCGAGCGCGGCGCGGGCGTGCGCCTGATCCGCGACGGCGTTGTCATCCACGAGGGGACGCTGAAGACGCTGAAGCGCTTCAAGGACGAGGTCGCGGAGGTGCCGGGCGGCCAGGAGTGCGGCATGGCCTTCGAGCGCTACGAGGACATGCGCGTCGGCGACGTCATCGAGTGCTTCCGCGTCGAGCACGTGGCGCGGTCGCTTTGAGGCGGACCGTCCGATAAAGGCCGAACGAGCGGCCCCGGCCAAGGCGCCGGGGTCGCGTCCCACGCAGACGCGGGCAGGGTTCTTCGGTGCGCCGGAGCCGGGCCGTCGCGTCACGAACGATCGAAATCCATGGCCAGACCCAAGCACCAGCCGAAAGGCCCCTCGCAGCGCCAGCTGTCCGTCGGCGAGAACGTCCGCCACGGCCTGTCGGCGGTGCTCGCGCGGCACGCGATCGACGACGCGCTGCTCAGCAACGCCGTGATCTCGGTGTCGGAAGTGCGCATGTCGCCGGACCTGAAGATCGCGACCGCCTTCGTCACCGCCTTCGGGCGGCCCGACATGGAGCCGACGGTGGAGGCGCTGAACCGCCACGCGCGCTTCTTTCGCGGACAGCTGTCGCCGCTGCTCCGACAGATGAAATACATGCCGGAGGTGCGCTTCCGCCGCGACGAGAGCTTCGACAACTACGCCCGCATCGACCGCCTCCTGCGCTCGCCGGACGTGGCGCGGGATCTCGGCGCCGGCGACGCCGACCGGAGCGACGACTGATGGCGCGGCGCGGCAAGACGCCGAAGGGCCGACCGGTGTCCGGCTGGATCGTGCTCGACAAGCCGGTGGGGCTCGGCTCCACGCAGGCCGTCGCGAAGATGAAGTGGCTGTTCTTCGCGCAGAAGGCCGGCCACGCCGGCACGCTCGACCCGCTCGCCTCCGGCATGCTGCCGATCGCGCTCGGCGACGCGACGAAGACCGTGCCCTTTGTGATGGACGGCGAGAAGCGCTACCGCTTCACGGTGCGCTGGGGCGCCGAAACCACCACGGACGACACGGAAGGCCCGCCCGTCCGCACGTCGGAGCTTCGGCCGACGCGCGAGGCGGTGGAGGCGCTGCTGCCGCGCTACACCGGCGAGATCAGCCAGATCCCTCCGCAGTTCTCGGCGATCAAGATCGCCGGCGAACGGGCCTACGATCTCGCGCGCGAGGGCGAGGTCGTGGAGATCGCCGCGCGCACCGTGGTGGTGCATCGGCTGGCGATCATCGAGTTCGCGAACGAGACGGCCGTGTTCGAGGCCGAGTGCGGCAAAGGCACCTATGTCCGCGCCATCGCCCGCGACATGGGCCGCGACCTCGGCTGCTTCGGCCACGTCACGGCGCTGAGGCGCCTGGCGGTCGGCAGCTTCGACGAGGCCGACATGGTGCCGCTCGCCGCGCTGGAGGCCGCCGCCGATGCCGGCCGCGAGACGCGCGACCCGGCGAGCGCGGCCTCGGGCTCCAGCAGGC
>CAXUCL010000261.1:0-3133 GCA_964249395.1 uncultured Rhizobiaceae bacterium
ACTACGTCCGGGCCGACGGCGGCCAGCGAGGCCGCGCCAAGGCCGAGGTCGCGGAGAACTTCGCGGCGGGAACGGCGCATCGCTTTAACCTTCCTGATGACGTTGCGGCAGATAACGCGACGACCGGCCTTCGCGAGCCGTCATCGATCCGCGCCGTCGGCCCGGACGTAGTCGGGCACGTTCCAGTAGAACGGCCGCAGCGTCGCGATCCGCCCGGCCTCGACGGTGATGTCCTGCATCATCGGGTGGACGAGCTCGGCGCCGGTGCCGCGCGAGCGCGTCCGCAGCGTCGCCGCCGTCATCACCCGGCCGTCCAGCTCGACCACCGCCGGATCGCTGACTTCCAGCGACTCGAAGTGGACGATGAACCGGGTGAAGAAGGCGAGCCAGCCGTCGTGGCCGCGATACTCGCCGCCCCAGGGCAGGTCGGGCGACTGCGACAGGACGGCGTTTGGGGCGATCAGCGCCGCCATGGCGTCGAAGCTCGCGTCGGCCTCGACGCCGCCGGCCTGCATGAAGACGCGCTCGGCGCGATAGAACTCCTCGACGGTCTGGCGCGGGCCGCGGCTCGACGGTCGATCCTGGGACGGGGTCATCGCATGGCTCCGATCGTTTGGTTTGCGCCATGTGGCGACCGCCGTTGCGCGAACAACGCCGCCCGCGCTCCGTTCAGTTCGGAGCGTCCGGACGCCCCGGACCGTGGCACTTCGCACCGTCGCGTCTCGGCGCGCGTCGCGTTCCCGCGTCCGGGTAGAACGGCGCGCCTCCATCGGACTTTGGGACATCGTCGGGTATGGTCATGCGCCCGGAAAGGCGTGGTCGGCGCGCACGATGTCGTACCCCGCCGGCTCGCGCGGGCGGCTGAGCCTGTCCGGCATCGTCGCCTCGTACTCGCGGCGGTAGTCGCGCTCGAACGCGACCGCCTCGAAGTTGCGGCGGTCGCGCCAGGTCTCGTGGAGGACGATGCGGTCGGGGTCGTTCTGGTCGACGTGGATCGTGGACGAGAGGAACGTCGCCTCGCGCCGCATGGGCGCCTGCGTCCGCAGGCGCATCGCCATCGGCGCCTCCCGGTGCTCGGGGCGGACGTTCAGGGTGACGATCAGTCCGAAGGCGTCGTCGAACATGGCGAACTCCTTGGGCGGTCAGCGGCCGCTCGGTCGGCGTCGGCTTGGACGCGTCGCCGCCGCGTCAGGCCTCGCCCGTGCCGCCGGTCGCGGAATGGACCTGGCCGGTGGCGAAGCTGTTGCCTTCCTCGGCGAGGCCGACGAACAGGCCGGCGATCTCGGCCGGCTGCCCGGGGCGGCCCACCGGCAGGTCGCTGCCGAGCGTCGTGTAGATGCGCTCCGGCAAGCCGCCGCTGATCTGGATCGGCGTCCAGAACGGACCGGGCACCACGGCGTTGATGGGGATGCCGCGCGTCGCGAGCACCTGGCCCATCGAGCGGACGAAGTTGACCTGCGCGGCCTTGGTCATCGAGTAGTCCACCAAGAAGGGCACGGCCTTGAACGCGACGGAGGACGACGTCACGACGATCGAGCCGCCCGCCGGCATGAGGGGCACCGCGGCCTGCGTCAGCCAGAACATGGCGTAGAGGTTGGTCTTCATGGTCGCGTCGAAGGCCTCGGTCGACATCCGCAGCGGGTCCTCGTTGGCCTGCTGGCGCGAGGCGTTGGCGACCAGGACGTCGAGGCCGCCGAGCCGCTCGGCGGCTTGGCGCACCAGGCGCCGGCAGAACGCCTCGTCCCGCAGGTCGCCGGGGATCGCGACGGCGACCCGGCCTTCAGCGCGGATCAGCGCCACGACTTCCTGGGCGTCCTCTTCCTCCTGCGGAAGGTAGTTGATGGCGACGTCGGCGCCTTCGCGGGCGAAGGCGATCACGGCGGCGCGGCCGAGGCCGGAGTCGCCGCCGGTGACCAGAGCGCGGCGGCCGGCAAGGCGGCCGGAACCCTTGTAGCTGTCCTCGCCATGGTCGGGACGCGGATCCATCCGGCCCGTCAGGCCCGGCCATTCCTGCCGCTGCGGGGCGAACGATGGCCGGGGGTGCTTGGTGCGCGGATCGCGCGGGGCGGCGGCGGGTCCGGTCGGCGTCGCGTCCTGCGCCGCTGCCGCGCCCGCCAAGGCCACGGTGCCGAGGCCCGCGACGGACGTTCCGAGCATCGCGCGCCGCGTGAGTTGGTTCTCGCTGGTTCGATCGTCGCTCATCGCAGTCTCCTTGGCGTTCGCCGAACCCGTCGGCGTCCTGGAATGGAAGCCGGCCGGGCGGCATGGTCCCCATATCGGTCGCGCGCCGATCCCGGTGAATGGCGCGGCCGGGAACAACAGTTCGGAAGCGAAAGCCGCAATGCGGCGGCTCCAGCGCGCTCGCTTGAAACGGCGCGACCGGCGGCCGGGCCGCCCGCGGGCCGGCTCCGGCATCAGATTGTTCGACGCGATGCCGCTCGGCGCCCCCGAAGTTTCGTCGACCAGTCCGGGAAGGCCGACGGCCTGCCGGCCGTCAGGGCGTTCCAGCCGGTCTTCGCCACCTTGGCGGGATCGCTCTGGTTTCCGTGGACGCCGACCGCGGCGCCCATCCTGTCGGCGCGGCGCAAGACCTCGGCGTCGACCGGGCTCGAAACCGGGTGCCGGCAAGAATGAAGCCGTTCGGACCATGTCCGGTCCGGCAAGGAGCGCGTTGTCCTTTCGAAAAGCGGTCCCGCCCTGAAGCCGGCCTTCGAGCCGCTGGAGGATGCCGGGAAGGCCGCAAAAGACGCACCGGCCGGAAGCGGCTGTCGCCGAAGCGGGTCGCGCGCCGGGCGCTCCTCGCCGAACGGCTGGACGGGCCGAAGGCGCATGAAACCGTCGAGCGCGTCGCCGCCGCATCCACAGCCTCGTCACGCGCGCGAGCTGCCGGATTGACCGATCCGACGACTAGAACAGATAGTGAACAAGAACGCCGATGATTCGGCGCAAGGTTCCGTTGTTGCGTTCGCGAGTTTCACGTTGGGAGCTGTCGTCCCCCATGCCTGCTGCGGCGACCCCGCACCCTTTGGCCGATCTGCGCGAGCGCGTCCGGCGTCTGGAGGGCGGCGCGTCCCGGTTTCGCGGCGTCCTGCCGTTCGGGCTCGACGAGGTCGACCGGCGGCTGCCGGGCGGG
>CAXUCL010000262.1:0-3118 GCA_964249395.1 uncultured Rhizobiaceae bacterium
GGGCAGGCGCGGCGAGTTGTCCGGCGTCCGGCGCCATCGCCTCGCCCGGCGCGAGGAGCGACAGCCAATCGGCGCCCGCCGCGTCCGCTTCGCGCAGCGCCGTGTCGAGCGAGGTCCGGTCGGCGAGCGTCGCCTGGACGACGAGCGGCGCCGTCGTCACGCCGGTTCGGGGACGACCGGCGCCGTCGCCGCCGGGGCGTGGAGCTTCGCCGGGTCCACCGCGTCGAAGCTTGGGCCGCGGCTGTAGTTGTCGTGGAAGGCGACGAGCGGCGCCTCGATCGAACCGCTCGCGTAGAGGCCGAGCTTGAAATACGGCGCCTTCTCCTCGTTGCGGTAGCCGAGCGGCCCCCAATGGGTGAACAGCGGCTTGCGGTCGAGGAAGGCTTCGATCGCCGAATCGCCTTCCTGCGACCAGCGGATGCGGAACGCGAAGTCCATCCAGCGGCCGAAGGGCGCGGCCATCTCGTGGAACACGTACGGCGTGGCGGGCCGCGCAGAGGCGACGGCGTCGAAGGCACCGGTGAAGCGCAAACGGCCGTCGCGGAAGCGGATCGCCAGCGGCGGCTTGCCGGACGGCTCGCCGAGCTTGGCCTGGTCGTGCCATTGCGCCAGCACGACGCCCGTGCCGAGCGGCGGCGCGAAGCCCTCCGGCAGCAGCGTCGAGAAGCCGTACCAAGTCTCGGTCTCGAGCGGCGGGTTGTACCAGTCGCGCAGTTCGGCCCGGTTCCCCTGGCTGACCCGGTCTTCCGGCCGCAGCTCGAAGCGGCAGCTGAAGCGCCCGACCCGCGCCACCTGCGACTGCACGACGGCCGAATGCGGGCCCGCCAGCCGCCGCGTCGACCAGCCGGCGAGCGTGCCGGACTCGAAGTCGAGATGGGCGACCGGCTTGCCGGTCGGGTCGGTCGCGACCGACAAAGCGATCTCGCGGTGCTCGGCGGCGGGCGAGGACTGGCGCTGGAGGCTGATCCGGTTGAAGTCGAGCCGCCGCGTCGGGTCGGGCTGCGGCACCGCCGCCATCAGGGCGCGGGTGTAGGGGTGGCGCGGGTTGCGGAACAGCTCGGCGCGCGGCGCGAGCTCCACGAGGCGGCCCGACGCCATCACCGCGATGCGGTCCGCGAGGTAGTCGATCACCGCGAGGTTGTGGGAGATGAACAGGTAGGTCAGGCCGAGCGCCTCCTTCAGGTCGCGCAGGAGGTTCAGGATCTGCGCCTGGATCGATACGTCCAGCGCCGACACCGGCTCGTCGAAGATGATCAGTTCCGGGTCGAGCGCCAGAGCGCGCGCGATGCCGATGCGCTGGCGCTGGCCGCCGGAGAACGAGTGCGGGTAGCGGTTCATGTGCGAGCGGTCGAGCCCGACGAGCCCGAGAAGCTCGGCGACGCGGGTCTTGCGCGCTGCATGGTCGCCGAAGTCGTGGATCTGCAGCGGCTCGGCGATGATCGAGCCGACCGTCATGCGCGGGTTCAAGGCCGAGAACGGGTTCTGGAACACGTACTGGACGCGCCGCCGCCAATGCCGCAGCGCCTCGCCTTCGAGGGCGAGCACGTCCTCGGTGCCGTTCTCGCCGGCCATCTCCACGGTTCCAGCGTCGGCCGGCACGGTGCGCACGATCATCTTCGACAGCGTGGTCTTGCCGCAGCCCGATTCGCCGACGAGGCCGAGACATTCGCCGCGGCGGATGTCGAGGTCGACACCGTTCACCGCCATCGCCACCGGGCCGCTCGCGCGGCGCTTCAGCCAGCTCTGCTCGCTGCGGTTGGTGAAGCCCTTGGCGAGGCCGCGGATGGTGACGAGCGGCTCGCCGACGGCGGGCGCGGCGGAAACGCGCCGCCGCTTGGCGGTGCCGGCGACGTCCACCGCGATCTCGCGCACCGGCGTCAGGCGCTCGCCGGGCTCCATGCCGATGCGCGGCACGGCGTTCAGCAGCGCCTTCAGGTACGGGTGCTTCGGGGCGGCGAACAGCGCGCCCGCCGGGCCGCTTTCCATCACCTCGCCGTGGTAGACCACGACGATCTCGTCGGCCATGTTGGCGACGACGCCGAGGTCGTGGGCGATGAGCAGGATCGCCGTGCCGTGGCGCTCCTGCAGCTCCTTCATCAGCTTCAGGATCTCGGCCTGGACCGTGACGTCGAGCGCGGTGGTCGGCTCGTCGGCGATCAGCAGCGCCGGCTTGCAGATGGTCGCCATCGCGATCATCGCGCGCTGGCACAGGCCCCCGGACAGCTCGAACGGGTAGGAGTCGACGGCGCGCTCGGGCGTCTTGAAGCCGACCTCGGCGAGCGCCGCGATCACCCGCTCGCGGGCCTCCTTCCGGTCGACGTCCGCGTGGAGGCGCAGCCCTTCGCCGATCTGGTCGCCGATCGTGTGCAGCGCCGAGAGCGAGGTGGTCGGCTCCTGGAAGATCATGGAGATGCGCCCGCCGCGGATCGCGGCGTATCGCGAGGAGCGCGGCGACAGGGCGGCCAGGTCGATCGGCGGCTTGTCGCCGTCGCTGAACAGGATGCGTCCCGAGCGGCGCCGCGCGATCGTGGGCAGGATGCCGAGGATCGCCTGCGCCGTGACCGACTTGCCGGAGCCCGACTCGCCGACGATCGCGACGGTTCGGCCCGGCTGGACGCGGAACGACATGTTGCTGACCGCGCGCGTCGTGCCGGCCATGACCTTGAACTCGACGGTGAGGTCCTCGACGCGAAGGAGGTCGCTCATGCGCTGGTCATCACACGAAAGCGGCCCGACGGGCGCGGGCCAAAGGCGAACGTCATTCCGTAGCTAGGACCGCGTCGGCGGAAAGAAACCGGCAATCCGGGCGGTCCGACAGATACGCCAGCAATCGCGACAGGAACGCGAAGGTTTCCCCGTCGTGGACGCGGTGGTGCGCGAGCACCCCGATCGGCTCGGCCGGATCGGCGCTCCCGTCGAGGCAGGCGTCGAGCCGCGCGATCAATCGTTCGAGCGTCCGGTCGGAACCGAGGAAGCCCTTGTCGCCGCGCCAGTCCACCGGGTCGAGATGCGCGTTGAGCTGCGCCAGGCCCGGCGCGGACGGGTTGCCGCGGCGGCTCCCGAACAAGGACAGCGCCGCGAAGCCGAGCGGGGCGAGGCCGGCCGCGACGCAGGCGCC
>CAXUCL010000263.1:0-3115 GCA_964249395.1 uncultured Rhizobiaceae bacterium
GGCGCCGCACCCGCCTCGTGCGCGCTGCGGCAGCCCGGCGCGGCCTGGGCTCGGGTGGGCTTGGCGCGGCTGGAGGGCTCAGCGCCGCCCGCCGTCGCTCCGGCCGCTGCCGCCCATCCTAAACAGGCGCGACAAGAGGAACAGCGGGAACACGATCGCGGCGCCGAGCAGGAAATAGTCGAGCGCACGGTCGAACGAGCCGAACAGCGTGCGCCAAAGGTCCGTGAAGAAGTCTCGCGCGTCGAGCAGGAGGTCGCGCGGCGTGATGTCGAACCACGAGAGCAGGATGCCGACGATCAGCGAGATCACCACCAGCCGGACGACGACGCCGACCGGCGAGCCGCCAAGGAAGTTCGAAACGCGGTCCGACATCGAAGCTCGCTCGTTGCACCCGTCTGGCGAGAGGTAGGCGGCCGGGCGCAGCCGCGCAAGCGCACCGCCCGCGCCGCCTCAAGCTTCAAGCGCGCTTCTAGCGTCGAGCATGGCTTCCAGCGTTTCGATCCGGTCGGCTTCCGAGGCCGGCTTGTCCCACCTGAGCCGCGACACGCGGGGAAACCGCATGGCGATGCCGGACTTGTGCCGCGTGGAGCGGGCCAGCCCTTCGAAGGCGATCTCCAGCACCAGGCCGTGGTCGGGCTCGGCCCTGACCGAGCGCACCGGGCCGAAGCGCTCCACCGTGTTGTCGCGCACGTAGCGGTCGAGCTTCTTCAGTTCCGCGTCCGTGAAGCCGAAATAGGCCTTGCCGACCGGCAAGAGCGCCGGGTCGTCGGCCGGCCCGGACCAGACGCCGAACGTGTAGTCGGAATAGAACGACGAGCGCTTGCCATGCCCGCGCTGCGCGTACATCAGGACGGCATCCACCGTGTGCGGGTCCTGCTTCCACTTGAACCACGGCCCCTTCGGCCGGCCGGGGACGTACGGGCTGTCCCAGCGCTTCAGCATCAGCCCCTCGATCACCGCGTGCGGCGGTTGGCGTCTCGCCGCGATCAGGTCGTCGAAGGTGGCGAACGGCACGAAGGGCGACACGTCGAAGCGCGTCGGGTCGAGCTCGCGCACGAAGCGGTCGAGCCGCTCGCGGCGCTCGGCGAAGGGCAAGGGGCGCAGATCCTCCGCGCCGTCCTGCAGGAGGTCGTAGGCGCGCAGGAACACCGGGTGCCGCCGCATCGCCGCGCTCGAGACCGTCTTGCGGTTCAGCCGCTGCTGCAGGTCCGAGAAGGTGCCGACGACGATCGCGTCGCCGACCGGCTCGCCCCGGTCCGGCGGCTCGACCCGCGGCTCGCCGTCCCCGCCGCTCGCCGGGCGCCCGACCAGGAGCTCGCCGTCGAGGCAGCCTTCGAAGCGGACGTGTTCCAGAAGGTCCGGAAACGCGGCGGACACGTCGTCGCCGGAGCGGGAATAAAGGCGGGCGACGCCGCGGTCCCCCGTCGCCTGGACGCGGATGCCGTCCCACTTCCATTCAACGGCGTAGTCCTGTGGGTTGATCCGCCCGTAGTCCGGCGGCTCCAGCGGCTGCGACAGCATCGCCGGCCGGAACGGCGCGGCGGCGGCCGCGACCGGCTTAACCGCCCGGTTCTCCAGCCACGCGAAGAGGTCGAGGTACGGGGGCGTGAGGCCGTGCCAGAGCTCCTCGATCTCCGCCACGTCCTTTTCCCCGAAATCGGCGAGCGCCTGCTTGGCGAGCCGGGCCGACACGCCGATGCGCATCGCGCCGGTGACGAGCTTCAGGAGGGCGTAGCGGCCGGACGCGTCGAGCCGGTCGAGCCAGCCCTCCACCAGGCGCGGCCCTTCGAGCCGCGTGGCGCGGTTCAGCGCCTCCACCACCTCCGACAGCGCGAGCGGAACGGTCCCGGGCCGCTCGCCGCCGTCGTGCGGCGACGGCCAGACCAGCGCGATGGCTTCGGCGAGGTCGCCGACATAGTCGTAGGAGTAGCCGAACAGGACGTCGTCCATGCGCTCCGAAACGAGGGCGCGCAGCATCGCCGGCTTGACGCTGCGGATGTCGAGGCCGTCGGTGATCGCGGCGAGCGCCAGGCCGCGCTCCGGGTCCGGCACGGCGCGGAAGTGGTCCGCCATCAGGGTCAGCTTGCCGTTGCGCGACGGCGTCAGCACCAGGCGGTCGAGGAGTTCGGCGAAGCGCTGCACGAGAACCGGCCTAGAGCGCCGGCAGCGCGGGCGCTTCCCGCACGCCGCGCTGCCCCAAGCGTTCCAGCTGGCGCCGGGCGCTGAACACGGCGTCCCTGTCCATGTCGGGCTCGTTGACCAGCCATTCGAGGTAGTCCGCCGGCACCTGCGCGAGCGGCACGCCCTTGTGGCGGCCGAAGCGCAGCCGCGCGAGCAGCGCCGGCTCGGCCGACACGCGCTCCGCCCGCTGGAGGAAGTCGGCGGCGTCGCAACAGCGCGGCATCAACGCTCGGGCGATCGCGCGCAGCAGCACGGCGGTGCAGAGCGCGTCGTAGAGCGCGCGGTGCGGGTGCAGCGGCTCCAACAGCGGCCGGACCTCGGCGAGGTCGAGCGGCACGTATTTGACGAGGCTCTGCAGCCCGTGCGCCGGCAGGTCCGGGAACGCGCGCAGCGCCAGCTTCCAGGTGCAAAGCCAGCGGCCGGAAAGCCGCAACCGCGAGCGGTCGAACTCGGCGCGCTGCGCGGCGTAGACGGCCGCGCCGGCGAAGGGGCGGACGGCCTCGCCGAAGGGCGGGGCGCCCTGCAGCATCTCGTCGGTGATCCCATGGACGCGCCGGGCGCGCGGGTCGATCTCGACGCCTGCCGGGTCGGACAGCGTCTGCATGGGGTTGCCGATCAGGCCCGAGCCGAGGTCGAGGTCGGCCGAGCCGATCTCGATCACCGCGTCCTCCTCCAGCCGCCGCCCGGCGGTCTCGACGTCGATCACCCGCACGAACGGCGCCGGAGCGTCGCGCGGGAACAGCGGCAGGGTGGTCGGCTGGGGCGGGGGAAACAGGTCATCCATGGGGACAAGGGAAATCGGTTCCGGCGCGCTTCGTTGCAAGGCGAGTCGTCGCGGCGTGGGCGGACCGGGGGCGGCGGACCCGCGCGCGGCCTTGCGGCGGCGCGCCCGCGCGGGCACCCTGCCCTCCCATCCGCAACGCGAGACCCGCAT
>CAXUCL010000264.1:0-3108 GCA_964249395.1 uncultured Rhizobiaceae bacterium
CTCCAGAAGCCCTGCGCGCGTCTCGGGGCCGAGCGGCTCCAGCGGGTGGCGCACGTGGTCGGAGCGGATCACCCCGCCCTCCATCAGGGCGGTTTTCGCCGCGCGCAGGCCGCACTGCCGGTTCTCGTAGTTCACCAGCGGCAGGACGCGCCCGTAGGCCTCGGCCGCGCCCGCCCGGTCGCCGGCGCGGTGGCGGTCGAACACCGGGCGCAGGAGGTCCGGCAGCAGCGCGCTCGCCATCGTGCCGGTGGCGCCGGCGTCGAGGTCGGCCATCATGGTGATCGCCTCCTCGCCGTCGAACGGGCCGACGACGCCTCGCCGCCCGCCGCGATCAACGCCCGGAGCTTGGCCGCCGATTGCGGCACCTCGATCTTGAAGTAGCGGACCAACGGCGCTTCCCGCGCCAAGCGCGCCAGAAACGGCACCGATAAGGAAACGCCCGACAAGGGCGCGTCCTGCACCATCACCGGCACCCCGGCCGCATCGGCCACTTGGCGGAAGTGCTCCAGCATGCCCGCCTCGTCGGCCCTGAGGCTTGCTCCGTGGTAGGGCGGCATCAGCATCAGCATCGCCGCGCCCATCGCGGCGGCCTCGCGCGCGCGGGCGGCGGCGATCCGGGTCGAGAAGTGCGAGCACGTCACCATCACGGGCACGCGTCCCCCGACGTGCTCCAGCGACAAGCGCGTCAACAGCGCCCGTTCGGCGTCGGTCAGGACGAACTGCTCGGAATAGTTGGCGAGAATGCAGATGCCGTCGACGCCCCCGTCGATCATGCAGTCGAGGACGCGGCGCATGCCGTCCGCGTCGACGTCGCCGTTGTCGCCGAAGGGCGTCGGGGCGACGGGCCAAAGGCCGGTGAAAGGCTCGGCGAAGGACATGATGGCGCGAATCTCGCAGTCGTGGCTTTGAGCGCTCGTGGATACCGCAACGCAAGCGGCGAAAACGCGGTTTTTCGGTCACGGCGGGCGGGAAAAGCGCCGGAAACGGCGCCGTGCGCCGCGCGTCCGATGCTCCGCCGCGGTGACACTGGCGGGGCGATCTCCTATGGTCGCGTCACAGATGCGGGTGCCTGCCGGGCGGACCGAAGCGGTTCGAGCCGGCGCCGATCCAAGGGTTCGAATGCCAGATGGTTCAGGAAACGGGCCCGGGCGGGTTCGTCGGCGGCTGATGCGGCGCGGTTCGGGCCGCATGGTGCTCTTGCGCGGCATCGCGCTGACGCACGACGCGGCGGCGGGGGCGGCCGCCCTGCTCCTGTCGCTGGCGTTGCGCCTCGGCGACGCGGACTTTCTCGCCGACCTGCCGGCCTATCTCCTGACCAGCCTCCTGTTCGGGCTGCTCGTCGGCGCCGTCGGCTTCGCCGTCGGCCTGAACCGCGGCATCTGGCGCTACGCGTCGCTGCCGGAGCTGATCTCGGTGGTGAAGACCGCGACGATCTCCGTGGTCGTGTTCGTGTTCGTGCACTTCCTCGTGGTGCGGCTGCAGCTCGTGCCCCGCTCGACGCCGGTGATCGCCTGGGCCTTCCTGATCGTCATGCTCGCCGCCCCGCGCGCGCTCTACCGCTCCTATCGCAACCACCGCGACACGAGCCGGATGAAGGACGCGGGGCGCCAGTCGGCCAAGCGCGTCGTGCTCGTCGGCGCGAGCGACGAGGCCGACATGTTCCTGAAGATGATCTCGGAGCGAACCGGCCCGAACTACAAGGTCCTGGCGATCCTGGACGAGCGGGGCCGGCGGGTCGGGCGCTGGATCCGCGGCGTCCCGATCCTCGGCACGCTGGAGCGCCTGCCGGACGTGGTGGCGCGCTTCGCCGAGCAGGGGCAGGCGGCCGACGCCGTGATCCTCGCCCGCTCGCGCGAGGCGTTCGAGCGCCACGCGTCCATGAACCGGCTGATCGAGCTCGCCAGCGGCGAGGGCCTGCCGCTCCTGCGGCTCGCCGACATGCTGGACATCCGCGACGTGGCGGCGCCGGTCGACATCCGGCCGATCCGGCTGGAGGACCTCCTGCAGCGCCGGCCGCTCAAGCTCGCCAACCGCTCCGTGTCGGACCTCATCGCCAACCGCACCGTCCTGATCACCGGCGGCGGCGGCTCCATCGGCTCGGAGCTGGCGCGACAGGTCGCGCGCCTCAAGCCCGCGCGGCTGGTGATCGTCGATTCGAGCGAGTTCCTGCTGTTCCAGGCCGAGAACGAGCTGCGCCGGCGGGCGCCGCAGGTCGAGGTGGTCGGCCTCATCGGCAACGTGCGCGAGGCGCGCACGATCGAGCGCATTTTCGACGCGCAGCGGCCGCACGTCGTGTTCCACGCCGCGGCGCTGAAGCACGTGCCGATCGTCGAGAGCCAGCCGCTCGAAGGCATCTTCACCAACGCGCTCGGCACGCGCAACGTCGCCGAGGCGGCCGTCAAGTTCGGCGCGTGGGCGATGGTGATGGTGTCCACCGACAAGGCGGTGAACCCGGCCAACGTCATGGGCGCCACCAAGCGCCTGGCCGAGATGGTGTGCCAGTCGAAGGACATCGCCGCCGGCACCAACGGCACGCGCTTCGTGACGGTCAGGTTCGGCAACGTCCTCGGCTCGGCCGGTTCCGTGGTGCCGACCTTCGAGAAGCAGCTCGAGGCGGGCGGCCCGCTGACCGTCACGCACCCCGACGTCGAGCGCTACTTCATGACCGTGCAGGAGGCCTGCCTCCTGGTGCTGGAGGCGGCCGCGCACGGCCTGGCCGACCGACGCGAGCGCGGGCGCATCTTCGTTCTCGACATGGGCGTGCCGGTCAGGATCGTCGAGCTCGCCCGCAACGTCATCCGCTTGTCGGGCCTGCGTCCCGACGAGGACGTGAAGATCGTGTTCACCGGCCTGCGGCCCGGCGAGAAGCTCTACGAGGAGCTGTTCGACAACCGCGAGACCCTGTCGCAGACCGGGGTAGAAGGGCTTCTGACCGCGTTCCCGCGCTCCATCGAGGCCGCGCTCGTGTCGCGCATCCTCGACGAGATGCGCCGCCACATCGACAGCAACGACGTTTCGGCCGCGCTCCGCCTCCTGTGCAACACGGTGCCGGAGTTCACGCCGGGCCGCGAAACCGCGCTCCTGATGGCAGGGGCGCCGACGCTCGAC
>CAXUCL010000265.1:0-3046 GCA_964249395.1 uncultured Rhizobiaceae bacterium
AGATCATGCGCGCCGCGTCCACGCGGCGCGCATGATCTCGCACCGATTCCCGCTGTCCTCGGTCGCGGAAGCGTTGGAGACGGCGGGCGACGGCTCCGGGATCAAAGTCGCCGTGTTGCCGTAGGGTCGCGTCCCGCGGATGGGCCGTTGGGCACGGAGCCCGGGCGGAACATCCTTCCCGGCGGCGCGGGGGGGGAAATTTTTGCCCCCCCCCCGGGGGGTTGGGGGTTGCGGGGCCCGGGGGGGGCGCCGCGTCTCCAGGGCTGCAGCTGCCGAAGGATCAGTTGACGCTCGCGGCGGGCGGCGCGTCGATCGCCTTCGTCGTCGTGACGACGGTGACGCGCGAGCCGTCGAAGCTCGCGCCCGCCAGCGGCGCCTCGACGGAGTCGCCGCCGGCGCGCCGGATCGCCAGGGTCCCGCCGTCCGTGTTCTCGGTCAGCGCGCGGACTTCCGTCAACGTGCCGATCTCCGTGCCGTCCGCGCTGACGACAGGCTTGCCGACCCAGGCCCCGGTGTCCGTGTCGCCGACCCCCGAATCCTGCGTTTCCCCCTTGGCCGCGGGAACCTCCGACGGCGTCGACTGCGCCAGCGCGGGGCCGGACAGGGACGCGAAAACAGCGCCGGCAAGGACGATCGCGGCAAGCTTGATGGACATGGTGGACGGGCTCCGGTTTCGACGGACGGCCCGTGGATCGGCCGCCGCGCGAGAAGCGTCCGAAGCGCCTGTGGCGTTCCGCCGTCATAATAGTTTCATGGGCGCGGCACGCCACGCGTCCGGCGGTCTTGCTGGCCGGAACGGCCGCTTTGTCATAGATCTGTCGTCGGCCGGGCGCTAATCCGTTCCCTGGAACGGCTCCAATCCGCAGCAGGACGACACGCGATGACCGAGCACAGCCAAGCGCACGCCTTCCGCACCAGCCGGCTCGAGGACGCCGACGGCGACGGGCTGAACCCGACGGGCAACCGGACGATGGGCGAGATCATCGCCCGCCGCTTCTCGCGCCGCGACCTCCTGCGCGGCTCGCTCGCCGTCACCGCCATCGCCGCGACGGTGAGCCCGCTCGCGCTCGTGACCGCCGAGGAGGCGAAGGCGCAAGGCGCCGGCTCGCGCTTCCGCTTCACCGAGGTCGAGGCCGGCGTCGACGAGAAGCACCACGTCGCGGCCGGCTACGACGCCGACGTTCTCCTGCGCTGGGGGGACCCGCTTTTTCCCGACTCGCCCGCATTCGATCCGACGAAGCAGACGCCGCAGTCGCAGGCCCGCCAGTTCGGCTACAACAACGACTACGTCGGCTTCATTCCGCTGACGCCCGGCTCCAGCGACCACGGCTTGCTCGTCGTGAACCACGAATACACCAACGAACACCTGATGTTCCCGGGGATCGTGCAGGTGGTGGACGCGCCGGACGAGAAGGACCCGACGAAGACCAAGCCGAAGCTGGAGGTCGCGGACGCCGACCGCAACCGCGTCGACGTCGAGATGATGGCGCACGGCGGCACGGTGGTCGAGATCCGCCGCGGCGCGGACAACAAATGGGCGGTGGTGCGCGACGGCGCCATGAACCGCCGCATCACGGCCGAGACCGAGATGGTGCTCACCGGCCCGGCCGCGGGCCACGACCGCATGAAGACGAGCGCCGACGCGAGCGGCACGCGCGTGCGCGGCACGATCAACAACTGCGCCGGCGGCGTCACGCCGTGGGGCACCTACGTCATGGCCGAGGAGAACATCCACGGCTACTTCGTCGGCGAGCTGCCGGCCGGCCACCGCGAAACGGCGAACCACAAGCGCATGGGCGTGCCGGAGGGCACCTACGGCTGGGGCGCGTTCCACGACCGCTTCGACGTGTCGAAGGAACCGAACGAGCCGAACCGCTTCGGCTGGATCGTCGAGGTCGACGTGATGGACCCGGCCTCGGTGCCGCGCAAGCGCACCGCGCTCGGCCGCTTCAAGCACGAGGGCGCCGCCTCGATCGTCGCGAAGGACGGCCGCGTCGTGTTCTACCTCGGCGACGACGAGCGCTTCGACTACGTCTACAAGTTCGTGACGGCCGGGCGCTACGACCCGAACGACCGCGCCGCGAACATGGACCTACTCGACGACGGCACGCTCTTCGTCGCCCGGTTCGCGGACGACGGCGGCGTCGCCTGGCTGCCGCTCACCTTCGGCGAAGGCCCGCTGACGGCCGCGAACGGCTTCGCGAGCCAGGCCGACGTCATGATCGAGACGCGGCGCGCCGCCGACCTGCTCGAAGCGACGCCGATGGACCGGCCGGAGGACGTCGAGCCGAACGGCGCCAACGGCCGCGTCTACGTGATGCTAACCAACAACACGCGCCGCAAGGAGGCGAACGCCGCCAACCCGCGCGTCAACAACGCCTTCGGCCACGTGATCGAGATCGCCGAGGCCGACGGCGACTTCGCGGCGACCAGCGGCCAGTGGGAGGTGGTGCTGAAGTGCGGCGACCCGACGGTGGCGGAAGTCGGCGCGACCTTCTCGACGGAAACCACGAAGAACGGCTGGTTCGGCATGCCGGACAACTGCGCGGTGGACGCCGACGGGCGGCTATGGGTCTCGACCGACGGCAACTCGCCGTCCGCCACCGGCCGCACCGACGGGCTCTGGGCGCTCGATGTCGACGGTCCGGCGCGCGGCACCTCGAAGCTGTTCTTCCGCGTGCCGGTGGGCGGCGAGCTGTGCGGACCGCTCCTGCTCGACGACCTCCGCACCGCCTTCGTCGCCGTGCAGCATCCGGGCGACGGCGGCGACGACTGGGACGGCTTCGGCCGCCTGTCCTACTACGAGGACCTATCGACGCGCTGGCCGGACTTCCGGCCCGACATGCCGGTGCGTCCCGCCGTCTTGGCGATCACCAAACAAGGCGGCGGGCGGATCGGCGAAGCTTGATCGCGCTCGGCCGATAGCCGATGCGTTTGAACGGGCGGTCGAAGGGCCGCCCGTTCCCGTTCGGGCCGCGTCATCGATCGACCGTCACGGCGGCAGCGCCGATGTCGGCGCGCGGATCGAGCCGGACGGCGGCGGGCG
>CAXUCL010000266.1:0-1590 GCA_964249395.1 uncultured Rhizobiaceae bacterium
CGCCCTGCACGGTGAGGGCCGCGCGGACGGCGAGGAAGACGTACGGGTAGAGCGCCAGGGACAGGATCAGCACCGCGCCGCCGAGCGAGCGCACGTCCGGGAACCAGTAGTCGCGCGGGCTGCGGAACCCGAACAGCGCGCGCAGCGCCCCCTGCACGGGACCGGTGAAATGGAGGAACTCGACGAAGCAATAGGCCGCGACGTAGCTCGGCACGGCGAGCGGCAGCACCAGGGCCCAGACCGCGAAACCCCGGCCGGGAAAGCTGAAGGCCGTGGTCGCCCAGGCGGCAAGCGTGCCGAGCGCGCCCGTGCAAAGGGCGACGCCGATGAGCAGCAGCCCGGTGGTGGCGCCGGTCCGCGCGGCGACGCCGCTGATCGGCGCGAGGCCGGCATTCGACGCGCCGTTCCCGTTCGCCCCGAACGCGATCGCCGCCAGCGCCGCGAGCGGAAGCGCGGCGAGAACGGCGACGAGAACCGCGGCGAGAACGAAGCGCCCGCCCTTGAAGCCGCTGCGGAAGGTCGCCGCCGGGCGGACCGCCGTTCCCGCCGCGCTCAGCTCTGCGGGCCGGCGTCGAAATCGACCTCGTCGACGATGCGCGAGGCGGTGGCGCGGTGCTTGGCGATGGCGTCGAGCGACAGGGCGTCCGGCGTCAGGGCGCCGAAGCTCTTCACCGTTTCCGACGGCTCGATGCCCGGCGTCACCGGATACTCGTAGTTCAGCGTGGCGTAGATCCCTTGCGCCTTCGGTCCCGACAGCCATTCCATCAGCTTCACGGCGTTCTCGCGGTGCGGGGCGTTCCGGGCGAGGCCGACGCCGGAAACGTTGACGTGCGTGCCGCCGTTCTGGAAGGTCGGCATGGCGACGCGGATCGCGGCGGCCCATTCCTTTTGTTGCGGCTCCTTCTCGTTGGTTCGCATCAGCCCGACGTAG
This sequence comes from uncultured Rhizobiaceae bacterium, assembly GCA_964249395.1. Taxonomy (GTDB): domain Bacteria; phylum Pseudomonadota; class Alphaproteobacteria; order Rhizobiales; family Rhizobiaceae; genus Plantimonas. The sequence continues at coordinate 932 of CAXUCL010000266.1, forward strand.
TAGGTGTTGCCGATGCCGACGTCGCAGGCGCCGGCCGCGATCGCCTTGGCCTGGTCGCGGTCGCCGCCTTCCGGCTTCACGGCCAGGTTGTCGCGCAGCCCACCCACCCACTTGCGGGCCGCTTCCTCGCCGTGATGGGCGACGAACGCGGCGATCAGGGCGACGTTGTACTGGTGCTGGCCGGAGCGCACGCAGAGCCGGCCCCGCCATTTCGGGTCGGCGAGGCCTTCGTAGGTGAACGCCTCGCCCGCCGGCACGCGATCGGCCGAAACGTAGGCAACGCGGCCGCGGCTCGTCAAACCGAACCACTCGTTGCCGCCGTCGCGGAACGCGACCGGAATGTTCTTCTCCAGCGTTTCGCTTCGCACGGGCTGCAGGATGCCGGCCTGCTTGGCGGCGTCGAGCCGGCCGATGTCGACCGTCATCACGAGGTCGGCGGGCGAGTTCGCGCCTTCCGCCTTGACGCGCTCTTCCATGCCCTTCTCGATGAACACGGCCTCGGTGGTGAGGCCGGTTTCCTGCGTGAACGCGTCGAGCAGCGGCTGCAGGAGGGCGGGCTGGCGCGCCGAATAGATGTTGATGTCGGCGGCGCTCGCCGCGCCGCCCGCGGCGCGCGCCACGCGGCTCGCCCCCCCGCGCGGCGCGGGGGCGCGCCAAGG
>CAXUCL010000266.1:1600-3026 GCA_964249395.1 uncultured Rhizobiaceae bacterium
CGTCGGCATGGGTCAAGACGCCCTTCGGGGCGCGCGAACGGGGTTGCCGGGCGTTCTGCGCGACGAAGCGGGCGTCGGCAACCACGGCCGACGCGATTCATGCTGCGGAAACAATGGAATGCGCCCGGCCCGACTTGGAGCGGTTCCAAACATGCGCAGCAAGCTCATGTTTTTGCATGGGGGCGATCGGCGCCGGTTGGCGTTGCCGCCGTTCGGCATCACGCAAATGTCAACGCCCGTCAGTCCGTCAGGACGCGCTGCGAAGGAAAGGTGATCTCCACCAGCGTGCCTTCGCCGGGCGTCGAGCGGATGGAGAAGCCGGCACGGTTGGCTTCCGTCATCGCCTTCGTGAGCGGCAGGCCGAGTCCGGTGCCGTCGGAGCGTCCCCCGCCGGGCTGCTGCACCTGCTGGAACGGCGTCAGCGCCACCTCGATCTCGCGCGGCGTCATGCCGATGCCGCTGTCGCGCACCCGGAGGATCACCTCGCCGTCGGCCGTGTAGGCGGTGGAGGCGATGATCTGGCCGCCGGCCGGCGTGAAGCGCACCGAGTTCGACAGGAGGTTCAGCGCGATCTGGCGGATGGTGCGGCGGTCGGCGACCACGGGGGGCACGGACGCCGGCAGGTTGGAGCGCACGATCACCCGCTCGCGGTTCGCCTGCGGCTGCATCACCGCGACGACCTCGGCCAGGATCTCGTTCAGCGCCACCGACTCGAAGGACAGCTCCATCTTGCCGGCCTCGATCTTCGAGATGTCGAGGAGGTCGTTGACGAGGTCGAGGACGTGGTGGCCGGAGCGCTTGATGTCGCCGAGATACTCGATGTAGCGCTCGTTGCCGATCGGCCCGAAGCATTCGGAGGCCATCACGTCGGCGAAGCCGATGATGGCGTTCAGCGGGGTGCGCAGCTCGTGGCTGATGTTGGCGAGGAAGCGGCTCTTGTGGAGGCTCGCGGCTTCCGCCGCGCGCCGGGCGTTGACCAGCTCCTCTTCTGTCCGCTTCCAGTGCGAGGTGTCGCGGATCACCACGCACCAGCCGCGCCCGCTGTCGAGCCGCGCCGCGGTGATGAACAACGGCACGAAGCCGCCCGCCGAAACCCGACCGATCACCTCGCGCCCGTCGTTCATCACGCCCGCCAGCCCCGGATCGGCGAGGGCCTTCAGGTAGTCCTCCACCGCGCGCCGCGACTCGTGCGCGAAGAAGTCCGTCAGGGGGCGGCCGCGGAACGCGGCGGCGGCGGTGCCGAACAGCGCCTCGGCCGAGCCGTTGGCGGCGCGCACCGTGCCGTCCGGATCGGCGAGCTCAACCGGGTGCTCGACATCGCGGCCGACGGCGTGGTGCTCGCCGATCCGGACGGCACGGTGCGCGCCGCGACTCGTGCGCGCGGTGGAGGACTACCTGAAGGCCCTCGCCGATCCGGGGCTGGCGG
>CAXUCL010000267.1:0-3021 GCA_964249395.1 uncultured Rhizobiaceae bacterium
GGCCGCGGACGCCGCGGCCAGGTTCGCCACCGTGTCGGCGGTGATGGCGCACAGCGTCCAGCCGAGATGGCCGTGCCCGGTGTTGTAGAACACGCCGGGCCGTTTCCCCGCGCCGACGCGCGGCAGCATGTTCGGCATCATCGGCCTGAGGCCCGCCCAGGGAATCACGCTTTGCGTCGAGATCGCGGGGAAGCGGTGGCGGCACCAGTCCACCAGCGGCCGGACGCGCGCGGCGCGGATGTCGCGGTTCTCGCCGGCGAACTCGGCCGTGCCGGCGATGCGCAGCCGGTTCTCGCCGAGCCGGCTGGTGACGACCTTCGCCTTGTCGTCGAGGATCGACACCCAGGGCGCGCCCGCCCGGCTCGTCTCGTCCGCGAGCTCCACCGTCACCGAATAGCCCTTCACGGGATAGACGTTGACGCGGTCGCCGAGTTGGGCGGCGAAGCGGCGGCTACCCGTGCCGGCGCAGACCACGACGTTGTCGAAACGCGCCTCGCGCTTCTCCCCCTTCGCCCGCCATTCGACGCGGATGTCGTTCTCGCCCAGCGCTTCGAGCCGCCGCGTTTCGGTCCCGTATTCGAAGCGCACGCCGTGGCGGGCAGAGGCCTGCGCGAGGCCCGTGCCGTATTTGTGGATGTCGCCGGTGAAGTCGGACTCGGTGAAGAAGCCGCCGTGGAAGCGCCCGGCGATCGCCGGCTCGATCGCCTGGATCTCGGCCGGCGAAACGGCGCGGCGCTCCAGCCCGCCCTCGCGCAGGAGCGCGGAAACGGCGCGCGCGTGCTCGAACTCGGCTTCCGACTCGTAGACGTGCAGGATGCCGCGCTTCACCAGGTCGAAGTCGATCCCTTCCGCCTCCGCCATCGCGACGAGGTGCTCGCGCGCGGCGATGGCGAGGCGGACGGTGAGGATCGTGTTCTCCCGGTAGTGCCGGGCGGCCGCCACGAACTCGGCCATCCAGGACAGCTTGTGCCAGGTGGGGGCGGGATGCACCAGGAGCGGCGCGTCGCGGCGGAACATCCACCGGAGGCCCTTCAGGAAGGTCGCCGGATGGTTCCACACCTCGGCGTTGGAGGCCGACAACTGGCCGCCGTTGGCGAACGAGGTTTCCATGGCGGCGTCTGACTGGCGGTCGAACACCGTCACGTCGAAGCCGAGCCGGTTGAGCTTGTAGGCGGTGGTGACGCCGGTGATGCCGGCGCCGATGACGGCGATGGAGGTCACGCACGATCCTTATCCGTCCGGGACGCTTAGCGCTTCCGCGGAACAGTCGTCGCGCCCCTCCGTCATCGGCCTGAGAGTTTCGCGTCCGGCGGGAGGTGTTCCCGGCCGGGCTTGCTCCTTCGGCGGACGGCAGTTCAAACGAACGCCGCCACTCTCCGGATGTTGTTGCGCCGCGCGGTCCTTCTGCCTGAGAGTTTCCGGGGCGGTTGCTCCTTCGGCGCCGGCTTCGAGTAGCCGGTCTCTCCCGCGTGCGGCAGGTATCGTCGAAGATACGACATCGGCCGTCCCGCGGCAAGCCGCCGCGCGATCGCACGGCGCCTCGCGTTCGCGTTCCCGCGAAGGCACGAACCCGTCCGGCGGCGTCCGGCTCCGGTGACCGCCGGGCGGCCGTCGCCGCCCCCCTGTTACGCCTTCGGCAGAAGGCCGAGCTGTCGCCCCATCAAGCGGTCGACGATGCGCCGGGGCAGCAGCGCGGGCAGCGTCGCGTTCGCGAACCGGCCCTTGACCGCCTCGTAGCGCACCTTCGGCCGGCGCGCGGTCAGCGCGGTCGCGATCACCGCGCCGACCGCTTCGGGCGCGAGCCCCTTGCGACCGTTCTCCACCATCCAGTCGAGGAACGTCCGATACGGCTTGTTCCAGACCGTGCCGGCGACGTGGTCGAGCGACAGCGCCTCCGCCTTGTCCCAGATCGCGGTCGCGACCGAGCCGGGGGCGACGATCACCACGTCGATGCCGACGAGTTGCAGCTCGCGCCGAAGGCTTTCGGAGAAGCCCTCGACGCCGTGCTTGGCGGCGGCGTAGGCGCCGAGAAAGGGCGGTCCCGTCCGGCCGCCCACCGAACTGACGTTGACGATCCGCCCCTTCGGCCCGGCGAGCGCCGGGTCGGCGCCGAGCAGCGGCGCGAAGGCGCGGGTGACGGCGAACATGCCGACGAGGTTGACCTCGATCTGGCGCCGGAAATCGGCGACGCTCTGGATGAGCAACGGGTCGCTGAACGAGCTGCCGGCGTTGTTGACCAGCCCGTCGAGCGTCCGGCCGGACAGGTGCGCGCGCACCCCGTCGGCGGCGCGCCCGATGGCCGCGTCGTCCTCGAGGTCGAACACGAGCGGCGTGAAGCGCTCGCCCAGCGCTTCCTGGAGCGGGCGGGCGTCGGACTCCCGGCGCACGCTTCCGAACACGTGCCAGCCCTTGGCGGCGAGCACGGCGGTCGCGCCGCGGCCGATGCCGGTGGAGACGCCGGTGACGAGGACGTTCTTCATGGTTTCGCCTTTGTGTTTCGCTGGGGTTCTGTTCTGTTGACATTGTCAACATAAGGATCCTGTTGACGATGTCAACATGTCTCGCCATGCTGGCGGAATGACGGAAACCACGAAGCAGCAGCTGGTGACGGCCGCGTCGGCGCTGCTCGACGCGGGCGGCCAGGACGCGGTGACGCTGCGCGCCGTGGCGGAGCGGGTCGGCGTTTCGCACAACGCGCCCTACCGGCATTTCAGCGGACGCAGCGCGCTGCTGGCCGCGGTCGCGGAGCGCGATCTCGACGGGCTGCGGCAGGCTTTCGAGCGCGAGGATGCGGCGAACCGCGACCCGGAAGCGGCGCTGCGCGCCGGCGCTGCGGCGCTGATCGCCTATGCGACGCGGCACAAGGCCCGCTACCGGCTCTTGTTCAGCGATCCGCAACTGGCGCCGGACGCGAGCTTGAAGGCGGCGGCGTTCGGATCGTTCACGGCGTTCAGCCGCATCGTCGCGCGATGCCAGCGGGCGGAAGCCTTGCCGGCCGTCGACACCGTCAACCTGACGGGA
>CAXUCL010000268.1:0-3019 GCA_964249395.1 uncultured Rhizobiaceae bacterium
CGCGGCGCCTCGCGGAGGAAGCCAACCGTTTCGGCCGGTTCGACGCGGTGATCCACAACGCGGCCGTCGGCTACAAGGAGAAGCGGCGCATCGACGCCGGGGAAACGTCGCACGTCTTCGCGGTCAACGTGCTCGCGCCTTACGTGTTGACGGCGCTGATGGATCGGCCGGACCGTCTGGTCTGGCTCGGCTCCGAGGTCCACCGCGGGATCAAGCCGGACCTGGACGATCCGTTCTGGCGACGGCGGACCTGGAACGGATCGCGCGCCTACGCCGAGTCGAAATACCACGACGTGGCGCTCGCCTTCGCGGTCGCCCGACGCTGGCCGGACGTTCGTTCCAACGCCGTCGAGCCCGGCTGGGTGGCGACGCGCATGAGCGGGCCGCGGGCGACCGGCGACCTGTCCAAGGCGCATCTGACGCAAGTCCGCCTCGCCGTCGGCGCCGATGCGCTGTCCGACACGACCGGCGGCTATTTCTTCCATGAAGCCGAGCGGGCGCCCAATCCGGGCACGCGTTCGCAAGCGCAGCAGGAGCGGTTGATCGACATCTGCGCGAGCGCATCGGGCATCCGGTTGCCGGACTGACGCCGCCCGCCGCGGTTCGAACGGCGGTGGAAACGGACGCAACGGGGACGAACGCGAAACCCCCGCCGGCGAGCGCCGAGCGGGGTTTGGTTCGATCATCCGTCTGAAAGTGAACGTTTGGTTGCGGGGGCAAGATTTGAACTTGCGACCTTCAGGTTATGAGCCTGACGAGCTACCGGGCTGCTCCACCCCGCGCCAACCCCGGAACGGCCGCGTCGGCCTCCGGTGCAGCCGATATATGCGACACTCGCGTGAATGAAAACCCTGCCGGCGGAAAAAGTCCACGCCGGTTTCCCCGATCGGTCGGCCGGGCCGAACGCCTCGCGGCGACGTCGAACGTTTCGCGGCGCGGCGCGCGTCTTCACCCGTTGCGCAGCGCCCGGCGCAGGACCTTGCCGACGTTGGTCTTCGGCAGCTCGTCGCGGAACTCCACGTGCTTGGGGCGCTTGTAGCCGGTCAGGTGCTCGCGGCAGAAGCCCTTCACTGCTTCCGCCGTGACGCTCGGATCGGACCGCACCACGAACAGCTTCACCGCCTCGCCCGAGGCGTCGTCGCCGGTCGCCACCGCCGCCGCCTCCACCACGCCCGGCATGCGCGACACGACGTCCTCGATCTCGTTCGGGTAGACGTTGAAGCCGGACACGTTGATCATGTCCTTCTTCCGGTCGACGATGCGGACGAAGCCGCGCGCGTCCATGACGCCGATGTCGCCGGTGCGGAAGAACCCGTCGGCGGTGAGCGCCGCGGCGGTCTCCTCCGGCCGGTTCCAGTAGCCGCGCGTCACCTGCGGGCCGCGGATGGCGATCTCGCCGGGCTGCCCGGCCTCGACCGCCGCGTCGTTCGCGTCGAGGATGCGGAACGTGGTGGAAGGCAGCGGCTGGCCGATCGTGCCCGTGTAGGCGGTGGCCGTGACCGGGTTGCACGAGGCCGACGGCGAGGTCTCGGTCAGGCCGTAGCCCTCGCAGATCGGCGCGCCGGTGAGCTGGCGCCAGCGCTCGGCGGTCGCGGACTGCACCGCCATGCCGCCGCCGACCGACAGAACCAGGTTGGACCAGTCGACCTTGGCGGCGCCCGGGTGGCGGGCGATGGCCGCGAACAGGGTGTTGACGGCGGGCAGGCAATGGAACGTCCCGCGGCGCAGCTCCTTGAGGAGCGCCGGGATGTCGCGCGGGTTGAGGATCAGGACGTTGCAGCCGCCGGTGCGCATCGACAGCATCATGTTCACCGTGAAGCCGAAGATGTGGTAGAGCGGCAGGGCGCAGATCGTCACCTGCCGCGTGCCGGCGGGAATGCGGCGCAGCGCCGGCGCGTACCAGAGCTCGGACTGCAGGACGTTGGCGACGACGTTGCGGTGGCTCAGCATCGCGCCCTTGGCGACGCCCGTGGTGCCGCCGGTGTACTGCAGGGCCGCGAGGTCGTCGAGCACCGCCGTCGAGGGCGTGAAGCGCGCCGCGCGGCCGGCTTGCAGCGCCCTTGGCCAGCGCACGGCGCGCGGCAGGTCGAAGGTCGGCACCATCTTCTTCACGCGCCGCACCACGAAGTCGACGAGCGCGCCCTTCAGCCGGGGCAGCATATCGCCGATCCGCGCCAGAACGACGTGCTCCACCGCGGTGCGGGACAGGCACGCGGCGAGGGTCGCGGCCATGTTCTCCAGCACCACGATGGCTTTCGCGCCGGAATCGTTCAGCTGGTGCTCCAGCTCGCGCGGCGTGTAGAGCGGGTTGGTGTTCACCACGACCATGCCCGCCCGCACCACGCCGGCCACCGCCACCGGATATTGCGGCACGTTCGGCATCATCAGCGCCACCCGGTCGCCGGCTTGGAGGCCGAGCGACTGCAGGTAGGCGGCGAAGGCGCGGCTGTCGGCGTCGAGCTCGGCGAAGCTCATGCTGGAGCCCATGAAGCGGAAGGCGTCCGCGGTCCCGTGCCGGGCGAAGGCCTCCTCCAGGAGCTCCGCCAGCGAGCGGTAGGGGAAGTCCGGGATCGTCGCCGGCATGCCGGACGGGTAGTTCTGCAGCCAGGGCTCCGACACACGATCCTCCCAAATCGTCGTTCGCCGCCTATACTCCATTCCCGCGCACCGGACACAAGCGGCTGTTGCGCTTCGAACCCGAAGAACCGATCGAGCGGCGAGCCGTGGCGAACGAACCGAAGTCCCCCGCCGCGCGGCCGGACCGCAAGCTCCTGGAGCTGCTCGTCTGCCCCCTCACCAAGACGGGCCTCGTGTTCGACGAGGAACGAGGGGAGCTGGTGTCGCGCGCGGCCAAGCTCGCCTTTCCGATCCGCGACGGCATCCCGATCATGATCGTTTCGGAAGCGCGCGTCCTCGACTGAGGAACGGCTTCAGGCGCCGAACAGCGCCGCGCCGCATTCGGCGGCGATCTCGGCCTCCAGCCGGCGCGCGAGCGGCGCGACCCGCGCGTCCCCCCGCC
>CAXUCL010000269.1:0-3017 GCA_964249395.1 uncultured Rhizobiaceae bacterium
CGTGGGCCGCGGGCCCCCCGCGCCGATCGCCGGGCGCGGGGGGCGCTTCTTCGCGGCGTGGTGCGCCCCCCCCCCCCGGGCCGACGAGACGCCCGCGGGCGCCGCCGCTGCCACCGACGGCGACGACCGCGCGGCGCGCATCGCCGCGGAGCGCGGCGCGCTTCCCCTCTACCGCGCGGTGCTCGCCGCGCGCGACACGGTGGCAAGCCTCGACGACGACCGCGTGCTGCGCCGCCTCCTGAACCTGATGGTGGCGACGCTGCGCACCAACGCCTTCGCCGTCGACGGGACAACCGCGGCGCCGGACTCCGCGCCCGGCCGCGTCGAGCCGGCGCTGGCCTTCAAGTTCGACGCGGCCTTGGTGGAGGGCCTGCCCGCCCCCGTGCCGTTCCGCGAGATCTTCGTGTTCGACGCGCGCGTCGAGGGCGTCCACCTGCGCTTCGGCCGCGTGGCGCGCGGCGGCATCCGCTGGTCGGATCGCTCGCAGGACTACCGCACCGAGATCCTCGGCCTCGTGAAGGCGCAGCAGGTGAAGAACGCCGTGATCGTGCCGGTGGGCGCCAAGGGCGGCTTCCTGCCCAAACGCCTGCCCCCCGCCGCTCCCGACCGCGACGCTTGGTTCGCGGCCGGCCGCGCGGCCTACGTCGCCTTCATCGCGACGCTCCTGTCCGTCACCGACGACATCGAGAACGGCGCGGTGGTGGCGCCGCCGCGCGTGCGCCGCTTCGACGGCGACGACCCCTACTTCGTGGTGGCGGCCGACAAGGGCACGGCGACCTTCTCCGACACCGCCAACGCGGTGGCGCGCTCGGAAGCGTTCTGGCTCGACGACGCCTTCGCGTCCGGCGGCTCGGCCGGCTACGACCACAAGGCGATGGGCATCACCGCGCGCGGCGCCTGGGAGGCGGTGAAGCGGCACTTCCGCGAGATCGAGCGCGACGGACGCGCCTGGGACATCCAGGCCGAGCCCTTCACCGTCGCCGGCTGCGGCGACATGTCGGGCGACGTGTTCGGCAACGGCCTGCTTTTGTCGCGGGAGACGCGGCTCGTCGCCGCCTTCGACCATCGCGACATCTTCATCGATCCCGAGCCCGACGCGGAACGCACCTTCGCCGAGCGCGAGCGGCTGTTCCGGCTGCCCCGCTCGTCCTGGGCCGACTTCGACCGCGCCCTCCTGTCGGCGGGCGGCGGCGTCTGGTCGCGCCGCGAGAAGCTGATCCGCTTGTCGGCGGAAGCCGCCGGCGCGATCGGCTGGGACCGGACCGCCGGCACCCCGGCCGAGGTCATCGCCGCGATCCTCAAGAGCCCCGTCGACCTCCTGTTCTTCGGCGGCATCGGCACCTACGTGCGCGCGAGCGCCGAGTCCAACGGCGACGTCGGCGACCGGGCGAACGACGCGGTCCGCGTGTCCGGCGCGGACCTGCGCGCCAAGGTCGTCGGCGAGGGCGCCAACCTCGGCCTCACCCAGCGCGGCCGCATCGAATACGCTGGGCGCGGCGGGCGCATCAACACGGACGCCATCGACAACTCGGCCGGCGTCAACACCTCCGACGTCGAGGTGAACATCAAGATCCCGCTCAAAGCCGCGATGGACGAGGGGCGCCTGGCGCGCGCCGACCGCGACACGCTCCTCGCCTCGATGACCGACGAGGTGGCGCGGCTGGTGCTCGCCAACAACTACGAGCAGACGCTCGCCTTGTCGCTGGAAGCGCGGCGGGGCGTCGGCGGCCTGCCGGTGCCGGGCCGCTTCATGACGCGCCGGGAGGCGGCGGGGCTGCGCGACCGCGCCGTGGACGGGCTGCCGAACGAGGCGGCGGTGCGCGACCGCCGCGCGTCGGGGCAGGGGCTGACGCGGCCCGAGCTCGCCGTGGTGCTGGCCTATGCCAAGATCGCGCTGTTCGACGGGCTGGTGTCCGGCAACCTCGCCGACGACCCGGTGCTGGCCGGGCGGCTGCACGCCTATTTCCCGCGCGACGTGGCCGCCTCGTTTCCCGCCGACATCGACCGGCACCGGCTGCGCCGCGAGATCGTCGCGACGGGTCTCGCCAACGCGGTGGTGAACCGGCTGGGGCCGACCGCCCCGACGGCGATCCGCGACGCCACCGGCGCCTCCTACAGCGAGATCGGCCGCGCCTTCGTCACCGCCCACGACGGGCTCGACGCCGCCGCCCGCTACCAGGCCGTCGACGCGCTGGACGCGCGCGTGCCGGGCGAGGTGCAGAACGGCCTCTACGAGGCGCTCGGCGCGTTTCTGCGCGCCACCACGCGCTGGTTCGTGGCGAACGGCGAGCCGCGCGAGCGCTTCGCCGCCGGGATCGCGGCCTTGCGCGAGGTCGCGGCGAAGCTGGAGCCGCGGCTTCTCGATTTGGCGAGCGAGCCGGCGCGAACGGCGGCGACGGCCGAGCGCGATCGTTTAGGCGACCTCGGCGTGCCGGACGCCGTCGCCCTGATGATCGCGCGCCTGCCGCTCCTGGCGCTCGTGCCGGACATCGCCTTTGTTTCACGTGAAACATCGGCGGACCTCGACCGGACGGTCGGCGCCTACTTCGCGATGACCGACCTCTTCGAGATCGGCCGCCTGGAGGACGCGCTGACCCGGCTCAAACCCGTCGACTACTACGAGATCCTGGCGCTGGAGCGCGCCGCCTCGCAGATCGACCAAGCGCGGCGCCGCCTGACCACCGCCGCCTTGTCGCGGTTCGCGAACGAGGCGCGGCCGGCGGACGCCTGGGCGAGGAGCCGCGAGTCGGCGGTCGCCCGCATCCGCCCGCAGGTCCTGGCGCTCGCCGGCTCCGGCGACACCTCCGTCGCCCGCCTGACGGTCGCCGCCGGCCTCCTGTCCGACCTGGCGGGGTGAAACGGGCGGGCGCGGCGCCGCCGCGGGCGGGACGGCGACGCGGCACGGACTGGATGTCGGGATGGACACGCGGCGCCTGTCGACGCCCGTCCCTCGCACCACCGGGTCGCACGGCTCGACCGCCGCCCTGTCACCACCGAGCCCGCGCTGGGACCTGTCC
>CAXUCL010000270.1:0-664 GCA_964249395.1 uncultured Rhizobiaceae bacterium
AAGGGCGAGGAACGCGACGGCGCGGCGGACGGAAGCGGTCATGAACGGCACTCGGCTCTCGGTTCGGCGGCCGCCGAACCGCGGCGCGCGTCGGCGATCGCCCCGAACCGTGCCGGAGGATGGTTGACGGACGGTTAATCCGGCGGGCCGCTCCGTCGCCGCGGCCGTTCTTCTACGGCTTTTCCGCCGCGATCCAGATCGTGTCGAGCGTGAACGAGCCGTCCGCCTCGATCGCGAAGTGGCGGCGCGCCGGGTCCGGCAGGCGCTCCTGCAGATGGCGGATGGCGGCCTGCAGCTCCGGCGGGGTCGCCATCCGCGCCGTCCAGGACGCGAAGTCGAGCCGCAGCCGCGCGCCGCGCGATTCGATCAAGCCAAGGCCGGCGCGAGACAGCATCGCCAGCCATTCGGCGGCCCAGCGGTTGCGCACGTGGCTCGGGTCGCGCAGCACCTCCACCGCCTGCAGGTGCGTGTCGAGGAGGGCGGGGCCGGGCGAGGCGGTGTCCACCAGCACGAAGGCGCCGCTGGGCCGCAGCACCCGCGCCGCTTCGCGCAAGCCCGCCTCGACGTCGCTCCAGTGATGGGCGGAGAAGCGCGACAGTACGGCGTCGAAGCCGGCATCGGCGAAGGGCAGCGCGGCGCCGTCGGCGCGCACGTAGCTCAAGTG
>CAXUCL010000270.1:674-2987 GCA_964249395.1 uncultured Rhizobiaceae bacterium
CCGCCGCCTGCCGCGTTTCGATGTTGACGAGCCCGCGCGCCGCGGCTTCGCGCGCCACCGCCGCCAGCATCTGCGGCGACAGGTCCGCGGCGGTGACGTGGGCGGCGGCGGCCGCGGCGGCGCGAAACGCCACGTGACCGCCGCCGCAGCCGAGGTCGAGAACGCGCTCCGGCGCCGGGTCGCGCGCCGCGAGCGCCGTCAGCATCCAGTCGAGGTCGGCGCCTCGCGCATGGACGGCGCTTCGAACGTAGGCGTCGGCTCGCGGGCCGAACTGTTCCGCGACAACCGCGCCGTGGTCGGCATTTGCCATGGTGGCCGCTCCGTTCGCCGCCCGTTCTCGGGCGGGTTCTGGCGATACGTCCGCGAACCGCCCGGAAGCAAGCGCGGCGGGAACAGCCGTCCGTCAGGTCCTGGCGCCGTCGAACGCGGCCTGCGCCCGCTCCATCTCGGGTCCGTGCATCAGCGCCCATTCGTAGAGCGCCTCGAACGGCTCTTGCAGGGAGCGGCCGAGCGGCGTGATCGTGTACTCGACGCCGACCGGCGCGGTGGGCAACACGGCGCGGCGGACGAGGCCGTTGCGCTCCAACCGTTTCAGGGCGTCGGCGAGCGACTTGTGCGTGATGCCGTCGAGCCGGCGCATGATGTCGTTGAAGCGCGAGGGCTTCGCGCACAGGACGGTCAGGATCAGCACCGACCACTTGTTGGCGATGTGTTCCAGGATCGGGCGCGTCCGGCGCGCGTCCACGAGCGCGGCGTCGGAACGATGGGCCACCATGCGGTCACCTCTATGATATCTACGCGATATGTAGTGCGTTATTGAACCCAGATATGAAGTCAATACCTCCTGCCCATCGTCGGTCCGGACAGGAGAGTCGCATGAACAGGTTGGCAAACAAGGTCGCCGTGGTGGTGGGCGGGGTCGGCGGCATCGGCGGCGCGATCGCCGAGCGCTTCGCGGTTGAAGGCGCGACGGTCTTCGCCACGAGCCGACAAGCGGGCGGCGACGGGTCGACGAACGGTGCGAACGGCGTCCGCTTCCTGCGCGCCGACGCCGCCAACCGCCAGGAGCTCGACCGCGCCTTCGCGAGCGCAGCGGCCGATGCGGGCCGGATCGACATCCTCGTGGTCAATGCCGGCCTGGCGGAACACGCGACGCTGGACGCCATCAGCGAGGCGCATTTCGACCGCACCTTCGGCCTCAACGTCCGCTCGCTCGTGTTCGCCGTCCGTGGCGCCGCCGAGCGCATGACGGCGAACGGCGCGGTGGTGCTGGTCGGCTCGGTCGCCGGCGCGATCGGGACGCCCGGATACGGCGCCTACGGCGCCAGCAAGGCGGCGGTGCGCGCCTTCGCCCGCACCTTCGCCAACGAGCTGGCGGGGACGGGCATCCGCGTCAACGTCGTCAGCCCCGGCCCGACCGACACCGCCATGTTCGAGGCCGCTTCGAGCGAGATGCGCGACGCCCTCACGCGGCTCATCCCGCTCGGTCGGCTCGGGCGACCGGACGAGGTGGCCGCCGCCGCCCTGTTTCTCGCGAGCGACGACGCGAGCTTCGTGACCGGGACCGAACTCTGCGTCGACGGCGGCATGACGCAGGTGTGAGCAAGCGCCGCCGCCCCCGCGCCTCGGCCCGTTCCTCAACCGCGCAGCCGGTCCTCCAGCGTCAGGATTTCGTTCGTCATCCGCACGAGTTCGGCGGCGATCGTCGCGTGGAGGTGCGCGGCGAGCTCCGGGTATTCCTCCAGCATGCGGCGGAACAGCGTCCGGGTGATGCGCAGGAAGTCGCTGTCGGCGCGGGTCACGGCGGTCGCCGGGCGCCGCGTTTCGGTGAGGAGCGCGAACTCGCCGATCAGCGCGCCCGGCCCGAACGTGCCGACCGAAACGGGCGCCTTGTGCTTCTGGCGGAACAGCTCGACCTCGCCCGACACCACGACGAAGCCGGCGTCCGAGCGCGCCGCCGTGCGGAACAGCGTTTCGCCCCGGCGCAGGCGCCGGTGCTCGGCGCCGAAGGCGAGCAGCCGCAGCTGCTCCTCGGTGAGCTCGGCGAACAAGGGCACGCTCCGGAGCACCGCGATGTCGACGTCGAGGCTCATCCGGTGGTGCTGGTCATCGGCGCCGATCGCTTTCCTCGGCGCTTGACGCGCCGTTTCTCGCTCGCAACGCGCGAGCGCGGACCTCCCCGCCTTATAGCTTGGCCGACTTCAAGAGAAAATGCGGACGGGGCGCGGACGGCGCCGGCGCGTCAGTCCGGCGCAAGCCGGGCCGACCCGCCGCTAGGGAACGAGCGCGGCGGCGGCCAGGATCGGGCCGGGG
>CAXUCL010000271.1:0-2361 GCA_964249395.1 uncultured Rhizobiaceae bacterium
TTGCCGCTCCGAGCCCGTAGCCGTCGGCCTTCACCGCCGCGCCGGTGCGGCTCGCAGGCGCCATCGCCGCGAGCGTGCGCCAGTTGGCGGCGAGCGCCGCGCCGTCCACGTGGACGCAAGGCATCCGCATCTCGGCAACCGCGGCCGTCATCGCGTCATTCGAAGTTCTGCGCCGGCAGGTAGGCATCCTCGGCGAGATCGGTGAAGCGCGTGAACTCGGCCTGGAAGGCGAGGGGAACCGTGCCCGTCGGCCCATGCCGCTGCTTGGCGACGAGCACTTCCGCCTTGCCGCGCGCCGTGTTCATTTCCGTTTCCCAGGTGATATGCTCCTGCGTGCCGAACTTCGGTTCCTTCGACTGGAGGTAGTATTCCTCGCGGTAGACGAAGAGCACCACGTCGGCGTCCTGCTCGATGGAGCCCGATTCGCGCAGATCGGAGAGCTGCGGCCGCTTGTCGTCGCGCGACTCGACCTGTCGCGAGAGCTGCGACAGGGCGATGATCGGGACGTTGAGCTCCTTCGCCAGCGCCTTGAGACCCGTCGTGATCTCAGTGATCTCCTGCACGCGGTTGCCGGACGTCTTCGCCGAGCCCTGCATGAGCTGCAGGTAGTCGATGATCATCACGTCGAGGCCGCGCTGCCGCTTCAGGCGACGGGCGCGGGCCGCCAGCTGCGCGATCGAGATGCCGCCCGTCTGGTCGATGTAGAAGGGCAGGCGCTGCATCATTTCCGAGCAGGCGATGAGCTTGCCGAGCTCCCCGTCGTTGATCATGCCGCGTCGGATCTTCGAGGACGAGATCTCGGTCTGCTCGGAGATGATGCGCGTCGCCAGCTGTTCCGACGACATTTCGAGCGAGAAGAAGCCGACGACGCCGCCGTTCTTGGCGACGATCGAGCCGTCGGCCTGTTCGGCCGCCTCGAAGGCGGCGGCGATGTTGAAGGCGATGTTGGTGGCGAGCGACGTCTTGCCCATCGCCGGACGTCCCGCCAAGATGACGAGATCGGACTTCTGCAAGCCCCCCAAGCGGCGGTCCAACCCGTTGATCCCGGTGGAGACGCCGGACAGGCCGCCGTCGCGGTCCTTGGCGGCGGTCGCCATCTGCACGGCGAGCGTCAGCGCCTCCGTGAACGGCTGGAAGCCGCCGTCGTAGCGCCCGGTTTCGGCGAGCTGGAAGAGCTGCCGCTCCGCGTCCTCGATCTGCGCCTTCGGTTCCATGTCGAGCGGCGCGTCGAACGCGACGTTCACCATATCCTCGCCGATGCGGATCAGGTTGCGTCGGATCGCCAGGTCGTAGATCGCCCGACCGTAGTCGTTGGCGTTGATGATGGTGGTGGCTTCGCCCGCCAGGCGCGCGAGGTATTGCGCGACCGTGATGTCGCCGACCCGGTCCTGCGCCGCCAGGAACGTCTTGATCGTGACGGGGTTCGCGAGCTTGCCCATCCGGATCATCTCGGACGTGCGTCCGAAGATCTCGCGGTGCAGCGGCTCGTGGAAGTGCTCGGGCTTCAGGTAGTCGTGGACGATGTAGTAGGCGTCGTTGTTGACCAGCATCGCGCCGAGCAGGGCCTGCTCGGCCTCGATGTTGCTCGGCACCTCGCGATACAGCGTTTCCGCGTCGTTCCGCAGCTTCAGCACCGCTTCCGCCATGGCCCGCCCTCCCGTTCGATCGTCGAAGCGAGCGTTCTACCGGATGGCGGGCGCCGTTTCCATCGACGGATCGCCGCTCGGGCTCGGTCCGCTTCGCAAGCCCCCAAGGCCGGGGAAAGCTGTGCGGAACTGCGGGGATAAGTGCCGCGACCCAGTAGGCGCCGCCGTCCGTCGGCAGAAGAACGACCCCGCAACCGGGTTGCGGGGTCGTCCGGATGGTCGATCCGGGAACCGGATGTGTCAGCTCGCCGGGGCCGGTTCCAGGTCGGTGTCCTCGGCCACCTCCAGCTCCGCGAAGTCGTCTTCCTCATCGCGGCCGTAGATCGCGTCGGCGGACGTGAGCGTCTCGCCCTGCGCTTGCCGTTCGGCCTCGTCGGGCGAGCGCGCGACGTTGAAGTCGACGTCGAGTTCGACTTCCGGATGGAGCGAGAGCTGCACCTTGTGGATGCCGACGGTCTTGATCGGCTGCTTCATCTGCGCGACCGAGCGCGAAACCTTGACGCCTTCGGCGTTCAGGAGATCCGCGATGTCGCGCGCCGAGACCGAACCGTAGAGCTGGCCGGTCTCGCCGGCCGAGCGGATGATCGTGAAGATGCGGCCGCGAAGCTGGCCGGCGACCTGGAAGGCTTCCTGCTTGCGTTCCTCGTTGCGGGCGACGAGATCGGTCTTCTGCGCTTCGAACTTCTGGCGGTTGGCCTCGTTGGCGCGCAGCGCC
>CAXUCL010000271.1:2371-2960 GCA_964249395.1 uncultured Rhizobiaceae bacterium
GTGGGGTCTTGTGGGCTGCGACGTGGGGGGGGTGGGCGGGGTGGGGGCGCCGCCCCCGGCCGGTCGGCAGGAGGTAGTTGCGGGCGAAGCCGTCCTTGACGCGGACGGTGTCGCCCATCTGCCCGAGGCGGGCGATGCGTTCGAGGAGGATCACTTCCATGGTTTGGGTCCTTTCAGGAGGGTTGGAAGGTCAGGCGGGAGGGGAAGCCGGCCGCTGCCGCGCCGTTTCGGCGAGGCCGATCGCGGTGGCGGCAAGAAGCGGGAACGTCAGGATCGCGATCGCCACGTAGAGAGCGAAGAGGACGAGGCCGCGCGAGCGCGTCGCCCGCGTCATGCGGTGGATCGCGGCGAGCCCGGCCAGCGTGAACGCCATGCCGAAGCTGCCGGCGGCGACTGCGGCGACCAGGCCGGCGTTGCCGGGCGCGAAGGTCGCGAGCAGCGCGACGCCGAACACCGGCAGCGCGGCGCGGGGCAGGCGGCAACCGGCGGTCGGCAGGTCGTCGCGGGGCCGCGCCAATTTGCCGGCCGTCCGGGCGCTCGCGGCCGCCGCGGAGAGGCACCGCACCCACAGGGGGCCGCGCAGCGCCGG
>CAXUCL010000272.1:0-2896 GCA_964249395.1 uncultured Rhizobiaceae bacterium
GGCAAGCGACCGGGACCTCGCCGCCGCGATCGCGACGCTCGCCACCGCGCCGGAGCGGCTGACGACCTTGCGCGCCGGCCGGACGGCGTTCGAGCGGTTCGATTGGCCGCGGCTTGCGGCCGCGCACGCCGCGCTCTATCGGGAGATGCTGGGGGCGTCCGCGCGGTAGTCGCGCGCCAGGACGAACCGTGCGCCCTCTCGCTTCAGCGCGTCCAGCAGCGAGGCGACGGCGTCGAGCGCGGCGCGGCCCGTGCGGAAGCGGCAGTCGTAGCGAATGCCGCTGCGCGTGAGGTCCACGAACTCCCACGGATGCACGAACAGGACGAGCGGATCGCCGAGCGCGGCGATCCACGGGTCGCGGACAAGGCGCGGCAGGCGAAGGACGCTCGACGTCGCGGAGGCCGGCAAGCGCCGGACGCTCGCCACGTCGCGGTTCGCGGGTTCCTGGCGCTTGTAGCGGGCGCGCGAGGCGTCGAGCGCGATGCCGTCCGCTGCAAGCAGCGGCAGGAAGCGTTCGGGAAAGCGCAGGAAGGGCGCGCGGAACGACGAAACCGACGCGTGCTGGCGCAGCAGCGCGTTGGTGTCGCGAATCTCAGCCGCCGCGCGCCGCGCGTCGAACGTCGCGAAGGATTCGTGGGAAAAGCCGTGGCAGCCGACCTCGTGGCCGCTCGAAGCGATCCGCGCGACGAGATCCGGGTAGCGACGCGCCGTATCGCCGGTGACGAAGCAGGTGGCGCAAACGCCGCGGTCGGCGAGGAGGTCAAGGAGGGCCGGCATGCCCCGTTCGATCCCCCGCCAGGTCCACAGGAAGGGCGGGCAGTCCGGCTCGACGTCGACGGTGAAGAAGACGCGCCGGCCGAGCCGCTTTGTCACGGCGCGAGGCCCGGCAGGAGAAGCGTCGCGGCGAGCAGCACGGCCGCCGCGGCGCCGGCGGCCAGGACGTCGTCCAGCATCACCGCGAAGCCGCCGGCGAATCGCTCGTGCGCGAGGCGGATCGGCCAGGGCTTCACCGCGTCGAAGAAGCGGAACAGCGCGAAGGCGACCGGCCACAGCCAGACCTGGTTCGCGACCGCCTCCAGCGTCAGCGCCATGCCGAGCACCTCGTCGGCGACGATGGCGTTGTGATCGGGGTCGCCCAAATCCTCGCCGGTGCGCCGCGCCGCCCAGGCCGCGACGACGAGGAGGATCGCGTAGCAGAGCCCGCGCGCGAACACCGGCAGCGGCAGGAGCGCGGCGAACAGGCCGACGCCGGCGAGGCTCCCCCAGGTGCCCGGCCAGTGGCGGGCGAGGCCGAGACCGCCGGCCAGCGCGACGATCTGGTGCGGCGCGCGCAGCATCCCCTTGGCGCTGGGACGGGCAGGGGATACGTCGATCGTCATGGAAAAGGCGGAACTCGGCGGGGGGCGACGGAAGTGATCGCGGTCGGCACGGCTCCTAGCAACGCGGGCGCGCGAAGAACAGGTTTCACCTCGGCGTTTTCGGGCGCGGCCTCGTTGCCGGGCACCAAGCCGTGATCCCGCGGCTGATCTCCCAGACCTGGCGCAGCCGAGACCTGCCGGACGCGGCGCGCCAACTATCGGAGCGCTGGCGGCAGCTCAACCCGGAGTTCCGGTGGCGCCTGTTCGACGACAGCGCGGCCGAAGCCGTGGTCGCCGCCGTCGCGCCGGCGGCGCTCGCCGCCTACCGCGCCTTTCCGTTCGCCGTGATGCGCGCCGACCTGTTTCGCTACGCCGTGATGCTCCGGGACGGCGGCCTCTACCTCGACATGGACATGGAGGCGCTGAAACCAATCGGATCGCTGCTCGACGGCCATGCCGCGGTTCTGTCGGTGGAGGCGCGCCTCGGGGCGCGGCGCCGGGCCGAGCTCGGCTACGGCGTGCAGATCGCCAACTGCGTGCTGGCGAGCGCGCCCGGCCATCCGTTCTTCACGGGCGCGATCGCGCAGGCGCTGCAGTTGTTCCGCGCGAACCCGCGTCCCGGCCGGGGTCAGGTCGAGGACGTCACCGGCCCGCGCATGCTGACGCGGCTGTTCCTTTCACGGGACTGGAGCGACGTGACCGTGCTGCGGCAGATCCACCTGATGGCGCCGACGAACTATCCGGATCTGTGGCCGATCAACCGGCACATGCACGCCCGCCACCGCTGCTTCGGCACCTGGAAGGACGGAAGCCGGGCTCTCGGCGTCGGCCGGCGCTGGACCGAGCGCAACCGCGCCCCGAATCCCTTCGCGGCCGGCTCGATCGCGCTTATCCCGAACCAGGCGGCGGCGCATGGCTGAGCCGCTCGCGCGCCCGAACCGGCTTCGCCGCGATCTGCGCCGCGCCGGCGCCCGGTTCGGTCCCGCCGCCGCGATGGGCCTGCCGGGCGATCTTTTTCGGGCCGCGCGGCTCGTTCTCGGCCGCGACCCGCCCTGCCAAGTGGCCTCGGCGCCAAACGGCGAGCGCGTCGTGGTGACGCTCACCACCGTTCCCGAACGCCTCGGCTCGCTCCGCCCGGTGCTGCGCAGCCTCCTGCACCAGAGCCGACCGGCCGACCGCATCCTGCTCGCGCTGCCGGAGCGAACCCGGTCCGGTCGCCCCTACCCGCCGCTCGGGCGTTTGCCGGCCGGCGTCGACCGGCTGCTGTGCGTCGACCAAGGCCCGGCGACGAAGCTGCTGCCGGCGCTGCTCGCCGAACCGGACAGCTGCCTCGTGGTCTGCGACGACGACGTCATCTATCCGTTCCGCTTCGTCGAAACGCTGCTCCGCGGCCGGCGCGAGCACGCCCGCGCCGCGATCGCCTATCGCGGCGTGCGCTTGGACGCCGGCACCGCCTTCGCGGACTTGGCCCACGTCTTCGCGACGGGCGTCGCGGCGCCCGAGCCCGTCGACGTCCTGTTCGGCACCTGGGGCTACCT
>CAXUCL010000273.1:0-261 GCA_964249395.1 uncultured Rhizobiaceae bacterium
CTGCCGGACGGTCCGGCAGCGGGTCCCGGCGCGGGGCGGCGCGGCGGCGGCGGATCGCCGTGACGCAGCCCTTGCTCGTTCTGGAGGACGTGTCGCGCGCCTACCCGGCCGGCGACGCGCCGGTGGTGGCGCTCGACGGCGTGAACCTGACGATCCGCGCCGGCGAGATGGTGGCGATCGTCGGCTCGTCCGGCTCCGGCAAGTCGACGCTGATGAACATCCTCGGCTGCCTCGACCGGCCGACGGCCGCCCGAGACCGCC
>CAXUCL010000273.1:281-2890 GCA_964249395.1 uncultured Rhizobiaceae bacterium
GCGCTACCACCTCCTCGCCGAGCTGACGGCGGCGGGCAACGTCGAGATGCCGGCGATCTACGCCGGCCGGTCGGCGAGCGAGCGGGCGTCGCGGGCGCGCGCGATGCTCGCCCGCCTCGGCCTGTCCGACCGGCTGACGCACACGCCGGGCGAGCTGTCGGGCGGCCAGCAGCAGCGCGTGTCCATCGCCAGAGCCCTCATCAACGGCGCCGACGTCGTCCTGGCCGACGAGCCGACGGGGGCGCTCGACAGCGCCACGGGGCGCGAGGTGCTCCAGATCCTGAGCGAACTCAACGCCGAAGGGCGCACGATCGTCATCGTCACCCACAGCATGAAGGTGGCCGAGCACGCCGAGCGCATCATCGAGCTGCGCGACGGGCTCGTCGTGTCCGACCGGCGCCGGCGGACGGCCACCCACCGCGACGCGGCGCGGCCGGCCGGCGGCGCGGCTCCCGCATCCAAGTCCCGGCGCTTCGCCGCCTCGGTCCGGGCGACCGTCGACCGGCTCGGGGAAGCGCTGCGCATGGCGCTCCTGTCGATGAACGCTCACCGGCTGCGCACCGTCCTGACGATGCTCGGCATCGTCATCGGCGTCGCCTCGGTGGTGTGCGTGGTCGCGCTCGGCACCGGATCGCAGCGCCAGGTTCTCGCCAACATCAGCAACCTCGGCACGAACACGCTGGAGATCTTCCCGGGTCGGAACTTCGGCGACGCGCGCTCGGGACGGGTGACGACGCTGGTTGTCGCGGACGTCAGGCTGCTCAAGCAGCAATACTACGTCGCGGCGGCCACGCCGACGGTGTCGCGGAGTTCGACGCTGCGCAGCGGCGCGCTGGACGCCGTCGCGCAGATCAACGGCGTCGGCGAGGACTATTTCGCGGTCAGGGGGACGCAGCTTGTTGCGGGCAGCTACTTCGACGCCGACAGCGTCCGCCGCGCCGCGCAGGACGTCGTGATCGACGAGAACGCGAAGACGGCGTTGTTTCCGCGACCCGAGCGGGATCCGCTGGGCGAGGTGATCCTGATCGGCCGGGTGCCCTGCCGGATCGTCGGCGTGATCCGGAACCAGCAGGGCGGCTTCGGCTCCAGCGCCAACCCGTCGGCCTACCTGCCCTACACGACGGTGCAGTCGCGCTTCATCGGCACCTCGGGGCTGCGCTCGATCAGCGTGCGCGTCGCCGACGACGTGCCGACCGACCTCGTGGAGCGGGCGGTCACCGCGCTCCTGGAGCGCCAGCACGGCGCCAAGGACTTCTTCATCCTCAACACCGACGACATCCGGCGGACCGTGACCGGCACGGCCGAGGTTCTGACGATCCTCGTCGCGGCCATCGCGGCGATCTCGCTGCTCGTCGGCGGCATCGGGGTGATGAACATCATGCTGGTGTCGGTGACGGAGCGGGTCGGCGAGATCGGCGTCCGAATGGCGGTCGGGGCCCGCAGGAGCGACATCCTCGCGCAGTTCCTGATCGAGGCGGTGCTGGTCTGCGTGATCGGCGGCGCGGTGGGCGTCGCGCTGGCGCTCGGCTTCGGTGCGGCGTTCAGCCTCTTCGGCACGAGCTTCCAGCTCATCTACTCGCCCGTCTCGATCCTCGTCGCGCTCGGCGCGACGACGCTGATCGGCATCGTGTTCGGCTACGTGCCGGCTCGCAACGCCTCGCTGCTCGACCCGATCGTGGCGCTTGCGCGGGAATGAAACCGTCGGTTCGCATGGCCGGGGCGTGTGCGAGCCGGCGCGGTTGGCCGGTGGCCTCGACCATCGCTTCGGGCGCATCCGTTTCTCGCCCGCGACGGCGATCGGGTCGCATGCGTCGCATGGCAGGCTCGCCGCGCCCGCTTACCTGACAGCGACATGAACCGCAGCTTTCCTATGACCCGCGAGGCTGGTCTCGACCGCCTCGCCGGGTTTCTCCGCGACGCCGGGGCGGATTATGCCGCCGAGCGCAACACCGACCGCGGCCCCGACGCCCGGCCGACGACGGCGGCCTTGTCGCCCTATCTGCGGCGGCGCCTCGTCACCGAGCCCGAAGTCGCGGCGGCGGCGCGCTCGGCGCTCGGCGAGCGCGGCGCCGAGAAGTTCGTGTCGGAGGTGTTCTGGCGGACCTACTTCAAGGGTCACCTCGAAACGCATCCCGCCGCCTGGGACGACTACCTCGTTCTGGCGGCGGCCGGGCGCGAGCGCCTCGCCGCCGAGCCGGGCCTGCGACGCACCTACGAGACGGCGGTGGACGGGCGGACCGGCATCGACTGCTTCGACGCCTGGGCGCGCGAGCTCGTCGAGGCGAACTGGCTGCACAACCACGCGCGCATGTGGTTCGCCTCGATCTGGATCTTCACGCTTCGCCTGCCCTGGGCGCTCGGCGCGGCGCTCTTCATGCGCCACCTTCTCGACGGCGACCCGGCGAGCAACACCCTGTCCTGGCGCTGGGTGGCCGGGCTCCACACCCGCGGCAAGCACTACGTCGCGCGTGCCGAGAACATCCGGCGCTACACGGACGGCCGCTTCGATCCCGTCGGCCTCGACGAGCATCCGCAGGCTCTCGACGAGGAGCGGCCGCCGCGCGAGGTGCCGCTCCGCGACGCCGACCGCGCGCCGGCGGGCGACGTCG
>CAXUCL010000274.1:0-2879 GCA_964249395.1 uncultured Rhizobiaceae bacterium
GCGTCCGGGTCGGCGGTGAGCCGCGCGCCCATGTAGTTCATCACGCCGACATAGGAGGTCAGGCGACCGAGCGCCGCGTTCATCGCGTCGAAGCGGGCCGCTCCGGCATCGGCCGCGAGCAGCGTGTCCGGGCCGGGCGACACGTCCGGCCAGCCGACCGGCTCCATCGGCAGTTGCAGCAGCAGCTCGTGGCCGCGCTCGCGCGCTTCGCGCGTCCAGCGCTCCAGGCTGTTGCCGGCGGGGGCGAAGGCGAGCGTCACGCCGGCGGGCAGGGCGCGCACCGCCCGCATCGTGCCGGTCTGCGAGATGCCGAGGCCGCCCACCACGACGGCGACGCGCGGGCCTGCCGCGGCGTCCACCGGCTCGCCGGCATAAACGTCGAAGGGCCGGCGCCCGTCGGCCGCGCGCACCGGCAGCGGTCCGGCGTCGCCCGGCTCGAGCAGGGCTTCGTCCGCTTCGCCGCGCTCGTTCGGCCGCTGGCGCAACGAGCCGGGGTCGGCGACCACCAGCGCCTTGCCGTAACCCTCCGCGGCGCCCGGCGGGTAGACGACGCTCGGCAGGCCGGCATCCTCGCCGGTCCCGAGCGTCGAGGACCCCAGCGGCTTAAGCGGCTGTCCGATCACCACCACGGGCGGCTTCG
Source organism: uncultured Rhizobiaceae bacterium (assembly GCA_964249395.1). Taxonomy (GTDB): domain Bacteria; phylum Pseudomonadota; class Alphaproteobacteria; order Rhizobiales; family Rhizobiaceae; genus Plantimonas. Next base: position 641 of record CAXUCL010000274.1, read on the forward strand.
TCGCGGCGGTCGTGATCGCGTCGGCGCTCGCGCGCTCCGCCGCAGCGGCGGCGAGTTCGGCGAAGCGGTCGACCTGGCGATGGGCGGGCTGCGCCATCCGGATCGCGGCGGACGCGCCGGCGAGGAGCGTCACGGCGAGCGTCAAGCCGAGCGCGCGCGGCGCGACCGCGCGTAAACGGCTCGGGCGCGGCGATCGGTCGAGATGGAGCCCGAGCGGGCGGCGGAGGTCGTCCATGGCGCGGCGAGCTTAAGGCCCGAGGCTGGCTCGGGCCTCGCCTGCGGCCGCGACCTGCAGCCGAACGCGAAGACCCCGGCGCGGGAGGCAGGGCTCCCGGCCGGGGCGATGTCGACGTTCAACCGGCGCGCCCGTTCCCGCGGATGGGGCGCTCCGGCGGGCCTGGCTACTTCGAGGCGCGCTTTTCCGGCTGCGGCGGGAAGGCCGCGTCGGTCTTGACGCCGCGCAGCAGGTCCAGCGCGTAGTTCAGCTGGATGTCGTCCTTGGCCTCCGGCGGCACGTAATCGAGCGAGCCGGAGCCTTCGGCGTTCTCTTCCTTGCCGGTGATGTGGCCGCGCAACGAGGACTCGCCGCGCGTCACCTCGTCGGTGGCATCCAAGCCCATCTGCTTCTTGATCTCGTCCGGCAGCGGCTGCTCCACCACGACGTCCGGATCGATGCCGCGGCCCTGGATGGAGCGGCCGGACGGCGTGTAGTAGAGCGCGGTGGTGAGGCGCAGCGCGCCGTTGGCGCCGAGCGGGATGATGGTCTGCACCGAGCCCTTGCCGAAGGAGCGCGAGCCGATCACCGTGGCGCGGCGCTGGTCCTGCAGGGAACCGGCGACGATCTCGGAGGCCGAGGCCGAGCCGCCGTTGACGATCACCACCAGCGGCTTGCCGTTGATCTCGTCGCCCGAGCTCGCGTTGTAGCGGCGCGTTTCCTCCGGGTTGCGCCCGCGGGTGGAGACGATCTCGCCGTTCTCCAGGAACGCGTCCGACACCGACACCGCCTCGTCGAGGAGGCCGCCCGGATTGCGGCGCAGGTCGAGGACGAAGCCCTTCAGCTTGTCGCCCGGCAGCTGCTTCTCGATCGCGGCGATGGCCTCCTCCATGCCGACCGTGGTCTGCTCGTTGAACTTCAGGAGCTTGATGTAGCCGACGTCGTTCTTCACCTCGTGGCGCACGGAGGGAACCTTGATCTCGTCGCGCTTGATGGAGAGGCGGATCGGCTTCGTCGCGCCTTCGCGCACGATGGTGAGCGACACGGCGGTGCCGATGTCGCCCTTCATCTTCTCCACCGCCTGGGCCAGCGTCAGACCGCGCACCTGCTCGCCGTTGATCTCGGCGATGAGGTCGCCGGCCAGAACGCCGGCCTTGTCGGCCGGGGTGCCCTCGAAGGGCGAGATCACCTTGACGAGCTCGTCCTCCATCGTGACCTCAATGCCGAGGCCGCCGAACTGGCCGCGCGTTTCGGTGCGCATGTCCTGCGCTTCCTTGGCGTTCATGTAGCTCGAATGCGGGTCGAGCGAGGTGAGCATGCCGTTGATGGCGTTCTCGACGAGCTTCTCGTCCTCCGGCGCGGACACGTACTGGGCGCGCACGCGCTCGAACACGTCGCCGAAGATCGCGAGCTGGCGGTAGGTGTCGGACCCGGCGGCGTTGGCGACGCCGGCCTGCTGGCTGCCGATCACCGTCATGGCCGTCGCGCCCAGAAGGCCCCCGGCGAAGAGAAGCGAAAGCTTACGGATCATTCCTCGTCCTTCCAGAAGGCCTGCCCGTCCACCAGGGTGAGGGATCGACCGGTTTCCTGTCCTTGCGAAACTCGACGTAGAGGGCGGGTTCCGTCGCCTCGAACGTCGCGCCCGCCACGCTCGCCAACCGCTTCGATCCCATCACGGCCACCGGCTCGCCGGCGAGAACGAACTGCCCGATCCCGACGTCGCTCCGGCTCATCCCGGCCAGAACCACATGATAGCCACCGCCGGCGTCGAGGATCAATACCTCGCCGTAGGACCGGTAGGGTCCGGCGTAGAGCACCACCCCGTCCGCCGGCGCCGTCACCACGTCGCCCGCCGTCGCGCGAAAGCTCATGCCGGAAGCCGGTTTGCCGATGCCGTCGCTGGCGCCGAAGCGGCTCGCCACGGCACCCGGCACCGGCGGCTTGAGACGCCCCTTCGTTGTCGAAAATGCGGCGACGGGTTCGAGCCGCGCCATGTCACGGCGAAGTGACGCGACGTCGTAGGCC
>CAXUCL010000275.1:0-2862 GCA_964249395.1 uncultured Rhizobiaceae bacterium
ATCGCGCCGAGCGTTCCCACCGGGTCGGCGCCGCCGCCGCCGTCGTCGTTCGGCCGGTGCGACAGCTCGTAGTCGCCGACGAGGAGGCCGAACGGCTCGCCGCCGGCCATGCCGAACTCGGCGTTGTAGACGAGATCGAACAGCCGGCTTTGATCGAACTCGCTCGCCCGCTCCATGGAGCGGGCGAGCTCGGCCCAGCTGACGTCGAGGAGCTTGACCTTCACGTCCGGCGCGTCGTTCGACGCCCGGAGCAGCAGCGTCAAGCCGCGCCAGCGCGCTTCCATCGCCTTGAACTCGGGATGGTGCAGGATGCGGCTGACCTGGACAGCGACGGCACGGTCGATCGCCGCGACGAGGCGGTCCGCGCGCGCCAGCACCGCTGCGCGGCGCGCTTGCGCTGGTCTCCCCGACTCGGCGTGGTCGAGACGCATGGGCATCCGTCCGGGGTCAGCTCTTCTCCGGAATGCGCGCCACCATGCGCAGCGACGTCGTCAGCTCCTCCATCTGCAGCCAGGGCCGCAGCCAGGCGACCGCGTTGTAGGAGCCCGGCCGGCCAGCGACCTCCTGCACGGTGACCTTCGCGTCGCGCAACGGGAACTTGGCGCGCATCTCGTCGCCGGCGCTTTCGTTGGCGTTGACGTAGCCGGAGATCCAGCGGTTCAGCCAGGCCTCGCAGTCCTCGGCTTCCATGAAGGAGCCGATCTTGTCGCGGCCCATCACCTTCAGGTAGTGCGCGAAGCGCGACGTCGCCATCATGTAGGGCAGGCGGGCCGAGATCGCGGCGTTCGCGGTCGCCTCCGGCCGGTCGTACTTCTTCGGCTTGTGGGCGGTCTGCGCGCCGAAGAACACGGCGTAGTCGGTGTTCTTGTAGTGGCAGAGCGGCAGGAAGCCGAGCTTGCCGAGCTCGGCGTCGCGCCGGTCGGTGATGCCGATCTCGCTCGGGCACTTGAGGTCGAGGTCGCCGTCGTCCGACGAGAAGACGTGCATCGGCAGGTCCTCGACCTTGCCGCCGTTCTCGGCGCCGCGGATCGCCGTGCACCAGCCGTTGCGGGCGAAGGCGGCGGTGAGGCGGGCGCCGAGCACGTAGGCCGCGTTCATCCAGCAGTAGTTGTCGTGCGGCAGCTGCCGGTTCGGCCGGTCGATCGCCTCGTCGAAGTCGAACGCGTCGACCCGGACCGTTTCAGGGCCGTAGGGCAGGCGGGCGAGGACGCGCGGCAGGGCGAGGGTGACGAAGCGCGAGTCCTCCGAGTCGCGGAACGAGCGCCATTTCACGTATTCCGCCGTTTGGAAGATCTTCTCCAGGTCGCGCGGCCGGGCCAGCTCGCGGAAGTCGTCGAAGCCGAAGAGCTTCGGGCTCGCGGCCGTGATCAGCGGCGCGAAGGCCGCGGCCGAGATGGAGGACAGCCCTTGGAGCAGCTGCACGTCCTCGAAGGAGCCGTCGAACTCGTAGTCGCCGACGATGGCGCCCATCGGCTCGCCGCCGGGCGTGCCGAACTCGTCCTCGTAGATCGACTTGAATAAGCGCGACTGGTCGAACTCCACCGCCTTGGTGAGGTCGCGCGACAGGTCGCGCTTCGAGGCGTTGAGGACGCGGATCTTCAGGTTCGCGCTGGTTTCCGTGTTCTGGACGAGGTGATGGAGGCCGCGCCAGGCGCCCTCCAGCTTGGTGAACTCCGGACTCTGCATGATCGCGGCGAGCTGGCGCGAGATCTTCGCGTCCAGCTGGGCGATCGCGTCGTTCAGGGTGATCGTCAGGTTGCGGTTGTAGGAGACGGTCCCCTTCAGCGCCTCGTCGGTGAGGGTGCGCAGGAGATCCTGCGTGCGGTCCGGCTCGGTCTGGCGCGTCGCGCCGATCACCTGGTCAAGGAGCGGGGCCTCGCGGTCGAGAACCGCGGCTTGGCTGCGGGCTTGCGTCGGGTTGCTCATCGCTGAAGGCTCCGGGTTGGTCGGATCAGTTGGCGTTCGGGCCGGGCGCGGTCTTGGCCTCGAGCTCGTCCACGAGCGCCTTCATGTCGGCCTCGCTCTGGAGGATGCGCTCGAGGAGGTTCTCCAACTCTTCCGAGCGATCGGCCTTCGCCATCAGGTCGCGCAGCTTGTTGCGCGCTTCCAGGAGGCGTTTGAGCGCCGGCACCTGGTTCGCGACGGCGGCGGGCTCGAAGTCCTCCAGGCTCTCGAACTTGAGCGACACCGGGATGTCGGTGCCGTCGTCGGCCAGCGTGTTCTCGACGGCAAGGGTGAGGCCGGGCGTCATGCGCCGCATCACCTCGTCGAAGTTGTCCCGGTCGATCTGCACGAACTTGCGCTCGCCGAAGGGCTTCAACGGTTGCGTCGGGTTGCCGGAGAAGTCGCCGAGGACGCCCACCACGAAAGGCAGCTCCTTCTCGACCATCGCCCCTTCGGTCTCGACCTCGTACTTGATGTGGACGCGCGGCTTGCGCACCCGTTCGAGCTTGTCGTGGACGCTTTCCATGGAACCTCTCGGTTGACCCGCGTGGCGGGTTGGCGGCGTTCGGCCGAGCGATAACTAGTCGCCGCGGCCGCGGCTTCTACGGGGCGTCAGCCATCCGTCTGCGGCTGGATGCCGGCGGAGGCGAGGACGCCGCGCCGCAGGTTCGGGTCGGGCAGGAGTTCTTCGAGAAGGCGCAGGAAGTCCATCCGGCCGCGCGCCACCAGGGTTTCGATCGCCGCCGACAGCGGCGAATGCGGCTCGGTGCGGCGGAAGTAGTCGGCGATCTCGAGAAGGCGGCGAAAGGCGGCCTCGCGCGAGGCGATCTCGCCGCGCGCGAGCGGCGCGCCGGCGCGCGCGACGCTGTCGCCCGGCGTTGCAGCCGATTCTGCCGCTTGCGCCGGACCGTCCGGCGC
>CAXUCL010000276.1:0-2342 GCA_964249395.1 uncultured Rhizobiaceae bacterium
CGGGCGGGGCGCGGCCGCACGCTCGGCGCGGCCGCCCGGACGGGGATTTTGCGGCTTGATCTGCCGCAACCGCTTCGCTAAGAAGCCGCACCGTCGAGATCACGGGGCCGCGCATCCCAGGCGCTGGCCGCGTTCGGCGCGGAGCCCGGCCGGCTCCGACAAACGGATGGGGCCATAGCTCAGCTGGGAGAGCGCTACAATGGCATTGTAGAGGTCAGCGGTTCGATCCCGCTTGGCTCCACCATTCTCCCCAACGAGCGCAACGTCGAGAAGATTTCTTCAGCGGCTCTGTCGCAGACCGATCAATCGACTTGCAAGTGACTTGCACGTCGGACGCGGGTTTGCACGCCCACAACCGCTTGCGGCCCCTGCATCCTCTGCGACAAGCATCGCGGCGGGCCGAGCGGAAGGGCGGAGCGAGGACGACGGCGGGTTCTTCGGCTCGGGGCCGAGCGCGGCGTTTGAGGGGTCCGACAGCCGTGCCCCTTCGTGTTCCGCTTCCACGACGAGCACCGCACCGTCGCCGGCCGCTCCAGGACCGAGCGCCTGCGCTTAGCCGTCCGCTACTGGCACTCGTTCACTTGGCCGGACAGCGACCCGTTCGGCAACGCACGTCGCTTTCAGGAACGCCTGCACGCGGGTCTTGCCCGTGACGCAGGCCATGCTCGTCGAGCGGGCGCTTGAAGGGTCCCTCACCAGGCGCTACAGCGGCTGGGACGCGGCCGAGCCGCGGGCGATCCTCAAGGGCGAGCGTCGAGTGGCGGAGGTCGCCGAGCGCAGCCGCCCGGTGAACCCCGAGCCGCGCTCGGGGAACTCAGGAGCGCCTGGAGGCGGTCGTCGACCGATACGTTTGAGCGGCTCGGCCGACCGCCGGACGGATGCAAGTCTCGCCGATGGGAGGCGGGGTCGCGACGACCCCCGCGTCGGCGCTGGAGGAGGAACACGACATGAAACGCAGGACCCTGCTTCTGGCCGGCGCCGCGGCGCTGACCCTCAGCCTCGCGGTCATGCCCGCGGGCTTGGCGCAGGACAAGGGCACCGTCGGCGTCCTGATGCCGACCAAGGCGTCGCAGCGCTGGATCCAGGACGGCGACAACATCGTGAAGCAGTTGCAGGAGCGCGGCTACACGACGGACTTGCAGTATGCGGAGGACGACATCCCGACGCAGATCAGCCAGATGGAGAACATGGTGGCCGGCAACGTCAAGACGCTGGTGATCGCCTCCATCGACGGCACGACGCTGACCGACGTGTTGCAGCAGGCCGCCGACAAGGGCATCAAGGTCATCGCCTACGACCGCTTGATCCGCAACTCGCCCAACGTCGACTACTACACGACGTTCGACAACTTCCAGGTCGGCGTCTTGCAGGGCCAAGCCATCGCCGAGAAGCTCGGCCTCGCCACCAATCCCGGCCCCTTCAACATCGAGCTGTTCGGCGGCTCGCCGGACGACAACAACGCCTTCTTCTTCTACAACGGCGCGATGAGCGTCTTGCAGCCCTACATCGACGAGAAGAAGCTGGTGGTGCAGTCCGGCGAAACCGGCATGGACAAGGTCGGCACCCTGCGCTGGGACCCGGCGACGGCTCAAGCCCGCATGGACAACCTTCTGTCCTCCTACTACGGCGACAAGACGCTGGATGCCGTGCTTTCGCCGAACGACGGGCTCGCCGTCGGCATCATCTCCTCGCTGACGGCGGTCGGCTTCGGGGCGAGCGACAAGCCGATGCCGGTGATCTCGGGCCAGGACGCGGACCTGCCCGGCGTCAAGGCGATCCTCGCCGACCAGCAGTACATGACGGTGTTCAAGGACACGCGGCTCCTCGCCGCCGCGACCGTCGACATGATCGACGCGATCGGCCAGGGCAAGGAACCGCAGGTCAACGACACCAAGACCTACGAGAACGGCGTCAAGGTCGTGCCGTCCTTTCTCCTGAAGCCGGTGCCGGTGACGAAGCCCGACGTCCAGAAGATCATCGTCGACTCGGGCTACTACACGGCGGACCAGCTGAAGTAGGCGGCCGGCGAACGAGACGACCGGGCGGCGCGCCGAGCAGACGCGCCGCCCGTTCGGCCTCGCATTGGTCGTGATGCGAGCAGAAGCCGTCCGACCCGCGAAAGCCCGGTTTCGACGTCTTCGATGAAACGATACCGCCTGCGCGGGCGCTGGCGGGCGACTCGCGCGTCAAGCGACTCGAACGCGCATCTGACGACAAAGAAGGCTCGCGTTCGATGGGGCGTCCGACACCGAATAGGGTATCGTGCCCGGCGAGCCGAAACCCGCGCGAGGAGCTTGAACGATGACGCGACGCCCCCAGAGCCCGCGCGACGCCGCCGAGGC
>CAXUCL010000276.1:2352-2851 GCA_964249395.1 uncultured Rhizobiaceae bacterium
CCCGCCCCGCCCCCCCGCGCCCCCCCCCCCCCCCCCCCCCCCCCCCCCCCCCCCCCCCCCGACGCCGCCGAGGCGGTTTTTCAGAAGACCGCCGCGCCGCCGCGCGCCGCCGACCCGCGCCCAGCCGCGCTGCCGGGCGTCAAGGAAACCGTGTCGCTGCGGATCGATCAGGAGGTCCTGCACCGCTTCCAGGAAGACGGGCCCGGCTGGCAGGAGCGCATCAACGCGGCGTTGCGCAAGGCGGTCGACCTCGCGTGAGCGCCCGCGACGAAGCCGCTGTAGACGGCCGGCGGGCCGTGCGACGGTAGGCGGGCATGGCGCGCGTCTTCGTCACCGGATCGTCCACGGGTCTTGGCCTGATGGCCGCGCAGCTCCTGATCGAGCAAGGCCACCGCGTTTGCCTGCACGGCCGCGACCGCCGGCGCGCGGACGACGCCTGGCGCGCGGCGCCGGGCGCCCCGGGAGCGCTGGTAGGCGATATACCGCGCCGCGCGGCAAA
>CAXUCL010000277.1:0-2825 GCA_964249395.1 uncultured Rhizobiaceae bacterium
GACGGTGGCGGCGCGCCAGCAGGCGCTCGAGCGCGGCGAGCGGCTCGTAGAGGAGGACGGCGAGCACGGCGACGATGAGGCCGCCCTGGACGATGAAGGCGAGGTTGTTCGACAGGAGCCCGGCGATGATCACCTCGCCGAGCGTGCGCGCCGCCACCGTCGAGCCGATCGTGGCGGTGGCGAGCCCGATCACGGCCGACAAGCGGATGCCGGCGAGGATCAGCGGCAGCGCCAGCGGCAGCTCCACCTGCAGGAGCCGCTGGCGGTCGGTCAGCCCCATGCCGCGCGCCGCTTCCGTCACGGCCGGGGGCAGGGTGGCGAGGCCGGTCATGGTGTTCTCGAAGATCGGCAGGAGGCCGTAGAGGAACAGGGCGATGAAGGTCGGCACGGCGCCGAAGCCGACGGCGGGCACGGCGAGCGCGAGAACGGCCACCGGCGGGAAGGTCTGGCCGATGTTGGCGAGGCTGCGCGACAACGGCAGGAACTCGCGGCCGGCCGGCCGCGTGACGAACACCGCCGCCGCCACCGCCACCAGGGCGGCGAGCGCCGTCGCCGCGAGCACCAGTTGCAGGTGCTGGACGGTGAGGTCCAGGAGGCTCCCCTGGTTGTAGACCGCCGGCGCGCCGTTCGAAGCCAGCGGCGCGAGGAGCGGCCTGAAGGTTTCGGGCGTCACGAGAAAGGCGACGAGGAGCGCGAGGACGCCGAGTCGGACGAGGAGGGGGAGGGAGGAACGGTTCATACGGCGTCCCCCTGATGCCGTGCCGAAGAGTCACGACCTTGCAGGTGCTTCCTTCTCCCGAGTCGGGAGAGCCCAACGGGCGGGCGAGACAAGCGGCTCGCCCCAAAGCCGGCAGCGGGATGAGGGAGTGAAGGGGCACTACAGTGCGAACGACGGCGTTCTACAACACCCTCACCCGTCGGGCGCTTCGCGACGCCCACCCGCTCCCGACTCGGGAGTGGGGGAGGCGGCCAGGCGCCGATGGTTGCATGTTGTTTCGTCACGCCGCCGGCCTCGCGGCGCCGGCGATGAGGCCGGCCGTGCGGATGCGCCCGATCGTCCGGCCGGTTGCGTCCGCCACGGGCGCGGCGTCGCGGCCCGACCACAGGAGTTCGGCGAGCGCGTCGCGGCGGTTGGTCGTCGCGGGGATGGCTGCGCCGCTCGCCTCGCCCGGCTCCACCAGGGCCGTGAGGTCGCCGAGCGACAGGTAGCGGAACGGCCGCTCGGCCGAGCCGATCAGCGCCTCCACGAAGCTTGTCGCCGGCCGCGCCAGGATCTCGGCCGGCGCGGCGTATTGCAGGAGCCTGCCGCCGTCCATCACGGCGATCTTCGTGCCGAGGTGGATCGCCTCCTCCATGTCGTGCGTGACGATCACGATCGTCGTGCCGGTGGCGCGCTGAATGGCGAGGAGGTCGTCCTGCGCCTTGCTGCGGATGATCGGGTCGAGCGCGCCGAAGGGCTCGTCCATCAGGAGGATGTTGGGCTTGGCCGCCAGCGCCCGCGCCACGCCGACGCGCTGCTGCTGGCCGCCGGACAGTTCGTGCGGCTGCCGGCCGGCGAAGAGCGCCGGGTCGAGGCCGAAGAGGTGCAGGAGTTCCTCGACGCGGGCGGCGATCGTCCCGCGGTCCCAGCCGAGCAGCGTCGGCACGGCCGCGATGTTCTGCGCGACGGTGCGGTGCGGGAACAGGCCGTGGTTCTGGATCACGTAGCCGATGCGCCGGCGCAGCTCGTGCGCGGGGAGCTTGGTGTTCGGCTCGCCGTCGATCAGGACGGCGCCGTTCGTCGGCTCCGTCATGCGGTTGATCATCCGCATCAAGGTGGTCTTGCCGGAGCCGGACGTGCCGACCACCGCGCAGACCGTGCGCGGCTCGACCGTCATGGACACGTCGTCCACCACCGTCGCCGCGCCATAGCGCTTCGTCACGGTCCGCAGCTCGATCATGCGGCCTCCCGGGCGGTTCGCGGCGTCGCGCCTTCCACGACCGCGTCGAGCACCACGGCGGCGGCGAAGGCCAGCGCCACCGTCGGCACCGCACCGAGCAGCACGAGGTCCATCGCCGTTTGGCCGATGCCCTGGAACACGAACACGCCGAAGCCGCCGCCGCCGATCAGCGCCGCGACGGTGGCGAGGCCGATGTTCTGCACCAGCACGATGCGGACGCCGGTGAGGATCACCGGCAAGGCCAGCGGCAGCTCGACGCCGAACAACCGCTGCCGATCGGTCATGCCGATGCCGCGCGCCGCGTCGTCGGCGTCGCGCGAGACGGAGGCGAGGCCCACCACCGTGTTCGCGACCACCGGCAGCAGCGAATACAAGAACAGCGCGAGGAGCGCCGGCGCGGCGCCGATGCCGCGGATGCCGAGCGCGCTCGCGCCCGGAACGTTGGCCGCGATCCAGCCGAGCGGCGCGATGAGGAGGCCGAACAGCGCGATCGAGGGGATCGTCTGCACGACGTTCAGCGCGTTCAGGACCGGCTCGCGGATGCGGGCGACGCGGTGGCACAGGACGCCGAGCGGCACGCCGAGGAGCGTCGAGGCGAGGAGCGAGCCGAAGGCGAGAGCCACGTGCTGGCGGGCTTCGCGCCAGAACGCGGCGGCGCGCGTGCCGTATTCCTTCAGGATCGACAAGCCGTCCCACAGGCCGGAGCCCAGGATCAGGCCGAGTCCCAGCGCCACGAGCCCGAGGATCGCGACGCGCGCGAGGGGCGGGGGGCGAAGCCGCGCCAGCGCGTCGGTGGCCAGGATCGCGAAGGCGAACAGCAGCAGCCAGAAGCCGGACGCCGGCGACACGCGCGCGTAGGCGTTGCCGGGCGGCGCGAGGTGGGCC
>CAXUCL010000278.1:0-2814 GCA_964249395.1 uncultured Rhizobiaceae bacterium
CGGCACGCCGCGCAGGAGGCCGAGAAGCCGCAGGTCGAGCGCCAGGATCGCGCCGAACAGCGCGGCCAGCCCGAGGATGTGCGCGGCGTTGACCAGCGGGTAGACGAGGCGCGAGGCACGGATCGCCTCGGCCGGGCTTGAGGTCTCGATCGCCGCGAGCCACGCTTCCAGCACGGTCAGCTTTGCGGCTGCAACGATTTCTCGCGGCTCGGATAGACGTCGTAGGTTTGGCCGTTCACCGTCACCGTTTCGGCCTTGAAGACGCGTTCCTCTGGGTCGCGCGAGCGGTGGCCGGTGAAGGCGGCGCGGTCACCGGCCTTCGCGAAGCCTTCCTTGATGCCGGCGCGCTGCGTCGCCGCGGGCGGCGCGAGGTCGACCTCCCAGCTCCCGCCCTCCGCCGCCACCTGCAGGTGGGCGTGCGGGTTGCCGAGGAAGATCGACTCGATCGTGCCGGCGAGGCGCGACTCGGCCGGCGACGCCCAGCCCCAGCCGTGATGGGCGAGCGCCGCGCTCGCGCCCGCCGCGAGGAACAGGGCGCCCGCGAGCGCCAGTGACTTGCCGATGTGCATCGCTCGGACCTCCGGTGCGGTCTTCGTCGCCGCACCGTTCACTTGGGACGGGCGATGGCCGCCGAACAGCGCAGGGGCGCCGTTCTCGCGAAACCGTGACGGCTGCCCGGTTCGCCGCTCCGTTCCGAATTGACTTGGCGGCGTCCCCCCATCATAGGGACGAGCCATGCTGTCGCGTCCGCTCCCGAAGACCATCACGATTTCCTGAGCCGCCGCCCCGCTCGTTCCCCGGGGTGCGCGGCGAGCGCGCGACCGGTCGGGCGGGAACGGAAGGCAGGGTCGAAATGGGCTACAAGATCGCCGTCGCGGGCGCGACCGGCAACGTCGGGCGCGAGATGCTCGCCATCCTGGACGAGCGCGGCTTTCCGGCCGACGAGGTGGTGGCGCTCGCTTCCCGCCGCTCGCTCGGCACCGAGGTCGCCTTCGGCGAGCGGACGCTTAAAGTTCAGACGCTCGACACCTACGACTTCTCCGGCACCGACATCTGCCTGATGTCGGCGGGCGGCGAGGTGTCCAGGCAGTGGTCGCCGCGCATCGGGGCCCAGGGCTGCGTCGTGATCGACAATTCCTCGGCCTGGCGCTACGACGCCGACGTGCCCTTGGTGGTGCCGGAGGTGAACGCCGACGCCGTGCGCGGCTTCACGCGAAAGTACATCGTCGCCAATCCGAACTGCTCCACGGCGCAGCTCGTGGTGGCGTTGAAGCCGCTGCACGACCACGCGAAGATCAAGCGGGTGGTGGTCGCGACCTACCAGTCCGTGTCGGGCGCCGGCAAGGAGGGCATGGACGAGCTGTTCAAACAGTCGCGCGCCGTGTTCGTGTCGGATCCGGTGGAAGCCAAGACGTTCACCAAGCGCATCGCCTTCAACGTCATCCCCCACATCGACAGCTTCATGGAGGACGGCTCGACGAAGGAGGAATGGAAGGTGATGGCGGAAACCAAGAAGATCCTCGACCCGAAGATCAAGGTCACCTGCACGGCGGTGCGCGTGCCGGTGTTCATCGGCCATTCGGAGGCGGTGAACGTCGAGTTCGAGAACCCGATCACCGCGGACGAGGCGCGCGCCATCCTTCGGGAAGCGCCGGGCTGCTTGGTGATCGACCGCCGTGAGAACGGCGGCTACATCACCCCGCACGAGGCGGCCGGCGAGGACGCGACCTACATCAGCCGCATCCGCGAGGACCAGACGCTGGAGAACGGCCTCAACCTCTGGATCGTCGCCGACAACCTGCGCAAGGGCGCGGCGCTGAACGCCGTGCAGATCGCCGAGCTCCTGGTGAACCGCGGCCTGCTCGGCGCCAAGCGCGCGGCCTGACCCCGGGCGCCGTCGCGACGCCCTCGCCGCGACGGCCGTTCACCCGATTTTCGGACTCTCCGGGTTAGTCATGATCCCGCACTTCCGGCGGGAACCACGATGTACGGCATCGACCTCCAAGCGATCGGCGGCCCGGCCTTCCTCGTGGACGTCCTGCCCGACGGGACGTTCCGCTACCGCGGCTTCACCGACGCGCTCTGCGAGCTGATCGGCGTGCGGCCCGTCGACGTGGCGGGGCGCACGGCGGCCGAAGCCTTCGGCCCGGCCTTCGCCGAGCTGGTCGAGCCGCGCTACCGCCACCTCGCGCAAACGCGCCGCCTCTACGACTACGAGGAGGAGCTGAAGCACGGCGGCGTCCGGCGCTGGTGGCGCACGACGCTGCTGCCGATCGTCGACCCGGCCACCGGCGGCGTGTCGCAGATCCTCGGCGTGCCGGTCGACGTCGACCAGAGGAAGCGCGCCGAGCTCGCGCACGAGGAGGCGGCGCTCCTCGACCCGCTGACGGGCATCGGCAACCGGCGCGGCTTCGACCGGATGCTGGCGAACGCGGTGGTGGCGGCGCAGGCGGCCGTCCGCTCCTTCTCGCTGGTGCTCGTCGACGTCGACCGCTTCAAGGCGGTGAACGACCGGCACGGCCACGCGGCGGGCGACACGATCCTGCAGGCCTTCGCCGTGCGGCTGCAAGGCGCGCTCGGGCCCGGCGAGCGGGTGTTCCGCATCGGCGGCGACGAGTTCGCGGCGATTCTGCTGGCGGACGCGCAGCCGGCGCTCGACGCGGCGATCGGGCGCCTTCGCGACGGCCTCGACGATCCGATCGAGATCGGCGCCGTCGGCTGGCTGTGCGTCGGCGCGAGCCTCGGCGGGGCGCTGTGGCGGGACGAGTCGGACGGTGCCGACATGCTGGCGCGGGCGGACGCGGCGATGTACGC
>CAXUCL010000279.1:0-2792 GCA_964249395.1 uncultured Rhizobiaceae bacterium
GATGCGAACGGCCGCCCGGCCGACCTCGACGCGGTTCTGGCGCAGGCGCGCGGCCGGCCGGTGTCGGTGAGCTTCGCCTATGTCGGCTGCGGCGGGCGCACGCCGCGCCTGGAGCGCGTCCGCTCGGCCGCGAGCGAGGCGGGCGGGAACGTCCTGCACGTCGTCCTCAACGCCGTGGACGAGCCCGGCCGTTATCCGGACCTCCTCGACGATCTGTTGGGGGAAGGCGCCGCGCCGCCGGACCCGAACGCTCTGCGCGTCCTGTTCGTGCGGAAGGAAGAAGATTGGCCGAAGGCGCCCGACGCGACGGTGGAAGGGGTCATGGACGCGATGGGGCTGCGCTACGGCACCGACCGCCTGATCGAGACCGTGCGCGGCGTCGCCCTGTTCGACGCGGACGGCGCGTTCCGCGGCGTCCGCTTCGGGTAGCCGGCCTCCGCCGCAGATCGCTACTCCACCGCGATCGAGACGATCTCGGCTTGCGTCCCGCCGGCCTTCGCCGTGTCGCCGATCCCTTTGCCGATCAGGCCGCGCGCGAGCGGCGCGGTGAAGGACAGGAGCCCGGCCGCCGGATCGGCCTCGTCGATGCCGACGATGCGGAAGCTTTGCCGCCGGCCGTCGTCGCGCTCGATGACGACCAGCGCGCCGAACTGCACGGTCTCGGCGTCCGCTGCGGGCACGGTCACCTGCGCCGTCGCCCGGCGCGCCCGCCAGTAGCGCCCGTCCCGGTTGAGGGTCGCGGCCGCGATCTTGTCGCCGGTCGCCCGAGCCTCGGCCAAGCCCGCTTCGTTCGCCGCGATCGCCGCGTCGATGAGCGCCAGGCCGCGCTCCGTCACGAGGTTCGGACCGGTGCCGAGGTCGCGGTCGGGCAGCGTTTCGACCTGGTCCTCGTTGGGTTCCTTGACGAAGGCGACGCTCATGGCGCTCGGGTCCGGTTGTTCATGGTTCGAAGATGGCAATGCCGCGGCCGGACCGCCAGCCTCGGCCCTCAAACGAACTCCCGCGCCACGCGGTGCAGGATCGAGTGGCGGCGCGCCAGCGCGTCGATGTCGTCCGCGTAGCCGCCGCCGAGCACGCCCGCCACGGGGACGTTCCGCTCGCGGAAGAACCCGATCACCCGCCGGTCGCGCTCGGCGAGGCCGGCGTCCGTCAGCGACAAGCGGCCGAGCCGGTCGGCCGCGTGCGGATCGACGCCGGCGTTGAAGAACACGAGGTCAGGCCTGGCCGCGGCGTGGACGCGCGCCAGCACCTCCGGCAAGAGCGCGAGGTAGCCGTCGTCGCCGAGCTTGTCCGGTAGGGAAACGTCGAGGTCGGACGGCGGCTTCACCTCCGGATAGTTCCTCGCCGCGTGGATCGACAGGGTGAAGACGCGCGGGGTGCCCGCGAAGATCAGCGCCGTGCCGTCGCCCTGGTGGACGTCGCAGTCGACCACCAGCACGCGCTCGACGGCGCCTTCGGCCAAAAGCACGCTCGCGGCCACCGCCACGTCGTTGAACACGGAGAAGCCCGCGCCGCCGTTGCGGTTGGCGTGGTGGCTGCCGCCCGCCGTGTTGCAGGCGAGGCCGTGTCGCAGCGCGAGCCGGGCGGCGAGCACGGTGCCGCCGGTGGCGGCTTGGCTGCGCAGGGAAACGCGCGCGTCGACGGGAAAGCCGATCGCCTTCTCGACCAGCGGCGGGACCGCGGCGCCGAGCACCGCCTCGACATAGGCGCGCGAATGGGCGAGACGCAGCCAGCCTTCCGGGGCGGGCTCGGGGACGAAGAAGCCGTCCGGCGCGACGAGGCCGTCCGCCACGAGGATCGCGGCGAGCGCCGAGAACTTCGACATCGGAAAGCGGTGGGGCCTGTCGAAGCGCGCGTCGAAGGCCGGGTGGTGGACGATCGGCAGATCCATCTGCGCCGAAGATAAGGCGGACGACGACGCCGAACGAGCCGGAAGGGGCGGCAGGAATGACGGCGAGCGCGACGCGGGCGGGAGAGGCGACCGACGGCACGGCGGACAACGCGCCGCGTCCGTTCGCCGTCACGCACCGCGGCGTCCTAGCGATCGCCGCGCCGATGACGCTCGCGGTCCTGACGCAGCCGCTCCTCGGCATCACCGATACGGCGGTGATCGGCCGCCTGGGCGACCCCGCCGCGCTCGGCGGCCTGGTGGCCGGCGCCCTGATCTTCGACTTCGCCTTCCAGACCTTCGGCTTCGTGCGCGCCGGCACCACCGGCCTCGTCGCCCAGGCCCTCGGCGCGGACCGCCCGCGCGAGATCGAGGCGGTGTTCCGGCGCGCCGTGATCCTCGCCCTTGGCCTCGGCTTCGGCCTCGTCGCGCTGCAGCCGCTGATCGTCGCGCTCGGGCTCCTGGCGATCGCGCCGGACCCGGCGGTGGCCGAGGCGGTTCGCACCTATGTCTTCTGGCGGATGCTCGCCGCGCCCGTGTCGCTCCTGAACTTCGCGGTGCTCGGCACGGTGCTCGGGCTCGGGCGCGGCGGCCTGGGGCTCGCCATCCAGGTCGCCATCAACGGCGCGAACGTCCTGTTCTCGATCCTGTTCGGCCTCGTGCTGGAGGGCGGCGTCGCGGGCGTGGCGATCGGCACGGCGACGGGCGAGGCGGTCGGCGCCGCGATCGGCCTTCTCCTGGTGCTGCGCGGCTTTCGCGGCCGACCGCACCCGACGCTGCGCGAAGTCCTCGACGCCGCGGGCTTCCAGCGGATGATCGCGGTCAACCGCGACATCATGATCCGCTCCTTCTGCCTGCTCGGCGCCTTCGTCCTGTTCGCCCGGCTCGGCGCGAGCCTCGGCGC
>CAXUCL010000280.1:0-2774 GCA_964249395.1 uncultured Rhizobiaceae bacterium
TTTTCCGGGAGCGCGACGCGCAGCGTCGTGGAAAGCCCGCCGAGCGTCAGGCGGAAGGCGAGCGCGACGCTTGAGCGCGCGTCGGGCCCGAGGGCGTCGTCGATCGTCTCGGCGACGTTGCCGGCGAGAAGCTTGTCCGCCCGGACGTCGAGCGGTGCGACATCGCCGAACACCGGGTTCGCCGCCTCCACCAGGGGCGTGAGACCGCGCTTGACGAGCTGTCGGTCGAGCAAGGTCGCGGGCCGCGCGGTGCCGGTCGGCGCCGGCGCGCGCCCGGTGCCGCCGAAGATCGCCTCGGCGAACAGGTCGGCCGTGGCCCCGTCGCACAGGACGAAGCCGGTGTCCGGCCAAAGCCCGGATTTCAGCGTCAGCGCGAGGGGGGCGCCGGCGGCTTCAGTCGCGCCGCCGGTGAACCGGAGCGGCGAAGCGCCCGCGTATTCGACCGAAACGGCGCTCGTGCAGAAGCCGTTCAGCGCGGCGGCGGCGGCCTCGGCCCAGGCGTCGCCGAGGAGCTTCAAGCGCGGCAGGCGGTCGGGCTCGATCCGAGCGGCGGAGCGGATGCGCGCTTCGACCGTGCGCTCTGCGGTGGTGGCGGCCATCGTCGAACGCTCAGGCGGCCTGGGCGGTCGCGGCCGCTTGCGCGCCGCCGCCGATGGTCTCGGACTCGACCTGGTCGATGGTCGGCCGCTCGTAGGCCGAGATGGTCTTGCGGCCGTATTCGAGCGCCACCTGCGGCATGGCGCCGTTGATGTAGGCGATCAGCGTCTGCTTCACGATCACGTAGCGGCGCAGCTTCTTCTCGCGCACCACCTTCACCTTGTGGGCGATCGGCCCGAACACGCCGTAGGAGAAGAAGATGCCCGCGAAGGTGCCGACCAGCGCCGCGCCGATCAGGTGGCCGAGGATCTCCGGCGACTGGTCGAGCGCGCCCATCGCGTGGACGATGCCGAGAACGGCGGCGACGATGCCGAGCGCCGGCAGGCCGTCGGCGACGTCCTGCAGCGCGTGCTTGGGTTTCAGCGTGTCGCGGGACACGGTCTGGATCTCCTCGTCCATCAGCGACTCGACCTCGTAGCCCCTGACGTTGCCGATGACGATCAGGCGGCAGTAGTCGCAGATGAAGGTCAGCATCGCCGTATCCTTGAGGATCGTCGGGTAGGCGCTGAAGATCGCCGACTGCGCCGGGTTGTCGATGTGCTCCTCGACCTCCGAGCGCGGCTTGGAGCGCATCTCGCGCATCAGCGAATGCAGCAGGCTGAGCAGCGCCAGGTAGTCGGCGGGCTTGGGCACCGAGTTCTTGAAGGCTTCGCCGAGCGCCTTGCCCGTGTCCTTCACCACCTTCATCGGGTTGGCGATCAGGAAGGTGCCGAGCGAGGCCCCGAGGATGATGATCAGCTCGTAGGGCTGCCACAGGACGTAAAGGTGCCCGCCGCCGGCGACGTAGCCGCCGAGAACGCAGGCCATGGTGACGATGAGGCCGAGCAGGATGGCCATGACCGGAAGTCCTCTTGTGCTGACCGTTCGGGGTTACGGACAAGGACTTGCGCGAGCCTGTTTGCTCCGGTGCCGGGTCGGGAACCCGCTCGATCCGGCCGGTCGGGATGGCCGCTTTGGAACAGGCTGACGCAAGCGTTCCTCCCGATGGTCGGCCCCGCATCGGCGCGGTCCGGGACCTCGCCCGTCGCGCCGATGCGCCCCCTCCTCGCGGGACTTTAATCGCCGCCATGCAGACCTCCCTTCCCGTCGCGCTTTCGGCGCAGCTCGCCATGGAAAAGCGGCTCGACACGATCGCCGACAACATCGCCAACGCCCGCACCGTCGGCTTCCGGGCCGAAGAGGTGAAGTTCGAGAGCTTCCTGTCGCAGAACCCGCGCGAGCCGGTCGCCTTCGCCTCCGTCGGCGAGCGTTACATCTCGACGCGGGCCGGGGAGATGACGCAGACCGGCAACGCGCTGGACCTCGCCGTCAACGGCGACGCCTTCTTCGCCGTGCAGGGCGCGAACGGCCCGATCTATACGCGCGACGGGCGCATGATGATGAACGAGGCCGGCGACCTCCTGTCGCTCAACGGCGAGCCGGTGCTCGACGTCGGCGGCGCGCCGCTGCAGCTCGACCCGAACGGCGGCGTCGTCACGATCGCCCGCGACGGCATGGTGGCGCAGAACGGCGTCCAGGTCGGCGCCGTCGGCCTGTTCCGGATGCCGGACAATGCCAAGCTCGCCCGCGCCGGCACCTCGGGCGTCGTGCCGGACCGGGCCGCCGTGCCGATCGTCGAGTTCGAGGGCGTCAACGTCATGCAGGGCTTCGTGGAAGGCGCCAACATCAACCCGGTCCTGGAGATGACGCGGCTTATCGCGGTGCAGCGCGCCTTCGAGAGCGCGGCGAACTTCATCGCGACCTCCGAACGCTCGCTCGACGACGCCGTGTCCATGCTCGGGTCGCCCCGGTGAGCCTGAAGGCCTTCCAGCGTCCCGAGCCCGTTTCGCTCGACGATCCGCTCATCCGCGTTTCGGGCCACGTCGTCGACGTATCGGCGCAGTCGTTCCGCGTCGCCGGCCTGTCGCCCTTCGTGCGCCTCGGCGATTGCGTGGCGACGCGCGGCCCCGACGGGATCGAGCTCGGCGAGGTGGTGCGGGTCGAGGCGGCGTCCGCCACCGTGAAGCCGTTCGGCGCCAAGTTCACGAGCGGCGTGCGGATGCCGGCCTGGCGCACCGACCCGATCACCGTGGCGCCGGCGCGAAGCTGGTGCGGCCGCACGGTGGACGCCTTCGGCC
>CAXUCL010000281.1:0-2757 GCA_964249395.1 uncultured Rhizobiaceae bacterium
GCGCCGCCGGAACTGCCGGCAGCGGCGGCGGCAACGGATCGGGGTCCGACCCGGTCGGCACGACGGGCGAAACGGGCACGTCGGGCGAGGCGGGATCGCAGAACGGCGGCGCGCGTCCGGCCGACACCAGCAACGACGACAACGACGACGTCGGTTCGACGCAGAACCGGAACACCGATTGTCCGAACGGGTCGGTCGTCGACGGGCAATGCCGGAACTAGACCGGCAGGCGCTTCCAGCGGTCGGCAGCGGGAGCTTGGCGCCTCACGACCTGTTCCCGCGCCGCCGCATGGGACCCAGCCCGGCAGGTTCGCTCGGCCGCCGCCGCGGTGGGGCCTTCAGTGTCCGCCCATGCCGTTAAACACCTTCGCGGCCGGCACCGGCTTGCCGAGCCGGTCGAAGCCCGGACGGCGGTGCTGCTCGGCGGCGTAGGCTTCCGCCGTCACCGGCACGCCCGGCTTGTAGGTGAACGTCGAGACCTGCGCGAAGTCGGTCGGCCGCATGGTCGCCACCAGCTTCTCGACCTCGGCCTCGTCGGCGATGCGCCGGGCCGCCACGGCGACCGGCTCCTCGGCGGCGGGGCAGGCGCCGGCCGGGTCGAGCGTCTGCCCCTCTGCCAGCTTCGGGTCGAAGACGTAGCGCTTCTCGCAGACCTCGGCCGCCACCGGCTTCTTCGTCACCTCGAAGCGGTCGTAGCCTTCCTTCAGCTTCCGCCAGAAGGCGTAGTGTTCCGATTGGCGGTGCCGCGCAAGGTTCTTCGGCACCATGCGGAACGGGTAGGCCTGGAGCTGGAACGCGCGCTGGCCGCCGGCGAAGGCCTCGCGCGTCAGCGCGTAGAGCTCCTCCATCTGCCAGTCGTCCATGGCGTAGCAGCCGGACGAGTTGCAGGAGCCGTGCACCATCAGATGCTCGCCGGTGCCGCCG
Organism: uncultured Rhizobiaceae bacterium; assembly: GCA_964249395.1. Taxonomy (GTDB): domain Bacteria; phylum Pseudomonadota; class Alphaproteobacteria; order Rhizobiales; family Rhizobiaceae; genus Plantimonas. The sequence continues at coordinate 925 of CAXUCL010000281.1, forward strand.
TTCGCCTTGTCGAACTTGTTCGGGTAGCCGATGTTGAAGGCGAGGTGATGCTGCGAGTCCGGGTTCATCTGCCCCGGCGTCACGGCGTAGAAGCCTTCCGGCGCCTGGCGGTCGCCGGCGGCCTTCTTCGGCCCGAGCCTGCCCGACCAGGCGCAGATGGAATAGGTCTTCAGGAGCGCGTAGTCGCCCTTGCTCGTCTGCTTCCAGACCTCAAGCTGCGACTCCTCCTTGAACAGGCGCACCAGCATCGGGGACTTCACCCCCATGCCCTTCGCCTTCATCTCGTTGACGAGCTTGGGCGGCACGGGCGCGTTGGCGCCGAGCAGGTCGCCGAGGTCGGCGCCCTTCTGGCAGGCGGCGAGCGCGATGAGCGTCAAGCCGAGCGCCGCCGTTCTCGCAAGCTGTCCGACCCCCATTCCAACCCCTCGACACGCGACCGCGGACCTCGCGCGGCTGTTTCGCCCGTTGTCGCCCGCTAGCGGTAAACGGACCGTAAACCGCGCCCCTGCGGTTCTCCAAAAGCCCAACCGACCGGCGCCTATTGTGTCCGATCGCGCGCGGGTTGTGGAGTCCGGGCTGTTGCGACGCGGCAACGGTTCCCGGACGATCGACGCGGCCCGGCCGGCAAGTCCCTCAGAGGTTCCGGCCGATCGCCAGGAACTTCTCGCGGCGCTGGCGCTGCAGCGACGGGCCGTCCAGGCCGGCGAGCGCGATGAACGCTTGCCGGATCGCCTCGCCGGTCGCCGCGATCACCGTTTCGGGCTCGCGGTGCGCGCCGCCGACCGGCTCGGGGATCAGCTCGTCGATGATGCCGAAGCCTTTCAGGTCCTGCGCGGTGATCTTCATCGCCTGCGCCACGTCGCGCGCCCGCGTCGCGTCGCGCCACAGGATCGAGGCGCCCGCTTCCGGCGAGATCACGCTGTAGACGGCGTGCTCCAGCATCAGGACGCGGTTGGCGGTGGCGAGGGCGATCGCGCCACCCGAGCCGCCCTCCCCGATCACCACCGACACCAGCGGCACCTTCAGCGCCAGGCAGGCCTCCGTGGAGCGGGCGATCGCCTCGGCTTGGCCACGCTCCTCGGCGCCGATGCCGGGATAAGCGCCGGCCGTGTCGACGATCGTCAGCACCGGGAGGCCGAAGCGGTCCGCCAGCCCCATGATGCGCGTCGCCTTGCGGTAGCCCTCCGGCCGCGCCATGCCGAAGTTGTGCTTGAGGCGGGTCTGGGTGTCGGCGCCCTTTTCCTGCCCGATCACCGCGACCGACTGGCCGTGGAAGCGCCCGAAGCCGGCGAGCACCGCGTGGTCCTCGGCGTAGCGCCGGTCGCCGGCGAGCGGCGTCCAGTCGGTCACGAGGCGCTCGATGTAGTCGACGCAGTGCGGCCGGTCGGGATGACGGGCGACCTGCGTCTTCTGCCAGGGCGTCAGCTTGCGGTAGAGGTCGATCAGCGCGTCGCGCGAGCGCGTTTCCAGCCGCCGGATCTCCTCGCTGACGTCGACGCCCTGCCCGTCCGAGCCGAGCCCCTTCAGCGCGATGATCTGCGATTCGAGGTCGGCGACGGGTTTTTCGAAGTCGAGGTAGTTGTGCATCGGCTCCGCTCGGCCGCCCGGTCGGCCGTGGTTCGGGACCCCGGCCCGTATCCGAGCGAGCCGCCTGCCGACCGCCGAAGCTTCGGACCGGGCGGCACATGACGGAGCGCGCCCGTCCTGTCAAGGAAGCGCCGGCCGAGGCCCGCGCCTCAGCTTTCGTTGTCGCGGTCGCCCCGCGCCAGCGGATGGTGCTCCGTCACCAGCCGGATCAGCCGCTCCTCCAGGACGTGCGTGTAGATCTGCGTG
>CAXUCL010000282.1:0-2721 GCA_964249395.1 uncultured Rhizobiaceae bacterium
CGCCAACACCGCGCCGCTGGCGCCGCCGCACGTGCCGGAGATCCGGCTGCACCTCGCCGACGAGGCGCACGACCTTTGGCTCCGCACGGAAGCCGAGCTGGAGCGGATCGGGCTCCCGCCGCCGTTCTGGGCCTTCGCCTGGGCCGGCGGGCAGGGGCTGGCGCGCTACCTTCTCGACCATCCCGAAACGGTGGCGGGTTGGCCGGTGCTGGATTTCGCCGCCGGCTCCGGGCTCGTCGGCATCGCCGCGGCGATGGCGGGCGCGCGCCGGGTGGTCGCGGCCGACGTCGACCCGTTCGCGGCTGTCGCCGCCCGGCTCAACGCGGACCTCAACGGCGTGCGGCTCGACGGAACCGAAACAGGCGATCTGGTCGGCTCAAGCGTCGACGCCGAGGTGGTGCTCGCCGGCGACGTGTTCTTCGACCGCGGGATGGCCGAGGCGATCGCGCCCTGGTTCGACCGGCTGACGGCGGAGGGCCGGACCGTGCTCGTCGGCGACCCCGGCCGCGCCTACCTGCCGAAGCACCGCCTGGAGCCTTTGGCGACCTACCAAGTGCCGGTGACCCGCGCGCTGGAGGATGCCGAGGTGAAGCGCACGGGCGTCTGGCGGTGGCGCGGCCGAGGGCCTATCCTCGCCGCCCGCCCCTGAGGCTTTCGAGGAGGTGTCCGATGACGATCCACCGCATGTCCGCCCGCGAGTTCGGCGAGAACGTCGAGCGCGCCAAGGCGGTCGCCAACGAAGGCCCGGTCTTCATCGACGGGGACGAGCAGGCGACGCACGTGCTGCTCGCGATCGAAGACTACCGCAAGCTGAACGGTCAGCAGAGCCTTTGGGACAGCATCGCCCATTGGGACGGAGGCGACTTCGAGTTCGATCCGCCGAAGGCGAACCTCGGTCTCAGGCCAGCGGAGTTCGATTGATCTATCTCCTCGACACCAACGTCATCTCGGAGTTCCGCAGGCCTTCGCGGACCCATCCGAACGTCCGACGCTGGGCGACTCGGGTATCGGGTGGCGATCTCGTCGTGTCGGCGATGACGATCTTCGAGCTCGAGCTCGGTGCCGAACTCAAAAAGCGACGAGACCCGGCGCAAGGCACGGCCCTGCAGTCCTGGATCGAGCGCGACGTCATCGGGCGCTTCGAGCAACGCATCATCCCGATCGATCTCGACGTCGCCCGCCGCGCCGCCACGCTGCACGTTCCGAACCCTCGCCCCGAACGCGACGCCTTCATCGCCGCGACCGCGCTGGTGCACGGCCTCGCCGTCGTGACCCGCAACGTCAGGGATTTCGCCGGGCTCGGCGTGCCAGTTCTGAACCCGTGGGAGCCGGACGCCGGATAGCTTGCGCCGCCGTGGTCTCGCTCGCATAACCGCGCAAGCCCGCCGCCGGACCCGCCCATGCGCTTCACCGTCGCCACCTGGAACATCAACTCGGTGCGCTTGCGGCAGCCTCTCGTTGAGCGCTACCTGCGCGAGCACGCGCCCGACGTCCTGTGCCTGCAGGAAACCAAGTGCCCGGACGAGCTGTTCCCCGCCGACGCCTTCCGGGCGATGGGCTACGCCCATGTCGCGACCTACGGGCAGAAGGGCTACCACGGCGTCGCGACGCTTTCCCGGCACCCGTTCGCGGACGAGGTGCGGCAGGTGTTCTGCGGCGTGCCGCACGCCCGGCACCTCGCGGTGCGGATTGAGGTCGCCGGACGCCAGCTCCGCCTGCACAACTTCTACGTGCCCGCCGGCGGCGACGAGCCGGACCCGGCGATCAACCCGAAGTTCCGCCACAAGCTGGACTTCCTGGAAGAGATGCGGCGCATCACGAGCTTCGCCGAACCCGACACGGCGGCGATCCTCGTCGGCGACCTCAACGTCGCGCCGGGCGAGACCGACGTCTGGTCGCACCGCCAACTCCTGAAGATCGTCTCGCACACGCCCGTCGAGACGGACGCGCTCGGGCTGGCGATGCGGGACGGCGGCTGGAGCGACCTCGTGCGCGCCCGCGTGCCGCTGACGGAAAAGCTCTACACCTGGTGGAGCTACCGCTCGGCCGACTGGCGCGCCGCCGACAAGGGCCGGCGGCTCGACCACGTCTGGGGCTCGCCCGACCTCGTGCCGCTCCTGCGCGACCACCACGTGTGCAAGGACGCCCGCGGCTGGGACCGCCCGTCCGACCACGTGCCGGTGTCGGTGACGCTGGAACTCTGACGGCGCCGCGTGGCCCTCAGATCGGCGTGCCGTTGCCCGGCACCGGGATGATCGACACCTCGACGCGGCGGTTCTCGGCCCGGCCGCGGTCGGAAGCGTTGGAGGCGACCGGCATCGTTTCGCCGAAGCCTTCCACGTCGAAGCGCCGCTCGTTGATGCCCTGGTCGGTGAGGTAATCGGCGACGGCCGCGGCGCGGCGCTCCGACAGGCCCTGGTTGTAGGCGTCCGAGCCGTCGGAATCGGTGTGGCCGGCGACCTCCACCACCGAGCGGTCGAACTTGCGCAGAACGATGCCGACCGAATCGAGCACGGGGTAGAAGTCCGGCCGGATGCGGTCGCCGTCGGTCGGGAAGGTGACGTTGGCCGGCATGTTGAGGACGATGCGGTCGCCCTGGCGCGTCACGGACACGCCCGTGCCCTCGAGCTGGCGGCGCAGCTCCGCCTCCTGGTTGTCCATGTAGGCGCCGATGCCGCCGCCGGCCAGGCCGCCGACCGCCGCGCCGACCAGCGTCGAGGA
>CAXUCL010000283.1:0-2709 GCA_964249395.1 uncultured Rhizobiaceae bacterium
ATTGCAGGGTGTAGACGTAGAAGCCGGTGCGCCGGATCACCGCGTCGGCCGCCGCGCTGTCGAACGCCGACAACGCGCCCTTCACCCGCTCGGAGCGCCCCGCATAAAGCCAGCCCGCGTCGCGCAGGAAGGTGGGCAGGATGCCGGCGTCCGGGATCACGCACACGATCGCCGGGTCCTTGCGCTGATGGAAGACGTTGTACACGGCACCCTCCTGTTCGCATGCGTCGATCCGCAGGCCAGGTCTTCCATGCCGATCTGGACGGGACGATGACGCTGTCCGGAACGTTTCCAATCTAGCGCAATAAACCGTAAAGCCGTCGCGATGGGTCGCGAGGCGTCGGATGCCGGGCAAACCGCGGCGTCCGCGGGCCCCGCGCGAAGAAAACGAGCCGCCGATGTTCCGTGCCCTCCTCGTCGAGAGAACCGATCACGATTGCGCGACGCGCTTGCGCGAGTTGGACGAGGCGGCGCTCCCCGACGGCGACGTCCTCGTGCGGGTCAGCCATTCGACGCTGAACTACAAGGACGCGCTGGCGATCACCGGGCGCGGGCCGGTGGTGCGCCGCTTTCCCATGGTGCCGGGCATCGACCTCGCCGGCACGGTGAGCGCGAGCCGCCATCCGGGATTCGCAGCCGGCGACGCGGTGCTGCTGAACGGCTGGGGCGTCGGCGAGACCCATTGGGGCGGCCTGGCCGAAACGGCGCGGGTGAACGGAGACTGGCTGATCGCGCTGCCCCCGGCCCTGACGGCGGCCCGCGCCATGGCGCTCGGTACCGCCGGCTACACCGCGATGCTCTGCGTGATGGCGCTGGAGCGCTTCGGCGTCGCGCCGGAAAACGGCGACGTGCTGGTGACGGGCGCCACCGGCGGCGTCGGCTCGGTGGCGGTGACCCTGCTGGCCAAGCTCGGCTTCTCCGTCGTCGCCGCGACCGGCCGGCCGGAACACGCCGACTACCTTCGGCACCTCGGCGCGGCGCGGGTCGTCGACCGCGCCGAGTTCGCCGGCCCAGGCAAGCCGCTCGCCAAGGAGCGCTGGGCGGCGGCGGTGGACGCGGCGGGCGGCCAAACGCTCGCCAACGTCCTCAGCCAGACCCGCGCCGACGGGGCGGTCGCGGCCTGCGGCCTGGCCGATTCGATGGCACTGCCGGCCACCGTCGCGCCGTTCATCCTGCGCGGCGTTTCGCTTCTGGGCATCGAGAGCGTTTATCGTCCGCGCGCCGTGCGCGAGGATGCCTGGGCGCGCCTCGGCCGGCTCGTGGACCCCGCGCTGCTCGACGGGATGACGCGCACGATCGGGCTGGAACAGGCGATCGCCGCGGCGGGCGACCTCCTCGAGGGGCGGGTGCGCGGCCGCCTCGTGGTGGACGTCCGCCGCTGAGCGGCGGCCGCCGCCGCGGCGAAATGTTCGCCTCCCGCCGGCCCGCACGTTGGCATCGGAGCCAAACCGGCTTAATTCGGGCAGAAGCCGGCCGGGTTCCGCGACGGGTGCGACGAGTGCAGTTCCGACGAAGCGACCGATGACCGGCAAGCGCCTCCTCATCTACAGCCACGATTCCTACGGCCTCGGCCACCTGCGCCGCTGCCAGACGATCGCCAACCACCTGACGGCTTGCCACGACGACCTGGCGGTCCTGATCATCACCGGCTCGCCGGTGGTCGGCTCGTTCGAGCTGCACCCGCGCGTCGACTTCATCCGCGTGCCCGGCATCGTCAAGGTCGACAACAACACCTACGCGTCGAGCGTCCACGGCGTCGCGGCCGAGGACATGATGGCGGTGCGTTCGGTGGTGATCCTGGAAGCGGCGCGGCACTTCCGGCCCGACGTGTTCCTGGTCGACAAGGAGCCGCTGGGCCTGCGCGGCGAGGTCGCCGACGCGCTCCTCTTCCTGCGCCGCGAGGGCACGCGCAACGTCCTCGGCATCCGCGAGATCCTCGACGAGCCGGACCGCCTGCGCGACGAATGGGAGCGCAAGGGCGCGATCGAGGCGGTGGAAACGCTCTACGACGACATCTGGATCTTCGGACCGGAGCGTGTCTGGCAGCCGTTGGAAGGCTTAGGGCTGTCGCCCCGCGCATTGGCCCGGGCGCACTACACCGGCTACCTGAAGCGCACCCGTTCCAGCGACGACCTGGCGGACGAGCCGGACGCGGGCGAGCCCTTCATCCTCGTGCACGCCGGCGGCGGCGGCGACGGCGCGCTGGTGATCGACTGGGTGATCAGCGCCTTCGAGCACGACGCCGCCCTGCCGCTGCGCGCCCGGATCGTGTTCGGCCCGTTCCTGTCGAGCGACGAGCGCGCCCGTTTCCGCGACCGCATCGCCGCGCAGCCCCGGCTCGGCGCCGAAAGCTTCGTCACCAACATGGAGGCGATGGTGGAGCGCGCCAGCGGCCTCGTGGTCATGGGCGGCTACAACACCTTCTGCGAGGCGCTCTCCTTCGACAAGCCGACCTTGATGGTGCCGCGCACCAAGCCGCGGCTCGAGCAGCTCATCCGGGCGACGCGGGCCGCCGAGCTCGGCCTCCTGCGCGTCATGCTCCCCGACGGCGAGCGCGATCCCGCCCGCATGGCGCAGGCGCTGCGCGACCTGCCAGAGCAGCCCAAACCCTCCGCCGCGGCGCTGCCGGGCCTGCTCGACGGCCTGGGCGAGATCGACCGCCTGTTCCGCCTCGCGGTCGCCGAGCGCCGCCGCCGCCCCGCGCTGATC
>CAXUCL010000284.1:0-2664 GCA_964249395.1 uncultured Rhizobiaceae bacterium
GCCGGGCGACGAGCTACGGGGCGCTGGCCGCCCGGCTCGGCATGCCGCGAGCCGCCCGCGCGGTGGGCGCCGCGGTCGGGCGCAACCCCGTGTCCTTCGTCGTGCCCTGCCACCGGGTGCTCGGCAAGGGCGGCGCGCTCACCGGCTACCATTGGGGCCTGGCGAGGAAGCGCGCGATGCTCGGCTGGGAGGCCGGCGTCCTGGCGCGCGCCTGACGGGTCGCCGCGGCGACGGAACCTTCGCGTCGCCGCAGGGCTTGGCCGTTCCGCGAGACGATGGAGGCGAGGCATGGCGACGAAGCACCGGCGCGCGCAGCGCCTGCTGACGCGGGACGAGGTCGAGGAGGCGTTCCGGCGCTTGCAGGCCGAGATGCCCGGCCGCACGGCGCTCGCCAAGGGCCCGAAGGACCAGCCCGACCCGTTCCGCTCCGTGGTGTCCTGCATCCTGTCGGCGCAGAGCCTCGACCGCAACACGGCCGCCGCGACGAACGCCTTGTTCGCGCTGATCGGCACGCCGGACGAGCTGCTGGCGCTGCCGGACGAAACCCTGGCGCAGGCGATCAAGCCCTGCGGCCTCTACAACATGAAGACGCGCAACCTGAAGAAACTGGCCAGGGCGCTGATCGAGGAGCACGACCGCGCGGTGCCGCAAACGCGCGAGGCGCTGATGCGGCTGCCGGGCGTCGGCCGGAAATGCGCCGACATCGTCCTGAGCTTCACCTTCGACGCGGACGTCATCGCGGTGGACACGCACGTCAACCGCGTCGCCAACCGCACCGGGCTCACCGACGAGCCGACCGCCGACAAGACCGCGCACGCGCTCGTCGAGCGGGCGCCCCCTTGGGCGCAGCGCGACGGGCACTTCTGGCTGATCCAGTTCGGCAAGGCGGTGTGCCGGTCGCGAGCCCCGCGCTGCGAGACCTGCTTCCTGAACGACCTTTGCCTCTACTTCACCGCCGCCAAGGCGGTCGTCGGCACGGCCGCCGAGGCGTGAGGCACGGCAGCGGAGGCGTGAGGCACGGCATATCACCAAGCGGGAACGGGCCAGAGCAATCGAATCGGAGCGCCGCGTCGAATGACGGCACGCCAGGCAGTTCGCGGTAGCGCCGGCCAGCGTCAGAAACGCGCGTTCGGTGCTGTCTGTTTCGCGGCGATGGCGAGATCGGCTTCGGCGTCCAGAAGGCGCTGCAGCACCGTCTCCTCGACGGGCTCTCGTCCCTTCTCCCATGCCGTGACAGCGGCGGCATCGAGGCCGTGCCGCGCGGCGAACTCTGCCGGACTAAGGTCGAGAGAAAGACGCAGGCAGCGGAGCTTCCTGGCACGGCTGCCTCGGCGAAGGTCCTCGTCAGACCAAACAGGGTTGTCCGCATCGGCGGATCGGGGCTCGCGACGCTCGGCGGATCGGCTCGCGGCAACGAGGTCAGTCCGCATCGTGGTACGCCCTCCTTTCCTTCGGCTCGGCGCTCCGAACGCTGATCAGCCTGCACACCTGCCGGCCGGCGTCCTCGCGCATCACGTAGCATACGACGACGAGCCGGCCGGAAGCCATCGCGATCATCCGATCGCGCCACTCGCCGGACGCGTCATCCCAATGACCGATCGAGATGTGGTGATTATCGTCGAAGACATCGAGCACATCTTCGAACCGAATGCGATGCTTGTTGCAGTTCTGCTCGTGTTTCCGAGGATCCCAATCGAACCAGACCGGACCCAAACAAGCCGTTTCGCGCGGTCCCAGCATGTTTGCCTTCCGGGCTTTTCCTCATCCGGCACTGGTCTGAAAAAACCGAAGCGATTGTCGTCGGCTCGGTCGCAAGACCCCTCGCGCCTCATCGCTCCAGCGTCCGCTTCTCCGCCACCGTCGAGTCGGCGTTCAGGCGGTAGACGATCGGCACGCCGGTGGCCAGTTCCCGCTTGACGATCTCGGCCGGGGTCAAGCCGTCGAGCGCCATGATCAGGGCGCGCAGCGAGTTGCCGTGCGCGGCGACGAGGACGTCGCCGCCGGCGAGCACGCGCGGCTGGATCGCGTGGATGTAGTAGGGCCAAACGCGGGCGCCGGTGTCGCGCAAGCTCTCGCCGCCCGGCGGCGCCACGTCGTAGGAACGGCGCCAGACGTGGACCTGGTCCTCGCCCCACCGGGCCCGCGCGTCGTCCTTGTTGAGGCCGGTGAGGTCGCCGTAGTCGCGCTCGTTGAGCGCGACGTCGCGCGTCGTCGGCAGGTCCGGGGACCCGAGAACGCCCAGCATGATGGCGAGCGTGCGCTGGGCGCGCGACAGCTCGCTCGTGAAGGCGTCGGTGAAACGGAGGCCGAGCGCCCGGACCCGCTCGCCGGCCAGCCGCGCTTCCTCCACGCCCTTTTCCGTCAGGTCCGGATCGCGCCAGCCGGTGAACAGGTTCTTCAGGTTCCAGTCGCTCTGCCCGTGCCGGACGAGGACGAGGGTGCGGGTCATCGGCGTCGAGCTCCTGCGGGCCGGTTCATCGGGCGGCGTCCACGCTCATAACCCGAGCACGTCGCGCATGGAATAAAGCCCGGCCGGTTGCGTTCGCGCCCAGAGCGCGGCGGCGAGCGCGCCGCGGGCGAACACCGAGCGGTCCTCGGCGCGGTGCGCGAGCTCGATCCGCTCGCCCTCGCCGGCGAGCACCACCGAATGGTCGCCGACCACCG
>CAXUCL010000285.1:0-2655 GCA_964249395.1 uncultured Rhizobiaceae bacterium
GCGCGGCGGGGAGGCAACCGACGCCGCGCCGCGCCGCGCCGGCGAAACCAGCGAGCCCGGCACGGCGGCTTGAAACGTTTGTTTCTCGTGCGTCAGGACGTTTTTTTAGCGAACCGATTGTGCGACGGAGAGGACGATGAACGCGGAGGTGGTCGTCGATGACGCTTTGCTGGCGCAGGTCATGGCGGAAGGCGAATTTCCATCCGCGACCGCGGCCGTCGAAGAGGCGCTGCGGCTTCTGATCGCAGACTACAAAGGTCGGCAGGCGATCGAAGCGTTGGCGGGCATCGGCTGGGAAGGCGACCTCGATGCCATGCGCGAAGGCCGTCCCGATCATAAAACCGGATGATCGTTGTCGACAGTTCCGTCTGGATAAACCATTTCCGGAACGACCTGACGCGAGAAGTTCGGCTGTTGCGGGCCAACTGGCGAGCGTCGCGGACGCTTGTCGGCGATCTCGTGCTCCTGGAGATCCTGCGCGGCGCCCGCAATGACGTCGACGCAGCGCGACTGGAGCGCGAGCTTCGTCAGTTCCTCGTCGTCCCGATGATGTCCGATGCCGTCGCCGTGGACGCCGCCCGCATCTACCGGACCCTGCGCGGCGAGGGCGTGACCATCCGCAAGACGGTGGACCTCGCCGTCGCGACCTTCTGCATCGCGAACGACCACACCCTCCTGCAGAACGACCGCGACTTCGCGGCGATCGCGGCACGCTTCCCGCTGCGCCTGATCTGACCTCCCCCACCTTAAGCGTCGGACCCGGCCGAGCGCCGCGCGCCGTCGGGCAGCGCCTGCAGGCCGGGCGGCCGCACCGGCAGCGCCACCAGCGGCGCCGGCACCGCGTTCCACTTCTCGTCGGCCTGGCACAGGTCGGCGATCACGCACGAACCGCAGTCCGGCTTTCGCGCCTTGCAGACGTAGCGCCCGTGCAGGAGCAGGAGGTGGTGCGCGAACGGCAGGTCGGGCGGCGGGATGATGGGCAGGAAGTTGCGCTCTACCTCGTCCGGCGTGCGACCGGGCGCGAGTTTCAGCCGGTTGCCGATCCGGAAGATGTGCGTGTCGACGCCGAGCAGCGCCGCGCCGAACACGGTGTTCAGCACCACGCGCGCCGTCTTCGGGCCGACGCCGGGCAGCGCCTGCAGCGCCTCGCGGTTTTCCGGCACCTGGCCGCCGTGCCGTTCGAGGAGGAGTTCCGACAGGCGCACGAGGTTCCTCGCCTTGGTGGCGGCAAACGACACGGTGCGCAGGAGCGGCGCGATCCGCTCCGCCCCGAGCGCCGCCATCGCCTCCGGCGTCGAGGCGAGCGGAAACAGCTGGCGCGTCGCGCGGTTGACGCCGACGTCGGTGGATTGGGCCGACAGCACAACGGCGACGAGGAACGTGTAGGCGTCGGTGAACTCGAGCTCGGAGGTCGGTTCGGGGCGCTGGACGCGCAGGCGCCGGAAGATCTCGGCGATTGCGGCCGGCGCGTAGGGGATCGCCGGCGGCGCCTTGGCGGCGCTTGGCGCCCCGCCGGACGATTTGCCGCCGGCGGCGGCCGGCTTTCCCGGTTTGGTTCGCGGCGGCTTTTCTGGCATGGGTTCCTCCGTCGAGACCTTGTCAACAATGCGAGGGCCAGGCAAACGATGCCGCCGCAAGCCACCGAGCCGGACGCGCCGATCTTCAGCGCGCTGCTCGTCCCGCACCGCTCGCTCGGCCGGCGCGGCTTCAACGCGCTGATGCTCGGGCTCGGGCTCGTCGGCGTCCTGACCGGGATCGGCTTCGTCCTGAACGGCGCCTGGCCGGTGGTCGGCTTCTTCGGCCTCGACGTCCTTCTCGTTTGGATCGCCTTTCGCGCCAGCTACCGGGCCGGCCGGGCGCGCGAGGAGGTGATGGTGTCGCGCCTCGACGTCGCGATCCGCCAGACCGCGCCGTCCGGCCGGACGCTGGAAGCCCACTACAACCCGTCCTTCGCGCGCTTTCGCGTGTCGCGCCACGAGGAGATCGGCATCACCCGGATGAGCGTCCACGGCGAAGGGCGCGCCACCGAGATCGGCCGCCTGCTCAACCCCGACGACCGTGAAAGCTTCGCGGGCGCCTTCCACCGCGCGCTCGCCGCCGCCAAGGGCCGCTGACGCCGCGCTTGATCCGGAAAACCGGGTGGCTCGAACAAGCGGCATCGGACTATTCTCCTTACCTCGAAACAGGAGAACGGTCATGTTCGGACCCGAAGCGTCGAGTGCCGGCGCAAACGGTGTCGGCGGCCCGGCGGCCGCGCTCCGCCCGCCGCCGGCCCCGAGCGACGACTACGCCGTCGTGCGCACGGCGATCGAGTTCATCTCCACCGACTACCGCCACCAGCCCGCGCTCGAAGCGGTCGCCGCCGCGGTTGGACGCTCGCCCGCCGAGCTGGACGCCCTGTTCCGCCGCTGGGCGGGGCTGACGCCCAAGGCCTTCCTGCAGGCGGTGACGCTGAACCACGCGCGGCGGCTGCTCGCTGACGGCGCGCCGCTGCTCGACGCCGCCCTCGACGTCGGCCTGTCCGGCCCGTCGCGCCTCCACGACCTGTTCGTGCGGCACGAGGCGATGTCGCCGGGCGAGTACAAGGCGAAGGGCGAAGGGCTTTCCTTGCGCTACGGCTACGCCCCCTCGCCCTTCGGCCGGGCGATCCTGGTC
>CAXUCL010000286.1:0-280 GCA_964249395.1 uncultured Rhizobiaceae bacterium
ACCCCGCTCACGCGCAAACCCCAGCCGACGCGGCCGCCGCCGCCGCCATGATGACCCCGCACGAAACGCTGATCCTCGCCTTGCTCGCCCTTGCGGTCGGCTTCGGCATGCTGACCCTCGTTTGGCTCCTGCGCCAACAGGCGCAAACGGAAGCCGACAACCGTCGGCTGACGGCCGAAGTCGACGAGGTCCGCGACGAAAGCGACCGCCGCGGCGCGTTGCTGGCCGGCGACGACCAGCGCGTCGTAATTCAGGCGCCGCACCCGGTCGGCGATGCTTA
>CAXUCL010000286.1:290-2635 GCA_964249395.1 uncultured Rhizobiaceae bacterium
GCCGGAGGTGTTCGGCTTCCTGCCCGCGAGCGCCAACGCGCCCGCCGACCCGAAGCGCTTCCTCCAGTTCGAGACCTGGCTGCCGGCGGACAGCGCCCGGCGCTTGGACGCGGCGGTCGGGCGCTTGCGGGACCGGGCCGAAACCTTCCGCATGATCCTCAGCCCGCCCGGCGGCGCGCCGGTGGAAGCCAGCGGCCGGCCGGTCGGCGCCGACGCGGTGCTGCGCTTCGTCGCGCTGGAAGGCTTGCGCGAGGAGCTGGCGTCCTTGCGCGAAGCGCACGGGGACGCGAAGAACGCCATCGGCACCATGCGCGCGCTCTGCGACGAGCTGCCGATGCCGGTCTGGCTGCGCGACGGGGAGCGGCGCCTGATCTGGGTCAACGCCGCCTACGCCGCGGCGGTGGAAGCGCCCGGCGCCGAGGCGGCGGTCGCGGCGAACACCGAGCTCCTGGCCGAAGGCGACCGGAACACCGTCGCCGCCGACGTCGCGGCGCGCGGCCGCGCTTCGATGCGCTTGTCCACCGTGGTGAACGCCGACCGGCGCAACTTCGACGTGGTGGAGCGCGCCGGGCCGGCCGGCTCGGCGGGCGTCGCCATCGACGTCACGGAGGTCGAGAACGCGCGCTCCGAGCTGCGCCAGACCGTGCGCAGCCACGCCGAAACGCTGGACCAGCTCACCACCGCCATCGCCAAGTTCGACGACTCGACGCGCCTCGTCTACCACAACGCCGCCTTTCAAACGCTGTTCGGCTTCACCAGCCTCTACCTCGATGCGCGGCCGGACCAGGTGTCGATGATGGACTCCCTGCGCTCGCGCGGCGTCCTGCCGGAGGACCGGCCGCTGCGCGAGCTGAAGAACGAGATCCTCGCCGTTTACCGCGCCACCGCCCCCACCGACACGCTCTGGCACCTGTCGGGCGGCCGCACCTTGCGCGTCTTCGCCGGTCCCGCCCCGCTCGGCGGCGCCACCTGGATCTTCGAGGACCTGACGGAGAAGCTCGAGCTCGAATCGCGCCTCAACGTCCTGGTGCGCCTCCAGGGCGAAACGCTCGACTACCTCACCGAGGCGGTCTGCGTGTTCGGCCCGGACGGCCGCTTGCGCTTGTCCAACCCGAGCTTCGCCGAGCTTTGGGGGCTGCCGGACGACCTGATCCAGGCCAAGCCCCACATCCGCGTCCTGGCGAAAAGCCTGAGCTCGGCGATCCTCCTGCCGGAGGACGGCGGCGAGGCGGTGGACTGGAGCGTCTTCGCCAAGGCCGTCACCGCCTTCGGCGAGGGCGAGCGGCGCAACCGGCACGGCGAGTTCCGAACAGCGGGCGGGCGCGTCCAGAGCTTCGGCATCGTGCCGCTGCCGAACGGCCAGACCATGCTGACCTTCGCCGACATCACCGACGCGCGCCGCGCCGAGCGGATGCTGCGCGAGCGCAACGAGGCGCTGGAAGTCGCCGACCGGGTGAAGACCGACTTCGTCAAGCACGTGAACTACGAGCTGCGCTCGCCGCTCACCAACATCATCGGCTTCTCCGCCCTGCTTCGCACCAGCGAAACCGGGCCGCTCAACCCGCGCCAATCGGAATACCTCGACTACATCTCGATCTCCACCGCCGCGCTGATGACCATCGTCAACGACATCCTCGACCTCGCCTCGATCGACGCCGGCACGATGGACCTGCAGATCTCCGAGGTGGAGATCGGCCGCGCCGCCGAGAAGGCGGTGGAAGGCATCGGCGACCGCCTGCGCGAGCACGGCCTCGCCGTGGCGGTCGACGTGGCGCGGGCCGGGCGCTCGTTCCACGCCGACGAGCACCGCGTCGTGCAGGTCCTGTTCAACCTCCTGTCGAACGCGGTGAACTTCGCCCCGGCCGGCTCCACCATCGATCTCGCCGCGACGCGCGAGAACGGCGACGTCGTGTTCTCCGTGCGCGACCGCGGCCCCGGCATTCCCGCCGCCCAGATGCCCAAGCTCTTCCAGCGCTTCGAGGCCGATCCGGTCGGCGGCCGCCATTCGGGCGCCGGCCTCGGCCTGTCGATCGTCAAGAGCTTCGTCGAGCTGCACCGCGGCTCGGTGGACGTCCGCTCCTCGAGCGAGGCGGGCACCACCGTGATCTGCCGCTTCCCGACCGAGCACCGCGACACCCTATCGGACGCCGCCGAATGAACGCCTATTCCCTGCCGCCCACCGCCGCCGCCGCGCCGATCCGCCGCTTCCTCGCCGACGAGCGCGACACGCTGCGCCTGGCCGAGGACATCGCCGCGGTGCTGCGAGGCGGCGACCTCGTGGCGCTCGCCGGCGACCTCGGCGCCGGCAAGTCGACGCTGGCGCGCGCCCTGATCCGGGCGCTGGC
>CAXUCL010000287.1:0-914 GCA_964249395.1 uncultured Rhizobiaceae bacterium
GTGCGCCACCCGCTGGTGGGCGCGATCGTCGACGCCTACGACGCGGACGCCGCGCGCGGACGCGCCGCCGCGCCCGGCCTGCCGAACGAGCCGTGACGACGGCCGCCGCGCTCCGTCGCGACGAGGCGACCGATGCGCCGGGCCATCCGGGCCTCGACCTCGTTCTCGACATCGCCGACCCGCGGTGGAACGCCGTTCCGGACCTGAAGGCGCTGGCCCGTGCGAGCGCGAGCGCCGCCTTCGCCGCGGCCGGAGTCGCGCCGGACGTGGCCACCGAGCTCGGCCTCACCTTCACCGACGACGCGGCGGTGGCAAAGCTCAACGCCGAATGGCGTGGCAAGAACGGGCCTACCAACGTCCTGAGCTTTCCGGCCGCGGCGCTCGTCCCGGGCGCCTCGCCCGGCGCCCTCCTCGGCGACGTCGTGCTGGCCTACCAGACCGGGGCGCGCGAGGCGGCCGACGCGGAAAAGCCCGTTTGGCACCACCTCGCCCACCTTGTCGTGCATGGCGCGCTGCATTGCCTCGGCCATGACCACGAAACGGACGCGGCCGCCGACGCGATGGAGGCAATCGAGGTCGCCGCGCTCGCCCGCCTCGGCATTCCCGACCCCTACGCGACCGAAAAGGAGCCCCGAGGGGCATGAACGCACGAACCAGGAACGAGGCGCTGGTTGCTGCCGGCGCCGAGCGGGACGGCGCCGAGCCGGGGCGCGGCCGCGAAGAGGACCGAAGTCCCGCGGCGGCGCCGGAGGGCGCCGCTGCCGAATCCAACTGGACGGGCTTCCTGTCCGGCGTCGCCCAGTTCCTGCGGCCGCGCGCGTCGCTGCCGCGCGAGGCGGTCGCCGAGGCGCTCCTGAAGAACACCCGCGCCCGGGGCGGCTACGCCCCCCCACCCCCCCCGCCCCGGCACAAAC
>CAXUCL010000287.1:924-2537 GCA_964249395.1 uncultured Rhizobiaceae bacterium
CGCCATGCTCGTCAACATCCTGAAGCTCCGGGACCTGCGCGCCGCCGACGTGATGATCCCGCGCGCCGAGATCTGCGCCGTTCCCGTCGACTCCAGCCTCGGCGACCTGATGCTGGCCTTCCGGCGCGCCGGCCATTCGCGCCTGCCGGCCTTCGGCGCGGACCTCGACGACCCGCGCGGCATGGTGCACATCCGCGACGTGCTGCTCCACGTCGTCGGCGCCGGCAGTCCGGACGGGGGAGGCGACGACGACGAGACGCCGCCGGACCTGTCGCGCATCTCGCTCGCCGAACCGATCGAGGCGCTCGGGCTTCTGCGCACCGTCCTGTTCGTGCCGCCCTCCATGCTCGCCTCCGACCTGATGGCGCGCATGCAGGCGACGCGCACGCAGCTCGCCCTGGTGATCGACGAATACGGCGGCACCGACGGGCTGGTGACGCTGGAGGACATCGTCGAGCGGGTGGTGGGCGACATCGAGGACGAGCACGACGACGAGGGAGCGAGCGTGCGGGCGGACGGCCTCGGCGGGTTCGAGGCCGACGCGCGCGCCTCCTTGGGCGAGGTGCGCGAGGCGGTGGGCGCCGATTTCGACACGGCCGCGCACGAGGCGGACGCCGACACGATCGGCGGTTTGATCTTCGCCGCGCTCGGCCGCGTGCCGCAGCCGGGCGAAACCGTCGCCGCGGTGCCGGGCTTCCTTCTGGAGGTTCTGGACGCCGACCCGCGCCGGCTGAAGCGGGTGCGCATCCGTCGCGTCGACGGCGCCGGTTTGGATCGATCGGCAGCGGTGCATTAGGAGCGGACCGGCGAACGAACCGAGGCCCGCGCCGCGAGCCCGGGGAAAGGCTGCGCGCCGATAGCTGGCGGGATCGATCGCCGCCGCCGGCGCGTCGGGCGCGGGGCGACTGGGCGAACGGACTTCATCCATGGCCGAGGCAATCGCGGGACGGATCGTGCTGCTCCACGGCTGGCGCCGGGCCGCGCTGGCATGGCTCGCCGGCGCGTTCCTGACCCTCGGCCTGGCGCCGGTCGACGTTCCGGCCGTCGGCTTCGTCTCGTTTCCCGTGCTGGTTCTCCTGCTCGACGGCGCGGCCGGCCCGGCCGGCGCGGGATGGCTGCGCCGCCTAGGGCCCGCCTTCCGGGTCGGCTGGTGCTTCGGCTTCGGCTATTTCGTCGGCGGCCTGTGGTGGCTCGGCGCCGCCATGCTGCTCGGCGGCGACACCTCCTTCCTGTGGGCGATCCCGTTCGCGGTGCTGGCGCTGCCAGCGGTGCTGGCCGCGTATTTCGGCCTCGCCGCGGTTCTCGCGCGCGTCTTCTGGAGCGACGGCCCGGCGCGGGTCCTCGCGCTCGCCAGCAGCTTCGCGCTGTTCGAGGTGCTGCGCGGCCGGCTGTTCACCGGCTTTCCCTGGAACGAGCTCGGCGTCCTCGCCGCGCCCGCGCCGATCCTGATGCAATCGGCGGCTTTCGTCGGCCTGCACGGCTTGACGCTTCTCGCGGTGATCGCCTTCGCCGGGCCGGTGGCGCTCCTGGCGCCCCGCGGTCGCCGCTTCGCGCTGCTGCCGCTCGCGCTCGCGGCCGCGCACCTCGGCTTCGGCGCTTGGCGGCTCGCGACC
>CAXUCL010000288.1:0-1273 GCA_964249395.1 uncultured Rhizobiaceae bacterium
GCGCAGGAGCGTGGTCCGCTTCATGAAGTCGAGGACGCCGAGCCCCGAGGAGAACCGGGCCGAGCGGGCGGTCGGCAGCACGTGGTTCGAGCCGCCGACATAGTCGCCGATCGCCTCCGGCGTGTGGCGGCCGAGGAACACGGCGCCGGCGTTGCGCACCTGCGCGAACATCGCGTCCGGGTCCGCGACGGCGAGCTCCAGGTGCTCGGGGGCGATGCGGTCGGCGAGCGCCGGCGCTTCGTCGAGGTCGGGCACCACGATCACCGCGCCGAAGTCGCGCCAGCTCGCCGCGGCCGTTTCGCGCCGGGGCAGGCGCGCGAGCTGCGCCTCCACCGCGGCCTCCACCGCGTCGGCGAGGCGGGCGTCGTCGGTGATGAGGATCGACTGGGCGGCCGCGTCGTGCTCGGCCTGCGCCAGTAGGTCGGCGGCGATCCAGGCCGGATCGTTCGCGGCGTCGGCGATCACCAGCACTTCCGACGGTCCGGCCACCATGTCGATGCCGACCGTGCCGAACACCTGCCGCTTGGCGCTCGCGACATAAGCGTTGCCGGGGCCGACGATCTTGGCGACGGGCGCAACCGTTTCGGTGCCGTAGGCGAGCGCGGCGATCGCCTGCGCGCCGCCGATCCGGTAGATTTCCGACACGCCCGCGATGCGCGCCGCCGCCAGCACCAGCGGGTTGAGCTCGCCGGCCCGCGCCGGCACCACCATCGCGATCCGCTCGACGCCGGCGACGGCGGCGGGCACGGCGTTCATCAGGACGGAGGACGGGTAGCTCGCCGCGCCGCCGGGAACGTAGAGCCCCACCGACTCGATCGCCGTCCAGCGGCTGCCGAGCACGACGCCGAGCGGGTCGACATAGGTGTCGTCGCCGGGACGCTGGCGCTCGTGATGGGCGCGGATGCGCGCGTGGGCGAACTCCAGCGCCTCGCGCAAGACGGGGTCGGCGTCCGCGTAGGCGGCCTCGATCGCCGCCGCGCCGACCCGCAACGTGTCCGGCGTGAGGTCCAGCCCGTCGAAACGGCGGGTGTGGTCGATCACCGCCGCGTCGCCGCGGGCTCGAACGTCGGCCAGGATCGCGCGCACCGCGTCGTCGACCTCCGGCGCGACCTCGCGCTTGGTGGCCAGGAGCGCGCGGAAAGCCCGCTCGAAATCGGCGTCGGCGGCGTCGAGCCTTGTGGCCAAGCGAAGCGCTCCGTGGACGGTCTAAAGGGGCGGGTCGGTCAGGAAGCGACCGCTTGGTCGTGGTCGGGCCGCCGCTCGGTGGACCAGG
>CAXUCL010000288.1:1283-2521 GCA_964249395.1 uncultured Rhizobiaceae bacterium
CGTCGGTCAGGCGCGCCTCGACGCATTCCGCGGCAAGGCTTATCGCGCCGCCGCCGGCCAAGACAAGCGTGATCGTGCCGCCGGGCGGCGCGGCGGGATCGGGCGCCCATTGCATGGCGAGCAGCGACAGGACCTGGGTCTCGTCCGAGCCGATCCCGTGCGAGCGCACGGCGGACACGCGCGCGAAGTCGAGCACGGCGAGCCGCCGCTCGAAGCTCCGCTTCCGGGCGAACACGCGCCAGCGCGGCCGGTCGGCGGCGGCCTCCCAGACGAAGCGGCTGACCTCGACGACGAAGCGCTTCTCGCGCGGCAGGAAGCGAGCGTCGCGCGGCTTCAGGAGCGCGTCCTGGCAGTAGGCGGACAGGATCTGAAGGTCGTCCGCGTCCAGCGCGTCGAGCCTGAGGCCGGGCATGAAGCTGTTCCCTTGGAAAACCGCGTTCGGTCTGTCCGAAGATAGGCGGCTCTCCCCTTCAGGAAACCATGCGCAGGCGGGCGGCCAGGCGCAGGCCGACCACCGCGATGAAGGTCAGGAGCCAGTTCGGGTCGGCGCGCTTGAACAGGAAGCTCTCCAGGAACGAGTTCAGGAGCATGAAGGCCAGCACCATCAGGCAGAAGTCGGCGAAGCGCCTGTTCTCGTCGCCGGCGCGGCAGCGCAGGTAATCCCATGCCGGCAGGACGAGCAGCATCAAGACCGCGGCGCCGAGGCCCGGCCAGCCGGCCGCGATGGCGAATTCCAGGTAGCCGCTGTGCGAGTGCACGATGCCGCGCGGGTCCCAGGACAGTTCGAACGGCCGCTCGCTGTCGGTGACGAGCGGCGTCGTCCAGAACGACTCGAAGCCCCAGCCGAGCCATTGCCGCTCGGCCATGCGGTCCAGCGCGAAGCGCCAAAGATCGGTGCGCCCGGTGAAGGTGGTGCCCGGCAGCACCGCCTGCAGCGCGGCGTCGAGCGCCGGCACCATCGCGGCGCCGAGCGTCGCCAGCGCCATCGTCCCGACGGCGCCGACGAGCGCGAGAACGGGCAAAAGGCGGCCGCCGAGGGCGCGGCCGCCGATCACCATGAGCGCCACCAGCGGCACGAGGGCGGCCGAGGTCTTGGAGCCGGTCTGGGCGACGAACGCCGCGCTGCCGAGAAGAACGAGGAGGCCGAGCGCCCGGTCGCCGGAGCGGACGAGGTAGAGGCCAGCGAAGAACAGCGCCGCCATCACCGCGCCGGCGACGTTCTTGTGGCTGTAGATGCC
>CAXUCL010000289.1:0-2520 GCA_964249395.1 uncultured Rhizobiaceae bacterium
GGCGGCGAGGGCGCGACGCGCCTGCCCGCCGGACCGCAGGTGGGCGAGCTTGCCGCCGTGGCGCCCGAGCTGGGCGAGCGGCAGGTGACGTCCGGCGTTGTTCCAGTGCGCCCGCGCGACGTAACCGCCGCCGCGCGTCGGGGCCGGGTAGGACGCGAGATCGGCCTGCCCCTCGGCGACCGAGTCGCCAAGGGCGAGCGTCGCGCGCCAGGTCGCGGCGGCCGCAGCAGCCGGGCGGCCGAGCACGGCGATCGGGGCGGGCGCCGATCCGTTGTTCGCGTTGCTGAACGGTCCGGTCAGGTGGACCTGCGTCGTCGCGAGCGAACCGTGCGCGCGCGACGCCGGCGCTTCCGACAGGTACTGGCCCGACCGCAGCAGCTTCCCGCCGACGTCGGCCCACATGGAGGTGCGCGCGAAGTGCCGGGCGGGGCCGAGCGGATCGCTCGACGGCTTGAACGAGGCGAGACCGAAGTCGGCCGGCCGGAACGGGCCGGCCAGAAACGTTTCGCCGTTCTCCAGGCGGTGCGGCGCGGCGCGGTTGGCGTTCGCCGCCTCCACCGTCGAATCGTCGCACTCGAAGGCGGCCGCCAGCGTCACGGGGTTGCCGGTGGGAACCTCGGCGCAGTTGCCAAGCGGCAGGTACCAGTTCGCGTAGACGAGCCAGAGTTCCGTCACCTCGCCGCCCAGAAACAGCGGCGAGCGGCATTCCCGCCGCCGGTTGTCGTCCGCCGAAACGGTGTCGGCGGCGTAGGCGGCGCGCGTGAGGTTGGCCGCCAGGCGCAGCGGCGGCGGTGGCGGCGAGGAAGCGAACGGGCGCGGGCGTCGGAGCGCTGGGGAGAAGCCGATGCCGAGCATGGGTCAGCGCGTGAAGGCGTGGATGACCAGGACCGCGTCGGTGCCCGTCTGCAGGACGCGGCGCACCATCAACGGCTCGATCGTCAGGCCGGGCGGCACCGCGAGGCTGACGGGACCCGCCTCGGCGTCGACCGGCAGGACGCGCACGCTCGCCGCGACACTGCCGGGGTTCCACACGCGCAGCGCCTTCGCTTCTTCCGCGAGGTCGTTGTTGTCGTCCGGCTGGACGGAAACGGCGGATCGGGCCGGGTGCGCCGGCGAGGTCGATCGATAGGATGGGGTTCTGCTCATGGGTGCCTCCGTGGTCGAGGCCCATGATGCCGCGGCGCCGCAGACCGGGGATAAATCAGCCGAGCCGTCGGGCGCGCGCGACGATCAATCCGGTGGCCGCCAAGAGCACGAACTGGCTGGCGATGCGCGCGAGAGCCGCGCCGGCGATGCCGAGAAAGGTCGCGCCGACCCAGACCATCGGCAGGTAGGTCACGGTGGACACGATCATTACGACCATGCGGGCCTTCTGCATCCCGAGCGCCCGCAGGACGTCGCCGCCCATCGCGGAAACGCCCAGCGTCAGCGGGTACAAGCAGAGCAGCTGGATGATCGGCACGGCCGGCCCGTATTCCTCGCCGATGAGGCGGGGAACGAACGGGGCGACGACGACGAGGCCCACGCCGACCGCGACCGAAACCGCGGCCATGATCGGCAGCACCTTTCTGGCGAAGGCGAAGGCTTCGGCGCTGCCGGCGCGGCTGTGGTGGAAATAGCGGGTGTAGGTCGCCGACAGGAGCGCGCGGACGGGCACGCAGGCCGTGTCGACGATGCGGAACGCGGCCGTGTAGTGACCGCCGGCCGTCGCGTCCAACGTCTGGACGACCACCGGCTTGTCGAGGTCGCGCAGTCCGGCGATCGAGGCGAACTCCAGCGCGTAGACGAAGCCGTCGCCGAGGTCGCGGGGGCGCAAAACGAGGGCCGGCCGGCCGAGCCGCGCGAGAACCATGCCGACGGCGAGCGCCGCCGCGAGCGCGGACCCCGCGAGATACCAGGCCGCCCAGATTTCCAGCGTCAGCGGCGAGAAGAACTGCCATGCGGCGAAGGCGGCTCCCAGCCTGATCAGGAGAACGGAAACGTTGATCACGAACTGCTGGCGCGCCTTCTCGTGCGCCTGGAAGCAGGCGTTCGACAGCGACACGAGCCGGTAAAGCACGAGCTCCGCCACCGCCACCATCAGGACCGCCGCGAGCGTCATTCCCGGCAGGTCGAGCGCCAGAACGGCCAGCACCACGAGCGGCAGCAGGATCGGCAGGGAGATCAGAACGGAGGTGAGCGCGTTGCCGAACGCCTGCGGGAAGCCCGTGCCCTCGCGCGCGACGTGCCGGATCACGACCTGGTCGCAGCCGACGCCGACGAAGGTGGAGGTGAACGCCGTGACGGCGATGACGCTGGCGAACGTGCCGTAGCCGGCCGGCCCGAGCGAGCGCGAGATGATCAGGAAGTAGCCGAGCTGGACGACGATGCGCAGGCCGTAGTCCGTCGCGTAGACCAGGAAGTTGCCGCCGAGGGGCGATCGCGCGAGCCGGACGAAGGTGGCGCGGTTCAGCATCGGTGCATCCTGCGGGAGCCGCGCCGGTTCGGGTTGATCGATTGGCCGCGGATCAACCGGGAGGC
>CAXUCL010000290.1:0-2474 GCA_964249395.1 uncultured Rhizobiaceae bacterium
TTCCCGGCCTCCGCTATAGGACCGGGAGCTTCCATCGCCGGCTCGCTCGAGCCGGCCTGCGAGCGCGAACGTCCCCCATTCCCCCGCCGTTCGATCCCGCCTTTCAGCGACCGCCGCCGGCCTGTTCCCCGCGCCCCGTCCGACCTTGTCCGTTCCCGGGCGCGCTTCGCGCCAGGCCCGCGCGGACCGTCCCATCCTTCGAGACCCACGCCCATGCCCGAGATGAAGCTCCAGGACCTGAAGCACAAGAAGGCGCCGGAGCTGATCGCCTTCGCCGAGGAGCACGGCGTCGAGGGCGCCTCGACGCTGCGCAAGCAGGAGCTGATGTTCGCCATCCTGAAGAACATGGCGGCGGACGGCACCGAGATCATCGGCGAGGGCGTTGTCGAGATCCTGCAGGACGGCTTCGGCTTCCTGCGCTCGCCCGACGCCAACTACCTGCCCGGCCCCGACGACATCTACATCTCGCCCTCGCAGCTGCGCCGCTTCCAGCTGAAGACCGGCGACACGGTGGAAGGGCAGATCCGCTCCCCGAAGGACGGTGAGCGCTATTTCGCGCTCCTGAAGGTCAACACCATCAACTTCGACGACCCGGAGCGGATCAAGCACAAGAGCCACTTCGACAACCTCACCCCCCTCTACCCGAACGAGCGCATCCGGATGGAGGTCGAGAACCCGGCGGGCAAGGACCTGTCGTCGCGCGTCATCGACCTCGTCGCCCCGCTCGGCAAGGGCCAGCGCGGCCTGATCGTCGCGCCGCCGCGCACCGGCAAGACGGTGCTCCTGCAGAACATCGCCCACGCCGTCACCGCCAACCACCCGGAATGCTACCTGATCGTCCTCCTGATCGACGAGCGGCCGGAGGAAGTGACCGACATGCAGCGCTCGGTGAAGGGCGAGGTGATCTCATCCACCTTCGACGAGCCGGCGACGCGCCACGTGGCGGTGGCCGAGATGGTGATCGAGAAGGCCAAGCGCCTCGTCGAGCACGGGCGCGACGTGGTGATCCTGCTCGACAGCATCACCCGGCTCGGGCGCGCCTACAACACGGTGGTCCCGTCGTCCGGCAAGGTGCTCACCGGCGGCGTCGACGCCAACGCGCTGCAGCGCCCGAAGCGCTTCTTCGGCGCGGCGCGCAACATCGAGGAGGGCGGCTCCTTGACCATCATCGCCACGGCGCTCATCGACACCGGCTCGCGCATGGACGAGGTGATCTTCGAGGAGTTCAAGGGCACCGGCAATTCGGAGATCGTGCTGGACCGGAAGGTCGCCGACAAGCGCATCTACCCGGCGATGGACATCCTGAAATCCGGCACGCGCAAGGAGGATCTCCTGATCCAGCGCTCGGACCTGCAGAAGATCTTCGTGCTCCGCCGCATCCTGTCGCCGATGGGCACCACCGACGCGATCGAGTTCCTGATCGACAAGCTGAAGCAGACCAAGACCAACGTCGACTTCTTCGACTCGATGAACACGTGAAGGCGGCGGCCAGAGGGAGCGTTTCCTCGCCACCCGTTCCTGTTCGAAGGGTCTCGCGCATCGACGGATGACATCGACCACCTCCGAAGGCCCGCGATCCGCTCGAAAGGAACAACGGATCGCGATCGCTCGCGCGTTGCTCGATCTACGGGATGTCCGTATATAAGGCGGCGTGCAGACCGTTGTGGAAACGCCGTCCTATCTCGCCGCCGCGAAGGCAGCCGGTCTTTCCGACGAGCTTCGATCCGCCATCGTCGATCTCGTCGCCGCCGATCCGTTGACCGGCGTCGAACTGCGCGGCACCGGCGGCTGCCGCAAGTTCCGCTTCGCCGGGCTGGGCAAGGGCAAAAGCGGCGGTTTGCGCGTCGTGCACTTTTATTCCGGGACGGACCTCCCGGTCTTCCTTCTCACCGTCTTCGGCAAGAACGAGAAGAGCAATATCACCGCCACCGAGGCTGCAACCCTCGCCGTGCTCACCAAACGCTTGGTCGACACGCACCGGCCTGGATTCGCCGAACCGGAAGGAAAACGATGAGCACAGCTTTCGAGAAGATCGCTGCCGGCCTCCAGGACGCGGTCGCCTTCGCCGAAGGCGCCGCCGACCGTGCCGACTACGGCGTCTACGTTCCCTCGACCGTCGACGTGAAGGCGATCCGCAGGAGCCGCAGGCTGTCGCAAGCGGCTTTCGCGGCCCGCTACGGCTTCTCGGTCGGGCGCGTCCGCGATTGGGAGCAGAACCGATCCTCGCCCGACCTGCCGACGCGACTCCTTCTCAAGATCATCGAGAAGGAGCCGGACGCCGTGGAACGCGCCATCGCGGCGGCCTAGGTCCGTTTCACCCAGCCAAGCGGAACCTCGTTCGTCGGTCGAGCGCTCGGCGGACCCGCGATCGGCTACGCCGCGGCGGCGGTGGCTGCGGCAATGCCCCGCGCCGCGATCACGTCCGCCACGTCCGGCGCCAGGATGCCGCGGCGGTCGGCGAAGCTGACGAGCGC
>CAXUCL010000291.1:0-2469 GCA_964249395.1 uncultured Rhizobiaceae bacterium
CCGCCAGAACCCCCGCTTCGGCCCCAACGGCGAACCCCTCGCCGCCCGCCTGAAACCAGACGGCGACACCGCCACCCCTGCCTACTTCGCCAAGCCCTCGCTCGACGCCATGGGTCCGGGCACGGACGTTCCCACCCCCAACCGCCCGACGCTGTTCCGCAAGAACACGCTCGACGAGATGACCGTCCGCCGCACGGAGAAGCCCTCCGGCGTCGCCGCGGACGCCAAGCCGGTCCGCCGCGAGCGCATCGGCCTCGGCTCACACGAGGACCCCGCCGACGAGCAGCGCCGCAAGCGCCGCCCCAGCAAGACGGGCCGCCCGGGACGGTAGGTTCGACCCGTCCGTTCCGCGTTCGTCATCCCGACGCGAGGCCGGGATGACGATGCGGAGAGGTTCCTGTCACGACGCGGGAAAGGGCCGGTTCCGAGCTGACTCTATTTCGACCCGACCCGTTCCCCGTTCGTCATCCCGGGCTTGACCTGGGAGCCATGCCGCAAAGCTCTTCGATCGGGATCGTCGCCGAGACGAGCCGCCTCGTCGCGAATGCCGCTGCCGGGCCGACGTCACGGCATGGATCCCGGGTCGAGCCCGAGATGACGATGCGGAGAGGTTTATGTCAGGACGCGGGAAAGGGCCGGTTCCGAGCTGACTCTATTTCGACCCGACCCGTTCCCCGTTCGTCATCCCGGGCTTGACCTGGGAGCCATGCCGCAAAGCTCTTCGATCGGGATCGTCGCCGAGACGAGCCGCCTCGTCGCGAATGCCGCTGCCGGGCCGACGTCACGGCATGGATCCCGGGTCGAGCCCGGGATGACGAGGTGGAGCAGTTCCTGCTACGACGTAGACAGGGATGGTTCCGGGCTGACTCTATGACGAAGTTGGAGAAGATCGAGCGGGACGTCGCGGACCTTCCGGCCGACGACTTGGCGCTCTTTCGCGAGTGGTTTGCAGCCTTCGAAGTTGAGCGTTTCGATCGACGGATCGAAGCGGATGCCGAAGCGGGCAGGCTCGACACATTGGCGGACGTCGCACTCGCCGACTTCCACGCCGGTCGCGCTCGCCCTCTTTGAGACATTGTGCGACGCCGGCGTTTTGGGCCGCTTACGCTGATCCGCCCGAGGCGGCCTGGGCGCTAGTCGATGAGAACCGCTGCAAGCGTCGCGCCGGCAAAACCGGTCGTCCGGGGCGTTAGATCGCGCCGCTCACGAACCGACCCTTCTATCAACGTTCGTCATTCTCGAGCTCCGTCCCGAGAATCCAGGAGGGACGTCTGTCGCATCAACTGCGGGTCTGGATTCCCGGGACGGAGCCCGAGAATGACGGAAAGCGTGGAGGGGTTGGGTTTTTCCAGGGTTCCGGTGGATGCGCCCCAGTGGACTGAACCGCCGCCCCGCTGCCGTTTTCGCCCCGTCCCGCCGCCCTTGCGTTCACGCACGGCGGACGCATCGCGCGCCCGCCGTCCGTGCGTTCGATCAGGAGCCGGCAGCGGTGAGCTTGGCGCCGAGATCTTCCAGTTCCTTGTTGCCCTTGCCGGCCTGCGTCGTCGCGCTGCCGAGCTTGCTCAGTAACGAGGAGGCCTTCGAGGTGTCGCCCGAAGACAGCGCCGCCTTCAGGGCGTCGAGGTCGGTGCTGATGGACTGCCCGGCCGCGCCGAGCGGCGCGAGGTCGGCCTTCCAGCTGTCGAGGTTGCTCGCGACCGTCGCCGGGTCTGCGCCGGCCGGGTCGGAGAGGATCTTGTTGGTTTCAGAGAAGCTCGCGGCCATGATTGGTCCCTTTTCGCGTTCCGCCGCATCGGTCGCGGCTTGGACGACTTGGGCCGCCGCCGCTACTCGCCAACCGGGCGCGGCGATTGGCGGCAGGTAGGCCGCTCAGCGCCGCTTCTCCCGGTCCGCCCATCCCGGGCCTTTTGGCGCCCGTTGATCGGGCCGAAGGGCTCCGCGCCGCGTCAGGCCGTCGCGCCCTTCGTCCGGGGCCGGAGACAGGAAACGACGCGGTCGTGCCCATCCGATCCGGCGCCGCATGTCCATGCGGACCAACCGGGCGAAGCCAACCGGCCAGCAACGACGCCACCGTCGTTTTCCGCGCCCGTCCCCGCTCGCCCCGCAACCGCCGTCTGCTCATCTGCGCCCGGAACCGGGGCGCCGCATGCGCCAGAGCTCGCGATCGAGCCTAGCGGTCGCTGCAGCGGGCGGAACCGTCGCCACCCTGGCGACAAGGGCGTTCGCGATGCCGTCGATGTCGGCAACGCACAGTTTGACTTTCTCCTTTTCGCTGTCCGTCATTCTTGTCGCGACCCTGTCGGTCCCGCGTTGCCCGAACCGCTTGGCGCCACGAACAGGGGCGCCTTCCGCGGCAAGCGCCGACGATGCCGGTTGTCCCGCGTCGAGACGATGCGGTGATGGTGTCGACCCTTGGCTCACGGTCCCGACCCCACCCTGCCTTCCCCACCGCGCCGAACCCTGCTAGAC
>CAXUCL010000292.1:0-2466 GCA_964249395.1 uncultured Rhizobiaceae bacterium
GGGCCGAGCGCGTCGCCACCGCCGGCATGCCTTCCTCCAGCGCCTCGATCGTCTTCAACTGCACGCCGGTGCCGCCGCGCGCGGCGAGCGCCATGACGCGGCTCTGCCGCACGAAGATCCCCGCGTCCGGCACCCGGCCGAGAAAGGCGACGTTCGGCGGGGCCTTCGGCGGCGGTCCGTCGAAGGTGCCCGCCACCGCGATCCGCAGGTCGCCGGGCAGGAGCGGGGCGACCTGCGACACGAACCAGTCGAGCCCGACCCGGTTCGGCGCCCAGCTCCAGGTGCCGATCAGCCCGACGTCGTGCGAGCGCACGCCGTCGTCGACCGCGGGCGCGCGGCCGAAGGTCAGGGGCAGAACGAAGGTCGCGGGATGGTCGGCGAGGCCGAGGCCCGGAATGTCGTCGGCGCTGAACGTGTGGACGACGCGGGCTTGGCTGCAGACGGCGAGCTCGGCCGCCCGCAGGAGCTCCGACTCGCGCTCGTAGAGGTAGCGCTTCAGCCGCGTTCCGGCGTTGCGGGCGTTCTCGGCCGCCGAGCGATGCTCGACGTTGTGGGCGACGAAGATCGCCGGCTTGGCGCGCGCGAGGAACGGGTAGGCCGCCGGCATCTGGATCGAGTTCAGGATGTAGCCGTCCACCGGCCCGGCCGCGTCGAGGAGGGCGGCGAGGGCAGCGCCCTCCATCGTCGCGAGCTTGGCGGCCGAAACCGGCAAACCGAGCGCGAAGGCCCGCAACAGCCATTCGGCCTTCTTGGCGAACGTCGCCGTCGCGTTCTCGACGTCGAGGATGCCAAGCGCCACCTCGCCCGGTCGCGGCAGCCGCCCGCCCGGCCGGCGGAAGCCGGCGAAGCTCAACCGCACGCCCTGGCGGCGGTATTCGGCCGCGACGGCGCGGTTGGCGACGGCGAAGCCGGTGCGCGGCTCGTCGTCCGGCAGCATCGAGCTGATGAAAAGGAGGTGCATCGGGCGGTCCGGCTCGAACGAGGCGATCGCCGCTACGATGGGGCCGGATGTCTTGACGCCACGTCAAGTCGGGATCGGATATCCCGCCGTATCCTCAACGGTTGGTTGCCGCCGCCGCGCGTCGCGGCTCTTGAGGCTTTGTTCACCGCCGCCTGCTTCAATGCGCCCCGCGCGCCCTCGTGTCGGCGCCGGACTTTGAGCCGACGGAGCCGATCTCGTGAGCGAAACGGTGCGGATCGAGGCGCGCTCGCCGGACGCCGGAAGCGCCGAGTGCGTCGTGGTGCTGCCGACCTTCCGGCGGCCCGAGCACCTCGCGCGCACCCTCGACTCGCTCGCCGCGCAGCGCACGCGACGCCGCTTCGCCGTGGTGGTGGTGGAGAACGACGCGGCGGGCCTCGCCGGGCTCGAAGCGGCGCGCTCCACCTTCGAGACCGGCCGGTTGCCCGGCCTCGCGATCGTCGCCGAAGCGCGCGGCAACTGCCACGCCTACAACGCCGGCTGGGCGACGGGGCTCGCGCAGTATCCCGACGCCGGCTTCCTCGCCGCCATCGACGACGACGAGTGCGCGGCCGCCGACTGGCTGGAGAACCTCCTGCGCACGGCGGAGGAAACCGGAGCGGACTGCGTCGGCGGCCCGCAGGTCCCGGTGTTCGCGGGCGGGAACCGGACGGAGCCGCTCGCCCGCCACCCGGTGTTCACGCCGCACTACGACCGCACCGGCCCCGTTCCGATCCTCTACTCCTCCGGCAACGTCGCGATCCGCCGCCGCGTGTTCGAGGCGATGGGCGAGCCGTTCCTCGATCCGGTCTTCAACTTCACCGGCGGCGGCGACAGCGACTTCTATGCCCGAGCCAAGCGCCGCGGCTTCCGCTTCGCCTGGTGCCAGAACGCGCCGGTGTTCGAGTCGACCCCGGAGCGCCGCACCGAGTTCTCCTGGCTGCAGGCCCGCTCGCTGCGCAACGGCGCCCTGTCCAGCATCCTCGAGCACCGGGCGGACGCGAGCCTGCGCGGCCGGCTGCGGACGCTGGCGAAGAGCGCCGCCCTGCTCCTCGCCGCGCCCGCGCGCTCGCTCGTTCTCGGACTTCGCACCCGTTCGGCGGTGATCGGGCTCTACCCGATGAACGTCGCGGTCGGCCGCTTCCTCGCCGAGATCGGCCGGGTGAATGAGCAATACCGCCGCCCCGAACAGAACTGAGCCGCCGTTCCGGGCGGCGGCGGCGGCGGACCGGAGCGGGCGCGTCGACGGCGTCCTGGCGAGCGCGCGCACGCTCGCGGCGTGCCTCGTCCTGACGGCGCTCCTCGTCACGCTGACGCCGTTCGAGCAGGTCAGCGAGGCGACGCCGTCGAGCGGCAACCTCGTGAACCAGGTCGGCTACGGCTGCCTCGGGGCGCTCGCCCTCCTGTGCCACGTCCTGTTCACCGACCGCGCCGCGGCGGTCGCCCTCTTGCGGCCGACCTGGCTGCTCGTGGCGGGCTGGATGCTGTTCTCGACGACGCGATCCGAC
>CAXUCL010000293.1:0-2454 GCA_964249395.1 uncultured Rhizobiaceae bacterium
GGATTCCGGTCGCCGGCGAGGGCGGGCACGTCGACCTCGGGCCGCGCACCGCGCGCGACCGGGCGATCTGGCCGCACTTGCACACGATCGAAGGGCGCGTGTCGGCCGAGGAGGTCCTGAGCGGCCGCGGCATGGTGAACCTCTACGGCGCGATCTGCAGGGAAGCGGGCGTCGAGCCCCTCTTGCGCGAGCCGGCCGCGGTCACGGCGGCGGCGACGAGCGGCACGGACCCCCACGCGGTGGAAACGGCCGACCTGTTCTCCACCTATCTCGGCCGCGTCGCCGGCGACCTCGCGCTGGTGTTCATGGCGCGCGGCGGCGTGTTCATCGGCGGCGGCATCATCGGGCACCTTTTGCCCATCCTGAACGCCCGTGCCTTGCGCGCCGCCTTCGAGGACAAGGCGCCGCACCAGGCCCTCCTCGCCGACATGGCGGTCTTCGCCATCACCGAGCCCTTGGCCGCGCTCGCCGGCCTCGCCGCCTTCGCCCGCTCGCCGCGCTTCTTCGGCATCGAGACCGCCGGCCGCCGCTGGGTCGCCTGAAACTCCGCTTGAAGCTTCGCGCGGGTCGCTCCGGCAACAGGTCGCAGCGATGCGCCGTCCCGGCGTGGCGCGTGGCCCGCGCTTCGGTTAAGGAGCCGGCACCGACAAGGCGGCGAAAGGCCGAGAACGCGGCGAATGGCGGTTCCGATCAAGCGCAGGATCTCCGTGACCGACCCGAAGGAGCGCGGCCTCGTGCTGCGCCTCCTGAAGCGCGTGGTTTCCGAGAACGGGCGCGAATATGTCGGCCAGTACGCGATCGCCGCCGGCTGCCTGGCGGTGGTGTCGGCGTCCACCGCCTTTCTCGCCTGGATCATGCGGGTCGTGATCGACGAGCTGTTCGTCGACCTCAACCGCGCGATGGTGGTGGTGCTGCCGCTGGCGGTGTTCCTGTCGTTCTTCCTCCGGGGCTTGGCGAGCTACTGGCAGGGCGTGATCCTCAGCCGCATCGGCAACAACATCGTCGCGCGCTACCAGCGCCGCTTGTTCCGCCACCTGACCGAGCTGTCGGTCGACTTCTTCACCGAGAACCGCTCGGCGCACCTGGCCGCGCGCATCAACCAGAATGTGTCCGGCATCCGCGACACGCTGAACATCGCCGTCACCTCCATCGCGCGCGACGCGCTGTCGCTCGTGTTCCTTGTCGGCGTGATGATCTGGCAGGATCCGCTGCTCGCGGCGATCGCGCTCACCGCTGGCCCGTTCATCGCCTGGATGATCGCCAGCCTGTCCAAGAAGCTGCGCGCGGCGACCCGCCAGTCGATCGACCTCAACGCCCGCGTCCTCGCCTCCATCCAGGAAGCGGCGCAGGGCATCACCGTGGTGAAGGCCTTCACCATGGAGGACGTCCTGCGCCGGCGCATCGAGACGCTGATCCGCGAGGCCGAGCAGCGCTCCAACCGCATCGCGGCGATCACCGAGCGCTCCGGGCCGGTGACGGAAACCGTCGCGGGGCTCGCGGTGGCGGCGGTGGTCGGCTGGTCGGGCTACCGCACCATCGCCTACGGCACCTCGCCGGGCGCCATGTTCGCCTTCATCACGGCGCTCCTGCTCGCCTACGACCCGGCCCGCCGGCTCGCCCGGCTGCAGGTGCAGCTCGAGCGGGCGCTGGTGAACGCGCAGATGATCTACGAGGTCCTCGACCTCAAGCCCCGCCAGGCCGACCCGCCCGGCGCCCGCGCCCTGGAGGTTTCGCGCGGCGAGATCGTCTTCGACGCCGTCCGGTTCGGCTACTACCCGGGCGAGCCGGTGCTGCAGAACCTGTCCTTCACCGCCCCGGCCGGCCGCACCACCGCCCTGATCGGCGCGTCCGGCGGCGGCAAGTCCACCGTGATCGCGCTGATCCAGCGCTTCCACGACGTGGAGGACGGCCGCATCCTGGTGGACGGCGCCGACATCCGCACGGTCACCAAGGCGTCGCTGCGCCGCCGCATCGCCTACGTTTCGCAGCAGCCCTACATGTTCGAGGGCACGATCCGCGACAACATCCGCTTCGGCCGGCCCGACGCCACCGACGCCGAGGTCGAGGCGGCGGCAAGCCTCGCCCAGGCCGCCGAGTTCATCGCCGGGCAGCCGAAGGGGTTCGACACGCCGCTCGGCGAGAACGGCATGACCCTGTCCGGCGGCCAGCGCCAGCGCCTGTCGATCGCCCGCGCGCTGGTGCGCGACGCGCCGATCCTGCTGCTCGACGAGGCGACCTCGGCGCTCGACACGCGTTCGGAAATCCTAGTGCAGCAGGCGCTCGACGAGGCGATGCGCGGCCGCACCGTTCTCGTGGTCGCCCACCGCCTGTCGACCATCCGCAACGCCGACCAGATCCTGGTGGTGGACCGGGGACAGATCGTCGAGCGCGGCACGCACGACGAGCTGATCCGCCGCTCGGAAAGCGTCTACTCCCGCTTCCACACCCTGCAGG
>CAXUCL010000294.1:0-2449 GCA_964249395.1 uncultured Rhizobiaceae bacterium
GCGCCCGTTGCCGGGTTTCGCTGCCAGCGCGGGTCGGGCGCGGCGACCGGCGCCTCGGCCTCGGTCGCCGCGTCGATGGCGCGTTTCAACGCCCGCAGCGCGTCCGGCATCCCGGCGCGGCTGACGGCCGACAGCGCGATCGCGGATGCCCCGCCTGCCGCCGCGCGCAGGGCCGCGAGCTTGTCCGCCCGCGTCGCCTCGTCCACCGCGTCGGTCTTCGACAGGGCGACGATCTCGGGCTTGTCGGCGAGCCCCGCGCCGTAGGCTTCGAGCTCGCCGCGCACGATCCGGTAGGCGCCCGCGCCGTCGTCCTCCGTCGCGGACACGAGGTGCAGGAGGACGCGCGTGCGCTCCACGTGCCCGAGGAAGCGGTCGCCGATGCCGACGCCCTCGTGCGCCCCTTCGATGAGGCCGGGGATGTCGGCGAGAACGAACTCGGCGCCGTCGACCGTGGCGACGCCGAGGTTCGGGTGCAGCGTGGTGAAGGGGTAGTCGGCGATCTTCGGGCGGGCCGCGGTGACGGACGCGAGAAACGTCGACTTGCCCGCGTTCGGCAGGCCGACGACGCCCGCGTCCGCGATGAGCTTCAGCCGCAGCCAGATCGTCAGCTCTTGGCCCTCCAGGCCCGGATTGGCGCGGCGCGGCGCCTGGTTGACGCTGGTCTTGAAGTAGGCGTTGCCAAAGCCGCCGTTGCCGCCCGCCGCGATGCGCTCGCGCTGGCCGACCGTGGTCAGGTCGCAGAGGAGCGTCTCGTTGTCTTCCGCGAAGACCTGCGTGCCGGCGGGCACGCGCAAGGTCACGGCCGGGGCGTTGGCGCCGGCGCGGTTGCGGCCCATGCCGTGCGTGCCGGTCTTCGCGCGGTAGTGCTGCTGGTAACGGTAGTCGATCAGCGTGTTGAGGCCCGACACCGCTTCCACGAACACGTCGCCGCCGCGTCCGCCGTCGCCGCCGTCCGGGCCGCCGAACTCGATGAACTTCTCGCGCCGGAACGACACGCAGCCCGCCCCGCCGTCGCCGGAGCGCACATAGACCTTGGCCTGATCCAGAAACTTCATGGGTCGTTCCTTAGCGCGATCCGGCGGCGGCCTCAAATCGCCGGCGACGTCGGACCGACCGTTCGCCGCCGGAACCCGCTCGAAGACGACGCGCGCGCCGGCGAGCGGCAGGCCGAAGCGCGAAACGCGGACGCGGTTCTCGACGCGGCCCTCCCCCAGCGCCCGCATGCGGTGCCGGAAACGGAAGCGGGCGTCGCCGCCGGGGGCAAAGCCGTCGTAGATCAGCTCGAAGCCGTCGGCGTCGTTTCGGCCCGTCACCGGCACGGGCGGATGCGGTTGTCCCGACGCGCCGTCGGTCTGCACCGTGCCCTGCCAGGCGCGGCCGTCGCCGACGGGCGCGAGCCGCCAGCGCTGCAGCGGCGCGCGGCCGGGAAACCGGAAGCGCTCGTCGAGAACGAGGGTGTCGCCCTCGCGCCGGCCGCTAAACCCGGCGGTGAAGTCCTCGCTCGAAACGAGAAGCGTCGTGACCGTGCCGCGGCTGCGCAAAGACCCGTCGAAGAAGGCGCCCGGATCGAAGGCGGCGGGTGGGCCGGCGGCGTCGCCGGCGCACCCGGCGAGCAGCGCCGGAAGCAGGACGAGGCAAGGCGCGGCGCAAAACCGGCGAACGCCCGCGAACGGGCGCAGCTTCGCCAAGCACCCCGGGCCGGCGAACCTGTGCAGCGCGCGAACCCGCATGGATCATCTGTCCTGGGCGCCCGTCCGATCCCTCGGATCGCACCGGCGGCTGAAATCGGACGGCGCCTCCCGCGTGCGGCGGCAAAAGCGACGCGGGTGTTCGGCCCGACGCCCTTTTCCCGCTCCGCCGCGCGCTTGTTCCGTCAGCGCTTCTCGCGCCAGCGCGCCCGCGTCGCGGTGCGCCGGACGCTCGCGATCATTCCGCGGCGGCGGCGGGGGCGGCCTTCGGGGTGACCGAAATGTAGGTGCGGCTCGCCTTGGTGCGGAAGGTCACGGCGCCCTCCGCGGTCGCGAAGATCGTGTGGTCCTTGCCGATGCCGGTGCCGGCGCCCGGATGCCAGCGCGTGCCGCGCTGGCGCACGATGATGTTGCCGGGGATCACCGCCTGACCGCCTGACTTCTTGACGCCGAGGCGCTTGGACTCCGAATCGCGGCCGTTGCGGGACGAGCCGCCCGCCTTCTTGTGTGCCATGGTCTTGTCTCCTTGGAACGCGCCGGAAACAACGGCCGGCGTTCCTTGCGTGTCTTCGATCGGGTCGGTCCGAAGGTCGTGCTTCGGGCCGGACGGGCGAGGCGCCTTTACTCGGTCGGGTCGTTCTTCGGCTTGCGGGCGGCCTTCGGCTTGAGAGACGGCGCGGCGGCGGCGGTCGGCTCGCTGGTGGCGCCGGCGACCGGGGCTTCGGCGACGTTCGGCGCGCCAGCCATGGCGGCGCCACCAG
>CAXUCL010000295.1:0-2446 GCA_964249395.1 uncultured Rhizobiaceae bacterium
TCGCCCACAACGAGTTCGAGCTCTGCCACGAGGTGCGCGACGGCGAGCGCTTCCTCGCGTCCGTAGATTTCGACCAAGCGCTCGGCGACCGCCCGCGCGAAGCGTGTTCGCAAGTGTTCCATCGCGGCAGATACGGACGCCGGGCGGAAAAGCTTCACCCGTTCCGGTTGGACGGCGCGACCGGGCGCGCCGGACGGCGCGACGTTGGATTCCGCCGGGCGATCCGCTAGAGGCGGGACTTGAGCCGACGCACCCCGCGCCTGCGGGCTCGATCCCGTGCGCGAATCCGAGACGACCGACCCCATGGCGAAGAAGCAACACAGCCGCGTGCGCGCGCGCCGCCCCCGCGGCTTCGCCGACCGCAGCGCGGCCGACCTCCTCCAGGAGCAGCGGATGCTGCAAACCATCCGCCGCGTCTATGAATCTTACGGCTTCGAGCCGGTGGAAACGCCGATGTTCGAATACACGGACGCGCTCGGCAAGTTCCTGCCGGACTCCGACCGGCCGAACGAGGGCGTGTTCTCGCTGCAAGACGACGACGGGGAATGGCTGAGCCTGCGCTACGACCTGACGGCGCCGCTCGCCCGGTTCGTGGCGGAGAACTTCGAGGACCTGCCCAAGCCCTACCGCTCGTACCGGGTGGGCACAGTGTTCCGCAACGAGAAGCCGGGGCCGGGCCGCTTCCGGCAGTTCACCCAGTTCGACGCCGACATCGTCGGCGCGCCGAACGTGTCCGCCGATGCCGAGATGGCGATGATGATGGCCGACACGATGGAGGCGCTCGGCGTGCCGCGCGGGCAATACGTCATCCGGATGAGCAACCGGAAGTTTTGGGACTTAATTCTTTCTCGAGCAATTCCCGGCGGACCTGAAAGCAACAATCGTCGATTGATGGCATTGCGAGCGATCGATAAATTTGACCGGCTTGGCTTTGATGGCGTGGCAGCCCTTCTTACCAGGGGTAGATTAGATGAAAGCGGCGACTTCACCCCGGGTGTAGGATTGGACCGCGAGAATGCAGACGAAGTGTTAGTTTTCTTTGGCGGCATGAGGTTTGGCGGGGGTAGTTTGTACTCCTCGCATGAACGGGAGTTTGGAGAGAACGCATCATTCTTAGAGATGATTTCAAGTTTTAAAGCTGCAGAATGGAAAGAAACGCGTTTAGAATTTGAGAATATTGCTAGAATGATTCATTCTTCGGGATATTCCGACAGGATAAGCATAGATCCAGCGGTTGTACGCGGCCTTGAATACTATACTGGCCCAGTCTTTGAGGCCGAGCTCCTTTTTCCGGTCGTCAACGAGCGCGGGGAAAAAGTCGTTTTCGGCTCGGTCGGTGGTGGCGGACGGTACGACGGACTCGTGTCGCGCTTCATGGGTCAGCCGGTGCCGGCCACCGGCTTCTCCATCGGCGTGTCGCGGCTTCAGACAGCGCTGAAGAACCTCGGGCGCCTCGAAACCGCCGAGCGGCTCGGACCCGTGGTGGTCACCGTCATGGAGCGCGAGCGCATGGCCGACTATCAGCGGATGGCCGCGATCTTGCGCGATGCGCTCAACCCGAGGAACGAGGCGGGCGAGCCGCTCGGCGATCCCGTTCCCGTCGAGGTGTTCCAAGGCAACCCGAAGCAGTTCGGCAAGCAGCTGCAATACGCTGACCGCCGCAACGCCCCGTGCGTGATCATCCAAGGCCCCGACGAGCGCGCCGCCGGCAAGGTGCAGGTCAAGGACCTGGCGCTCGGCCGGCAACTGTCGGAAGGCGTCGCGGACAACAGCGAATGGCGGGCGATGCGCGCCGGGCAGGAGGTGTTCGACTACACGCCGGGAAATCCGGACGGGATGATCGAGGCGGTCCGAGCGATCCTCCGCCGGCGCGCTGCCCCGTCCCGCTGACCGCTTGAGTCCGCTCAAGCCCCCGTCGCGCGCCGAGGCCGCGCTCGCCTCGCTGTTCGCCGAACTTGGCGCGCAGGCCGTGGACGTGCCGCTCCTGCAGCCGGCCGAGCCCTATCTCGACACCACCGGCGAGGCGATGCGCCGGCGCATCTTCCTCACCCGCGGCGAGGCCGGCGAGGTGCTGTGCCTTCGCCCCGACTTCACCATCCCCGTCTGCCTCGCCCACTTGCGCGCCGCCGAGGAGCTGCCACGCCGCTATTCCTACGGCGGGCCGGTGTTCCGGCAGAACCGCGCCGGCGGCGAGGCCG
Source organism: uncultured Rhizobiaceae bacterium (assembly GCA_964249395.1). Classification (GTDB taxonomy): domain Bacteria; phylum Pseudomonadota; class Alphaproteobacteria; order Rhizobiales; family Rhizobiaceae; genus Plantimonas. The sequence continues at coordinate 2,199 of CAXUCL010000295.1, forward strand.
AGGTCCAACAAGCGGGCCTGGAAGACCTCGGCGACCCCGACCGAACCGGCGCCGACGCGCGGGTCCTTGCCGCGACGCTCCAGGCGCTCGCCGCCTGCGGCTTGGCGTTTCCGCCGGTGCTGCTCGGCGACCAGGCCCTGTTCGAAGCCTTCCTCGCGGGCCGCGGCCGGCCCGCCGGCTGGCAGCGGCGGCTGGTGCGCACCTTCGGCGACGAGGCGGCGATGGCCGGAGCGCTCGCCGACCTCGCG
>CAXUCL010000296.1:0-2437 GCA_964249395.1 uncultured Rhizobiaceae bacterium
GCGCGCGCCCTTAGCAGGCGCGATCGTCTCGCGCTTCGGCTTCCTAGCTCGTTCGATGGTGTCGGACATGGCACCTCGCCGTTGATCCGGTTCCCGCCGCCCGTTTCGCGGCGCTAGCCGCGCCCGGGAACCGCGGGGTTCGTTTTTCGTCGGTCGGGCAATGCCGGGCGGCGGAGAGGGTTGCGACGCGACGGCTTTATTCCGGACCGAGCCGTTCAGCCCGAGAAGGCCGCGACGCGCGCCCGCTGCTCGCCGAGCCGCGTGCCGCCGAGCGCGATCCGGTCGCCGCCTTTCAGGAACTGCGGCGGCTCCATTCCGGCGCCGACGCCGGGCGGCGTGCCGGTGGTGATCACGTCGCCGGGTTCGAGCGCCATGAAGCCGGACAGGTAGGACACGAGGTGCCGCACGCCGAAGATCATGGTGGCCGTGGAGCCCGTCTGGCGTCGCTCGCCGTTGACGTCGAGCCAAAGATCGACGCCCTGCGGGTCGCCGAGCTCGTCCGGCGTCACCAGCCAAGGGCCGAGCGGCCCGAAGCCCGGGGCGCTCTTGCCCTTCGTCCATTGGCCGCCGCGGTTCTTCTGCCAGTCGCGCTCCGACACGTCGTTGCACAGGCAGAAGCCGGCGACGTGGTCCATCGCCTGTTCTTCCGAGACGTTGTAGGCGCGCTCGCCGATGACCACGGCGATCTCGACCTCCCAGTCGGTCGCGACGGACCCCTTCGGGATGACGATCTCGTCGTGCGGACCGGCGATGGAGGACAGGGCCTTGTTGAAGACGATCGGCTCGTCCGGCACCTCTGCACCCGTTTCGGCCGCGTGGTCGGCGTAGTTGAGGCCGATCGCCAGGAAGTTGGTGGTGCCGGCGACGGGCGGTCCCAGGCGGTGCGACGGATCGGCCTTCGGCAGGCTTTTCGGGTCGAGCCGGCGGATGCGCTCCAGCCCGGCGCGCGACAGGTGCGGACCGCGAATGTCGTCGATCTCGTTCGACAGGTCGCGCAGCACGTTCTCGGCGTCGATCAGTCCCGGCTTCTCCGCACCTGCTTCGCCGAACCGCACCAACCGCATCGCCTGTTCTCCCCTCGTCGCCGGCGCTCACTGCCGGCTCGTCGCGGTTGTTATAGGCGGGCCGGCCGCCTTGTCGCGGCGAAGCGCGGCTTTTTACTGCTGCGGCACGGCTGCGTCCCCTTCCCCGGGATCGTCGAGGAAGGACGGCGGCGCGGCGGGCGGCGGCGGGGCTTCCGGCGACAGGAGACCCTGCCGGTCATGGACGCGGCGGCCCATCGCGTAGGTCGCCACCACCGCGCGGTCGTCGCCCATGGTCATCAGCGCGAACAGCTCCTCGGCGAGCGACGCGGCTCGCTCCATCCGCCGGCGCATGGCGGGGGTGGCTCCCAAGTCGAGCACCACCAGATCGGCCTCCATGCCGGGCGCCAGGCGCCCGATCCGGTCGCCAAGCCCCATCGCGTCGGCGTTGCCGGCCGTCATCAGGTGGAAGGCCTCGAAGGCGGTGAGGCGCTGGCCGCGCAGCGCCAGCGCCTTGTAGGCCTCGGCCGCCGTTTGCAGCATGGAATAGCTGGTGCCGCCGCCGATGTCGGTGGCGAGGCCGACCCGCATGCCGGCGGCGCGGGCTCCCGCGAGGTCGAACAGGCCGGAGCCAAGGAACAGGTTCGAGGTCGGGCAGAAGACCGCCGACGCGCCGGCCCGCCCCAACGCCAGGCGCTCGCGCTCGCTCAGGTGGATGCAGTGCCCGAACAGCGCCCGGCGCCGCACGAGGCCGAAGCGCTCGTAGACCGCGGCGTAGTCCGTGTCCGCCGGGAACAGCTCGGACACGAGGCGGATCTCGCCGTGGTTCTCGGCAAGGTGCGTCTGGACGCAAAGATCCGGGTACTCGCGGGCCAGGCGACCCGCCGCCGCGAGCTGCGCCTCCGTCGAGGTCGGGGCGAAGCGCGGCGTGATCGCGATCTCCAGCCGGTCCCGTCCGTGCCAGCGCTCGATCGCCGCCTTCGTTTCGGCGTAGGCGCGCTCGGGCGTGTCGAGCAACGCCGGCGGGGCGTTGCGATCCATCATCACCTTGCCGGCCACCATGCGCAAGGAACGGCGCGCGCATTCGGCCATGAAGGCGTCGACGCTCTGCGGATGGCTGGTGCAGTAGACGCCGGCCGTGGTGGTGCCGGCGCGAAGCAGCTCGTCGACGAGGAACACGGAGGCCTCGTGCGCGACGTCGTGGTCGCCGTAGCGGCTTTCCTCCGGGAACGTGTAGCGCTCCAGCCATTCCATAAGCTCGGCGCCGAACGAGCCGATCACCTGCGTCTGCGGCATGTGGAGGTGCGGGTCGACGAAGCCCGGCGTCACGAGATAACGGCGGTGGTCGACGAGGTGCACGTCCGGGCCGAGACCCGCCAGGAGGTCGGCGGCCGGGCCGACGGCGGCGATGAGGC
>CAXUCL010000297.1:0-2406 GCA_964249395.1 uncultured Rhizobiaceae bacterium
GTCTTGGTGACCGTGGGCGGCCGGACGGCGAGGCGGTCGGCCAGGTCGCGCAGCGACAGCCCGTCGTCGGCGTCGAGAACGAGAAGCACGGCGTCCTGGCCCGGATGCAGGTCGAGGCTCGCGAGCTCGGCCGACAGCGCCGTGCGTCCGGCGCGCGCGGCGAGCCCGAGCTGATGGAGGCTCGAGCGCTTCTTCTTCTTGCCGGTCATGGAGCCTCGGGGCCGGTCGCGGGGGCGCGGCGCGGAAGATGCCCAAGCGGTTCGTCATTGTCCACGCCCCGCCGGCAGTGGGCGGCCCTGCATTCGCGCGGCCGCTCGCCTATATCGCTCCCACCTTCCAGGAGACGGATCCGATGTCCGACACCAACGCGGCCGCCGCCGCTCCCGCCCAGATCCCCGTCACCGTGCTCACCGGCTATCTCGGCTCGGGCAAGACGACGCTGCTCAACCGCATCCTGACCGAGGACCACGGCCGGCGCTACGCGGTGATCGTCAACGAGTTCGGCGAGATCGGCATCGACAACGACCTCATCGTGGAAAGCGACGAGGAGATCTACGAGATGAACAACGGCTGCGTCTGCTGCACGGTGCGCGGCGACCTGGTGCGCGTCGTGGAAGGGCTCACCAAGCGGCGCGGCCGCTTCGACGCGATCGTGGTGGAAACCACCGGCCTCGCCGACCCGGTGCCCGTGGCGCAGACCTTCTTCATGGACGACGACGTGCGCGCCAAGACCAAGCTCGACGCCGTGGTGGCGCTGGTGGACGCCAAGCACCTGCCGCTGCGGTTGAAGGACTCGCGCGAGGCCGAGGACCAGATCGCCTTCGCCGACGTGGTGCTCGTGAACAAGACGGACCTCGTTTCGGCCGAGGAGCTCGGCCGGGTCGAGGCGACGGTGCGCCGCATCAACCCGCACGCCGTGATTTATCGCACGGAGCGCGCCGCGATCCCGCTGCACCGGGTGCTCGGCCAGGGAGCCTTCGACCTCGCGCGCGTGCTGGACGCCGACCCGGCGTTCCTCAGCGGCGCGGAAGCCGCGCACGACGAACACAACTGCGGCCCGGACTGCGGTCACGACCATCATCACCATGGCCACGACGGTCACGACCACCACGGTCACGCGCATCACGACCACGCCGGCCACGACCACGACGCCAAGCGCGAAGCCTTCGCGCCGATCCACGACGTGACGGTGAACTCGGTGTCGCTGCGCGGCCCCGAAATGGACAGCAGGACGTTCCTGCCGTGGATCCAGAAGCTGACCCAGGAACAGGGTCCGAACATCCTGCGCTTGAAAGGCATCATCGCGTTTGCCGGCGACGCCGACCGCTACGTCGTGCAGGGCGTCCACATGATCATCGAAGGCGACCACCAGCGCGCGTGGCGGGCAAACGAGGCGCGCGAATCGCGGCTCGTGTTCATCGGCCGCGAACTGGACGCCCGCGCGCTCGAAGCCGGCTTCCTGGGCTGCGCCGCCAAGGCTCCCGCGCGAGCCTGATGCCGACCGTCGCCTCGCACGATCTCGGCGCCTTCGTCGAGGCCGCCGGCTTTCTCGGCGGCGAGCCGGCGTTCGCGCTCGCCGACGGAACGGTGCGCTTTCCGGCGCTCGGCGGCGACGCCGGCGTCGTGGAGCTGCACCGCGGCGGCCTGACCGTGGCGCGCTTCGACGCCCATGCCGAGCGGCTCCTGACCGGCGGCGAGGACGGCCGGGTGGTCGAAACCGCCGGCCCGGGCGCCTCGGTGGAGGTCGCGAGCCTCGGCCGGCGCTGGGTCACCTGCGTGGGGGGCGGCCCGAACGGGGCCGTGGCCTTCGCCTCCGGCCGCAGCGCCTTCGTGCGGGCCGACGGGCAGACGCACGAGGTCGCCCACGCTCGCACGGTGGAGGACGTCGCCCTGGCGCCGAAGGGCCTGCGCCTGGCGCTCGCCCGCTACGACGGCGCGACGCTCCACTACCCGGCGACGAGCGGCGCTCCGGCGCAGCTCGAATGGAAGGGCGCCCACACGGGCGTCGCCTTCTCGCCGGACGGGCGCTTCCTCGTCACCCGTATGCAGGAGAACGCCCTGCACGGCTGGCGGCTGGAGGACGGCCGCCACATGCGGATGACCGGCTACCCAACCAAGGTGAAGAGCTGGAGCTGGGCGGCCAAGGGCCGCTACCTGGCGACGTCGGGCGCGCCGGCGGCGATCGTCTGGCCCTTCGCCGGACGCGACGGTCCGATGAACAAGGCGCCGCTCGAACTCGGCACGCGCGGCGACGCGACCGTGACGAGCGTCTCGTGCCACCCGGACGAGGACATGCTGGCGGCGGGCTTCGACGACGGCATGATCCTGGCCGTGCGCTTCGTCGACGCGCGCGAGGCGGTGCTGCGGCGCGGCGGCTCGGGGCCGATCGCGGCGATGCGTTGGGAC
>CAXUCL010000298.1:0-2372 GCA_964249395.1 uncultured Rhizobiaceae bacterium
GGCGCCTGGCCACGGATCTGCGCGAGCGGCGAGCCGCGCCGGTTCCGGCTCGGCGGCGGTAAGCCCGGCGGTCGCGGGCTCGGCGGTCGGGGGCTCCAAGGGCGGACGGGACGCGCTCATGACGCTGGACATCGGCACGCGCCGCGCGAATTGCAAGCGGGCGTGACGGAGGCGAAGGAGGCGGCGACCATGAGCGAACCAGCGGCGACGTTCCGGCAAAGCGCGGCGCACCGGGCGGAGCTCCGCGCGGCGGCCGACAAGCTGTTCGCGCTGTTCGAGCGCTCGCTCGACCCCGCCGGCGGCTTCCTGGCGCTTGGAACCGACGGGCAGCCGATGCAGGACGCGCCAAACGGCCCGCGCGCCCTGCACGAGGCGACGCGCACCGTCCACGCCTTCGCGATCGCCCAGCTCCTCGAACGGCCGGGCGCCGGGCGGATCGTCGAGCACGGGCTGCGCTTCGTGACCGAGCGCCACCGCGACCCCGACCACGGCGGCTTCTTCTGGAGCGTCGACGCGGCGGGTCCCGTGGACGACACGAAGCAAGCCTACGGCCACGCCTTCGTTCTGCTCGCCGGGGCGAGCGCCGCCGTGGCGGCCAGCCCGCACGGCGCGGCGCTGCTCTTGGAAGCCGACCAGCTCCTCGACCTGCGCTTTTGGGAGGAGGACCGCGGCGCGGCCGCCGACGGCTTCACGCGCGATTGGGCGCCGCTGTCGCCTTATCGCGGGCAGAACAGCAACATGCACCTGACGGAGGCCCTGATGGCCGCTTTCGAGGCGACGGGCGAGCGCCGGCACCTCGACCGGGCCGAGCGGATCGCCGCGTTCCTGATCCAGCGCTTCGCGGCCGGCCTCGCCTGGCGCGTGCCGGAGCACTTCCGCGCCGACTGGACGCTCGACCGCGATTTTGCCGGCGATGAGATGTTCCGCCCCGCCGGCATGACGCCCGGCCATTGGCTGGAATGGTCGCGGCTGCTTCTCCAGCTCTGGGTGCTGGGCGATCATCGCCACGACTGGATGCCGGACGCGGCCGAGCGCCTGTTCCGCAACGCGTTCCGCTTCGGCTGGGACGAGCAACACGGCGGCTTCTTCTACACGCTCGACTTCGAGGACCGGCCCGTCATGCGCGAGAAGCTGTGGTGGCCGGTGGCGGAAGCCCTGGCCGCGGCGCACTGGCTCTGCGAGCACCGGCCGGACGCCTTCCACGAGGACGCCTACGAGCGCTGCTGGCGCTTCGCCGCCGCGCACCTGATCGATCCCGCGACCGGCGGCTGGCGCCCGGAGCTGCGGCAAGACCTGCGCCCCGCCAACCGGCTGTTCCGCGGCTTTCCCGACATCTACCACGCGCTGCAGGCGGTGCTGATCCCGCTCTATCCGGCGACCGGCAGCCTGACCGCGGCGATCGCGGCCGCCCGGTGAGGCGCCCCGAATGTTTCACGTGAAACATTCGAGGCCGACCCATGCCCGGCGGGCGCGTTGAAGCGGCGGCGCGCGCACCCCATTTTCGCTCATGAACGCGCCCGTGCCGCGAAAGGACCGCGCCCGCCGATGAACACCACCAAGACGGCCCTCTTGATCGCCGCCATGACCGCGCTGTTCATGGGGCTCGGCTTCCTCCTCGGCGGCCCGCGCGGCATGCTGCTGGCCTTGGCGCTCGCCGGCGCCACCAACCTCTTCGCCTACTGGAACGCCGACAAGCTGGTGCTGCGGATGCACCGGGCGGTGGAGGTCGACGCCCGCACCGCGCCGGAACTGCACCGCATCGTCGCGGGGCTGGCGGGCGCGGCCGGGCTGCCGATGCCGCGCGTCTACCTGATCGAAGAGGACCAGCCGAACGCCTTCGCCACCGGCCGCAACCCGGAAAACGCCGCGGTGGCCGCCACCACCGGGTTGCTGGCGCGGATGAGCAGGGAAGAGGTGGCGGGCGTCATGGCGCACGAACTCGCGCACGTCCAGAACCGCGACACGCTGGTCATGACGCTCACCGCGACGCTCGCCGGTGCGGTCTCGACGCTCGGCAACTTCGCGGCCTTCGGCGGCCGCGGCAACAGCGGCGGCCCGCTCGGCGCGATCGGTCTCCCCCTCGGCGTCGTGGTCGCGCCGTTCGCGGCGATGGTCGTTCAGATGGCGATCTCGCGCACCCGCGAATACGCCGCCGACCGGCGTGGCGCCGAGATCTGCGGCAACCCGCGCTGGCTCGCCTCGGCGCTGGAGAAGCTCGCGCAAGCGCCCGGCCGCACGGTGAACGCGGCGGCCGAGCGCCACCCGGCCACCGCCCACATGTTCATCGTCAATCCGCTTTCGGGCCGGCGCATGGACGGCCTGTTCTCCACCCACCCGGACGTGCGCAACCGCATCGACGCGCTGGTGCTGAT
>CAXUCL010000299.1:0-2371 GCA_964249395.1 uncultured Rhizobiaceae bacterium
CCCCGCGACGCGTCGCGGCGGCGCGGTCCCGGCGCGTCGCCTCGGCGGCGTTGTCAGTCCTTGGCGCGTTCCACGTAGGAGCCGTCCGCCGTCATGATCACGACGCGGGTGCCGACGCCGACGTGCGGCGGCACGGTAGTGCGCACGCCGTTCGACAGGATCGCCGGCTTGTAGGACGAGGACGCGGTCTGGCCCTTGGTCACCGGCTCGGTCTCGGCCACCTCGAACACGACGCGCTGCGGCAGCTCGATGGCCAGCGGCACGCCGTTGTGCTGCGACACCTGAACCGTCATGTTCTCGATGAGGTAGGGCGCCGCGTCGCCGACGACGTCCGCCGGCACGGCGACCTGGTCGAAGTTCTCCGGGTTCATGAAGTGGAACCCCTCGTCGTCGGCGTAGAGGAAGGTGTGGTCGCGGTCCTCCACGAAGGCGCGCTCCACCTGCTCGGTGGTGCGGTAGCGCTCCGACACCTTCACGCCGTCGACGATGCGGCGCATGTCGAGCTGCGTCACCGGCGTGCCCTTGCCGGGATGGATGTTCTCGGCCGACAGGACCACGTAGAGCTTGCCGTCCTCGCGTTCCACGACGTTGCCTTTGCGGAGCGATGAGGCGATGACCTTGACCACGGGGCGGGGTTCCTGTCGTTCGATCGGTTGCGCGCCGCTGGCGCGGTGTCGCCGCACTAACCCATTCCCGTTTCCTTCGCCACCCGGTCCGCTCCCATGCCCGCGCTTCCAGCCGCCTCGCCCTGGTGGGCGCCAGACGTCCACGCCGACCGGCGGCCGCGGCTCCTCGCCCGCAACCGGATCGCGGCCGCCTTGCGCGCCTGGTTCGCCGCCCGCGACTTCGTCGAGGTCGAGACCGCGGCGTTGCAGGTCTCGCCCGGCAACGAGGCGCACCTGTCCGCCTTCGCGACCGAAGCGGTCGGCGCGGACGAGGCGCGGACGCCGTTCTTTCTCCACACCTCGCCGGAATTCGCCTGCAAGAAGCTCCTCGCCGCCGGCGAGCCGCGCTTGTTCACCCTCGGTCCCGTCTGGCGCAACCGCGAGCGCGGGCCCCTGCACAGCCCGGAGTTCACCATGCTGGAATGGTACCGGGCGGCTGAGCCCTACGAGGCGCTGATGCGGGACTGCGCAAGCGTTCTCGCGCTCGCGGCGGACGCGGCGTGCGCCCGCCGCTTGGCCTATCGCGGCCAGGAGGTCGACCCCTTCGCCGAGCCGGAACGGCTCAGCGTCGCGGAAGCGTTCCACCGCTTCGCCGGCATCGACCTCCTGGCGACGGTCGCGGCGGACGGGGATACGGACCGGGACGGACTCGCCGCCGCCGCAAGCGCCGCCGGCATCCGCACGGTCGCCGACGACACGTGGGGCGACCTGTTCAGCCGCGTCCTGGTGGAGCGGATCGAGCCGCGGCTGGGCTTGGGTCGCGCGACGATACTCTCCGAATACCCGGTGGCGGAGGCGGCGCTCGCCCGCCCGAGCCCAGTCGACGGGCGCGTCGCCGAGCGCTTCGAGCTCTACTGCTGCGGCGTCGAGCTCGCCAACGCCTTCGGCGAGCTCACCGACGCCAGCGAGCAGCGCCGCCGCTTCGAAGCGGCGATGAACGAGAAGGCGCGGGTTTACGGCGAGCGCTACCCCATCGACGAGGACTTCCTGGCGGCGCTGGCCCTGATGCCGGAGGCCAGCGGCGGCGCGCTCGGCTTCGACCGCCTCGTTATGCTGGCGACGAACGCGCGGCACATCGACGACGTCCGTTGGACGCCGGTGGCCCCGACGGGAGCGTGAGGCCTGCCCGGGCGTGCCGCGACACCTGGGCGCAGGCGGCGACGAAAGCCGCGCGGTGCCGTTCCCCCGATCCTTTGAACCGACCGGAAGGGCAAAAACCCATGGCGCAAGCGCAGAAGCTCAAGACCTTCGAGATCAAGCCGATCGGCGACGGCGAGGGCGCGACGCTCCACCTCGCCGCCGCCGACGGGACCGAGATGACGGTGGAGGCGACGCGCGAGCAGCTGGACCTCGTCGCCGAGGAACTGGACGCGATGCTGGACGCGACGGAAGAGATGGACGCCGTCTGACCGCGGCGGCCGAGCCGCCTGACGCACGAGCAGGCCGCCGGCCCGGACGCGGCGCACGGCGAGCGTGTCCGGGCTGAGCAGGTCGAAGTCGGCGCGCGCAAGCCACGGCCGCGCCGAACCCAAGCGCAGCGGGCGCGGCCGTGGCGTTCGGATGTTCGACAGTCTAGTTTTCCGGTTCGATCGTCCAAGGCGCCCACCCCTCGCTTGGCGACGACGCCTCGATCGTCCCAGATCGCGGGAACACTGCGGCGCCGGCATCGGAAAACGCGCATGAGCCTGATCGACGACATCCTGGAC
>CAXUCL010000300.1:0-2359 GCA_964249395.1 uncultured Rhizobiaceae bacterium
GCGGCGCTCCCGTCGCCGGGGTACAGCACGGCGAAGATCGCCGCGGCTCGGTCGGCGGCGTAGTCCCGGTCCATCGGCCCGAGGCCGCTCAGCATTCCATAGAGCTTCAGGTCGTCGAAGGTCGCCTCGGCCGACGCGTTTGTCCGGCGGAGCTCGGTCTGGAGATGCACCAGGAGGCGCGGCAGGAGCAGGGCGTTCAGCGCGCGCGCGTACGACAGGCGCTGGCCACTCTCGATCTTGTCGCGCTGGTCGAGGCCGAACCCGAGCGACACGAGGCGCCGGCGCTCGAAGCCGTTCGCCGCGGCGCGCAGCGCGTCCAGCGCCGGCAGGACCCGGCCGAACTCGGCGTCGGCCACGTTTCGCACCGGAATGTCCCGCGCGAGCGCGCTGTATCGCACGGTGGCGGCGTCGGCCTGCCGGATCGCCGCGCGGTTGAAGAAATAGGCGCTCGTCCAGCCCGCCAGCACGAGCACGAGAAGCGCGGCGGCGACCGCGCCGGCGGCCCGGCGCACCGCGAGGCGCCGGCCGGTCAGGCGCTTGTCGCGGGCGACGAGGGCCGCTTCCGCGAAGATGACGTTGGTGAACAGGCCGGACAGGAAGTAGCTGCGCCGGAGGCTGCGCCCGCGGTTGGCGGCAGCTGCCACAGCGGCGGCCGGCGCGCCGTCGCCGTCCTGCACGCCGGACACGAGGTAGACGCCGCGCACCAGCGGCGCGGACACCAGCTTCGAGCCCGAGCAAAGCTCGGCGACGATCTCGCGCACCGGCTCGCGCAAACGGGCGAGCTGCGCCGGCAGGCGGAAGATGCGGCCGCGCACGTCGATGTCGGGTTCCTGCTGCAGGCGCTCCATCAGCATGGCGCCGATTCGGGCGCGCAACAGCTCGAACTCGCCGACGAAGCTGTCCGGCAGCCCGTCCGCCGCCTGGCTGGCGGGCAGGTCGAAGGTCATGCCCCACACCTGCTCGCGTTCGGGCCGCGCGAGGCCGTCGAAGAACGGCACGAAGCCGTCGAGCAGGTCGGCCTTGGTGAGAACTAGGTAGACCGGGACGCGGGCGCCGAAGGTCTCGTCCATCTCCGACAAGCGCTGGCGAATGGCGCGCACTTCCTCCAGCTGCTCGCCGGGATCGCGCTCCAGGAGGTCGGCGATCGACAGCGTCAGCACGACGCCGTTCACCGGCTGGGCGCGCCGGTGCTTGCGCAGCATCTGCAGGAAGCCCTGCCAGCCGGCCTTGTCGACGCCGCGCATGTCGCCCTGCGTCGTGTAGCGGCCCGCCGTGTCGACGAGGATCGCTTCTTCCGCGAACCACCAGTTGCAGTTGCGCGTGCCGCCGACGCCGCGCACCGGCTCGGCGCCGGCGGCCTCGCCGAGCGGGAACTTCAGGCCGGAATTGACGATGCTGGTGGTCTTGCCGGAGCCCGGCGCTCCCATCACCAGGTACCAAGGCAGTTCGTAGACGTAGCCGAAGCGGCGCCGCACGGTCTTGCGCAGCACCACCATCGCCTCGCGCAGGCGGCCGCGCAGCGCGTCGACCTCGGCCCGGGCCTCGGCGGCCGCCTCCGCCTTGTCCGTGTCGCCGGCGACGGCGTCGATCATCGCCGCGTCGGCGCGGCCGCGGCGGAACCAGCTCCAGGCCAGCCAGCCGAGCCAGCCGACGACGGCGATCCCGATGGCGATCAGGCGGTTGAAGGCCGGCGCGAGCGGCTGGAAGGTCCCGAACCCGATATACGAGCCGTAGAACCAGATGACGATGACGATCGCCAGCAGCCAGACGATCGACAGGAAGCGCCCGCCGATGATCCCGGCGTAGGAATCGACGTAGGCGCGGATCGTGTAATAGAGATTGAGCGGATTCATCGGTCAGCCCCCGAGAGCGGCGCGTCGCCGGGGCCGGTGCCCGGCGGACCCGGGGTTCCGGTGACGAGGATCTCGGTTCGCCGGTTCGCCTCGCGCCCTTCCTCGGTCGCGTTGTCGGCCACCGGTTCGGTGTCGGCGCGCCCTTCGAAGCCGACCTGGCCGGGTCCCGCCAAGCCGCTCAGGACGTCCGCCACGGCCTTCGCGCGCGCCTGCGACAGGTCCCAGTTCGACGGATACTGCACGGTGCGGATCGGCACGTCGTCGGTGTGCCCGATCACCACGGCCCGCATCGAGTCGGACGCCAGCGCGCCGCCGATCTTGGCCAGCAGGGCGCGAAAGTCCGGCTTCACCTCGGCGCTGCCGGTGTCGAAGAGGCCCTTGTTGCGCAGGCGCACCAGGACGCCATCCTTCGCGCGCTCCAGCGACACGGTGCCGGCGTCGGTTTCTGGCTGCAGGAACGCGGCGAAGGCGTCGAAGGGTTCGGGGGCCGGCGGCGCGTTCGGCGG
>CAXUCL010000301.1:0-2353 GCA_964249395.1 uncultured Rhizobiaceae bacterium
GACATGAGGAGGGCAACGAGAACCGATGGCAGGGGACGGCAGAACATGCGGTTCCTTCGGGCGCCGTTCGGATCGCGTCGCGACCCTTGGCGCTGTGCTGAGAATGCTTCGCCGCACCGCATCCGGCGAGGGTGCGGCAGGGTCAAGGCGCGAGCGCCCGTTCGGCGAGGCGCTGCCAGTAGGCGACGCCGAACGGGATCGCCGCGTCCGCGAAGTCGTAGGCCGGGTGGTGCAGGCTGGCGGTGTCGCCGTTGCCGATGAACGCGAAGGCGCCGGGACGCTCGTTCAGAAGGAAGCTGAAGTCCTCGCCGCCCATCAGCGGGTCCGCGGCGGCGTCGACGTTTTCCGCGCCCGCGACCTCGCGCATCACGCCGGCGCAGAAGGCGGCGCGTTCCGGGTCGTTGCGCGTCACCGGGTAGTGGCGGACGTAGGACGTTTCCATCGTCGTTCCGTGCGCGGCGCCGATGCCCGCGGCGATCCCGCGGATGCGCCGTTCGGCGAGCGTCCGCGTCGCCTCGTCCAGCGCCCGCACCGTGCCGGACACCTCCGCGGTTTCCGGGATCACGTTGTTGGCGAAGCCGCCGTGGAACCGCGTCACGGACACCACCACGCTGCCGAGCGGGTCGACGTTGCGCGCGGCGACCTGTTGCAGCGCCTGCACCAGCGCCGCGCCGGCGAGGATCGGGTCGACGGCGAGCTGCGGGATCGCCGCGTGGCCGCCCCGGCCGCGGATGGTGACGGCGAAGGTGTCGGTGGAGGCCATGATCGGGCCGGGGCGCACCGCGAATCGGCCGACGGGCAGCCCCGGCAGGTTGTGCATGCCGTAGACTTCGCGGATGGCGAAGCGGTCGAGGAGGCCGTCGTCGAGCATCGCCTTCGCGCCGGCGCCGCCTTCCTCCGCCGGCTGGAACACCAGGGCGACCGAGCCCGTGAAGCGCCGCGTGCCTGCAAGTCGCCGCGCGGCGCCGAGCAGTATCGCCGTATGGCCGTCGTGGCCGCAGGCGTGCATGCGGCCGGTCGCCTGCGAGCGGTAGGGGAGGCCGGTTTCTTCCGTGATCGGCAGGGCGTCCATGTCGGCGCGCAGCGCGATGCAGCGTCCCGCGTCGCCCGCCGAGCCATCGACGACGCCGACGACGCCGGCGCGGCCGATGCCGGTTTCCACGCGGTCGCAGCCGAAGGCTTCGAGTTTGGCCGCGACGAAGGCGGCGGTCTCGTGCGTGTCGTAGAGAAGCTCGGGCCGCGCATGGAGGTGCCGGCGCCACCCGGCGATCTCCGCCGCTTCGGCCTCGCCCATCGACGGATCGCTCAAGTCGTCACCGGTTTCGTTGGCCGATCATCGGTTCGATGCTTGCCACGTCCCGGTCACAGAGGCCAGATAATCGCGCACGCGTCCGCCGGCGACGCGACGGGCCTTCACGGGCGTCGCGGCGTCGGCCGATCGAAAGGAACTGCTGCCTTGTTCAAGCGCGCGAAAGCCGTGCCGTTGCTGGCGATGCTTGCGATCGGTCTCGCCGCGCCGGCGCGGGCCGAGACGTCGGTGGTGGTGGACGTCGCGACCGGCAAGGTCCTGTCGGCGCAGTACGCCTCCATGCGCTGGTATCCGGCCTCCACCGCCAAGCTGATGACGGCCTACGTCGCCTTGAAGGCGATCGAGGACGGCCGCGCGGCGGCCGACACGCCGGTGGTGATGACGCGCTACGCGGCGGGCCAGGCGCCGTCCAAGATGGGGTTCCCGCCCGGCTCGGTGATGCGCCTCGACGCGGCGCTGCGGATGCTGCTGGTGAAGTCCGCCAACGACGTGGCCTTCGCCATCGGGCAGACTCTCGGCCGCGACGGCTCGCTCCTCGACTTCATCGACGCGATGAACCGCGAGGCCGCGGCGATCGGGATGCGCGACACGCGCTTCGTCAACCCGAACGGCCTGCCGGGCGAAGGGCAGTATTCGAGCGCGAAGGACCTGGCGATCCTCGGCGTGCGCCTGCGCCGCGACTTCCCGGATTTCAGGGACCTGTTCGCGACCGAGGCGATCGCCACCGGCGCGCAGACCATCAACAACACCAATTCGCTGCTCGGCCGCTTCGCCGGCGCCGACGGCATGAAGACCGGCTACATCTGCGCGTCCGGCTTCAACCTCGTCGCCTCCGCGACGCGAAACGGGCGCACGCTGGTCGCCGTGGTGCTCGGCGCCAGCGGGCCGATCGCGCGCGACCGGCAGGTGGCCGAACTTCTGGAGGAGGGGTTCCGCACCGATCCGGCGACGAAGACGACGCTCGTGAGCGACCTGCCGACGATCGGCGCGGGGCCGCCGATGGACATTTCGCGCGAGGTCTGCTCGGCGGCCGGGCAGAAGGAG
>CAXUCL010000302.1:0-2337 GCA_964249395.1 uncultured Rhizobiaceae bacterium
GTCGTGGACGGCGTCGAGGCGGCGCGCGAAGCGGCGGCCACGGTCGGCTACCCGGTGATGATCAAGGCGGCGGCCGGCGGCGGCGGACGTGGCATCCGCGTGGCGCGAAACGAGGCGGAGCTCGTCGCCCTCCTGCCGCAGGCGGGGGCCGAGGCCAAGGCGGCGTTCGGGGACGGCGGGTTGTACCTGGAGCGCTTCGTCGCCCGGGCGCGGCACGTCGAGGTGCAGGTGCTCGGCGACGGGACGCACGCCATCCACCTCTACGAGCGCGAATGCTCGCTGCAGCGCCGCCGCCAGAAGGTCTGGGAGGAAGCGCCCGCCGCCTGTTTGTCGGCCGAGCAACGGGCGAGCCTTTGCGGGTCGGCCGTGCGGCTGGCGACCCGCGTCGGCTACCGGGGCGCCGGCACGCTCGAATACCTGTTCGACGAAGCCACCGGCGAGTTCTTCTTCATCGAGATGAACACGCGCATCCAGGTCGAGCACCCGGTGACCGAGATGGTGACCGGCATCGACATCGTGCGCTGGATGATCCGCATCGCGAACGGCGAGCCGCTGGCGCTGCGGCAGGAGGACGTGGCGATCCACGGCCACGCGGTCGAGGCGCGCATCTGCGCCGAGGACCCGGACGCGGACTTTCGCCCCGCCCCCGGCCCCGTCACCGGGCTCGCGGTTCCGGGCGGCATGGGCGTGCGCTTCGACACGATGCTTTACCCCGGCTACGTCGTGCCGCCGTTCTACGACTCGCTGCTCGGCAAGCTCGTCGCGCACGACGAAACGCGCGCGGCGGCGATCCGGCGGCTGGCGAGCGCCCTCGGCGAGCTGCGCGTCGAGGGCTTGGCGACGACGGCGTCGCTCCACCGCGCGCTCGCCGCCGACGAGGCGGTGCAGGCCGGCGCCGTCCACACCCGCTGGCTGGAGGACTGGCTCGCCGCCCGCCGGCCCGGACACGCCGTTCCGCCGCACGACGAGGAGGCCCGATGAAGACGCGTTATTCGTTCGGCGGCGACGAGCACGTCTTCGTCGAGGTGGACGAGGAGATGTCGCTGGAGGCCTTCTTCAAGAGCCTGTCCATGACGAACGCGGTGCGCGAAAGCCGCATTCGGGGCGTCACGGAGATCTGCCCGGCGAACGCCTCGTTCCAGATCAAGTTCGACCCGGACGTCGTCTCCCCCGACGACCTCATGAAGGAGCTGAAGGGCTTCGAGGCGGCGGCCGAGACGGCGGAGAAGACCATCGACACGCGCATCATCGAGATCCCGGTGCTCTACAACGACCCGTGGACGCACGAAACGCTGATGCGCTTCCGCGAGCGCCACCAGGACCCGGACGCGACGGACCTCGAATACGCCGCGCGGATCAACAACCACGCGACCGTCGCCGACTTCGTCGCCGCCCATTCCGGCGCGCCCTGGTTCGTGTCGATGGTCGGGTTCGTCGCCGGCCTGCCCTTCGTCTACCAGCTCGTCGAACGCGAGAAGCAGATCCAGGTGCCGAAATACCTGCGCCCGCGCACCGACACCCCGAAGCTGACGGTGGGCCACGGCGGCTGCTTCGGCTGCATCTACTCGGTGCGCGGCGCCGGCGGCTACCAGATGTTCGGCGTGACGCCGATGCCGATCTACGACCCGACCGGCGAGATCGGCTACCTGAAGGAGCTGATGATCTTCCGCCCCGGCGACATCATCCGCTTCAAGCCGATCGACCGCGCGGCCTACGACGCCGCCGTCGAGGCGGTGGAGCGCGGGACGTTCGAGCCGAGGATCAGGCCCGTCCGCTTCTCGCTGGAAAGCTTCGCGGGCGATCCGGCGGCCACCAACGCCCGGCTCCTGGAGGCGCTCGATGGCTGAGGCGCGGGGAATGATCGACGTCCTGAAGCCGGGCCTCGCCACCACCGTGCAGGACCTCGGCCGGCCGGGCTACTACCATCTCGGCCTGCCGGTGTCGGGCGCGATGGACCGCTTCGCGCTGGTGGCCGCGAACCGCCTGGTCGGCAACCCGGACGGCGCGGCTGGGCTGGAAGCGGTGTTTCTCGGGCCGGAACTGCGCTTCGAGCGCGACGCCCTCGTCGCCGTCGCCGGCGCCGACCTGCCGCCCAGGGTCGACGGCGTCGAGCAGCCCGGCTGGACCGCGTTCCGCGTCCGGGCGGGCCAGGTTCTGTCCTTCGGCTACCTGAAGGGCGGCGCCCGCGCTTATGTGGCGGTGGCCGGCGGGATCGACGTGCCGGAGGTGCTCGGCTCCCGCGCGACCTACGCGCTGGGCGCGCTCGGCGGCTTCGAGGGGCGGGCGCTGCGGGCGCGGCGCCAGGAAAAGACGAGGCTGTCCAGGCTCGCCGACGCC
>CAXUCL010000303.1:0-2313 GCA_964249395.1 uncultured Rhizobiaceae bacterium
GCGCAGCGCCAAGCCGGGCGACGCCTTCGGCAGGCCGGCGCGGCCGGCGAGGTCGACCAGCGAGCCGGCGAGCAGCCAGACGGCGAGGCCGAAGCCGAGCGCGCCGAGGATCGCGGTGCCGCGCGTCGCCGCCATGACGACGATGACCGTCACCAGCGCAAGGCCGGCGACGGCGTAAAGCAGTTTCTCCGCCGAGACCATATCGACGCGATTAAAGGCGAGCAGCGGCCCGAACGGCACGGCGAACAGCAGCGGCACCATCAAGGGGCCGAAGGTCATGTCGAAGAACGGCGCGCCGACCGAGATCTTGGTGCCCGTCGCGACTTCGAGCGCCAACGGGTAGAGCGTGCCGACGAGCACGGTCGCGGCCGCCGTCGCCAGGAACAGGTTGTTGAAGACCAGCGCGCCCTCGCGCGAGATCGGCCGGAACAGACCGCCGGCCTCCAGCGCGTTGGCGCGAAAGGCGAAGAGGGTCAGCGAGCCGCCGATGAAGACGCAAAGGATGGCGAGGATGAACACGCCGCGCGTCGGGTCGGTCGCGAAGGAATGCACCGAGGTCAGGACGCCGGAGCGCACCAGGAAGGTGCCGAGCAGCGACAGCGAGAAGGTCAGGATCGCCAGCAGCACGGTCCAGATCTTCAGGGCCGAGCGCTTCTCCATGACGAGCGCGGAATGCAGCAGCGCCGTGCCCGACAACCAGGGCATGAACGAGGCGTTCTCCACCGGGTCCCAGAACCACCAGCCGCCCCAGCCCAGCTCGTAGTAGGCCCAATAGGAACCCATCGCGATGCCGAGCGTCAGGAACACCCAGGCTGCGAGGATCCAGGGCCGCACCCAGCGCGCCCAGGCGGCGTCGATGCGACCGTCGATCAGCGCCGCCACCGCGAAGGCGAAGGCGACGGAGAAGCCGACATAGCCGAGGTAGAGCAGCGGCGGATGGATCGCGAGGCCGATGTCCTGCAGGATCGGGTTGAGGTCGGCGCCCTCCAGCGGCGCCGGCACGACCCGCGCGAAGGGGTTCGACGTCGCGAGGATGAACAGAAGGAAGGCGACGGTGATCCAGGCCTGCACGGACAGGACCGTCGCCTTCAGCGAAGGCGGCGCGTTGCGCCCGGTCAGCGCCACGGCGGCGCCGAAAACGCTGAGGATCAGCACCCAGAGCAACATCGAGCCCTCGTGGTTCCCCCAGACGCCGGTGAGCTTGTAGATCAGCGGCTTGGCGGAATGCGAGTTCTGGACGACGTTGAGGAGCGAGAAGTCCGACTGGACGTAGGCGGCCGTCAGCGCCGCGAAGGCGAGCGCGAGGAGCGCGAGGTTTGCGACGGCCGCGGCCGGCCCGACCTCGATCAGCCGCCGGTCGTCCGTCCAGGCGCCCGCGAGCGGCAGCACGGACTGGACGAGCGACACCGCCAGCGCCAGCACCAGCGCGTAATGGCCGAGTTCGACGATCACGCCCGCGGCTCCGCGGACGCCATCGGCGTCGGCGCTCGCCCGGGTTTCGGCGGCGCGTCGGCGGGCTTCGGCCGGCCGTCCTCCCAAAGCCCGCGTCGTTTGAGGTCGTCCACCACCTCGCGCGGCATGTAGGTCTCGTCGTGCTTGGCGAGCACGGAGTCGGCGGTGAAGACGCGCTCGGGCGACAGGACGCCCTCGGCGACGACGCCCTGCTCCTCGCGGAACAGGTCCGGCAGGATGCCGCGGTAGACGACGGGCACGCTCGCCACCGTGTCGGTGACGCGGAAGCGCACGAGGTCGCCGGCGCCGCGCTCGACCGAGCCGACCTCGACCAGACCGCCGAGCCGGATGCGCTGGCCGGGCGCCGCGGCGCTCGCCTGAAGCTCCGTCGGCGACTTGAACAGGCTGATCGAGCTGGAGAACGCGAACAGCATCAGCCCCAAGGCGGTGCCGACCACCGCCAGCATCGAGCCGATCGTCGCCAAACGCTTGGCCTTGCGCGTCATCGCGTTGCGGTCCCGTCGCCGAGGCCGAGCGCCGCGGCGTAGTCCTCGATGGATCGGCGCTCCGGCGAGCCGGCCGGGAACACGCCCCGCGCCCGCTGCAGCGCGGCGCGCGCGTCCCCGCCGTTGCCGAGCACGGAATGGGAGCGCATGAGGCGCTTCCAGCCATCCGGATCGTTCGGGGCGGTTTCGAGGCGGTTGGCGAGTTGCGACACCATGCCGGCGACCATCGCGTTCCGGTCGGCGCCGGACAGCTCGGACCCGGCGGCAGCGTCGGCTTCCGTCGGGCCGCGATCGCCGGTCGGCGAAGGCGGGGCGTCGGTTCGGCCGAGCGCCGCGCGCGCCGCGACGGTCCAGG
>CAXUCL010000304.1:0-878 GCA_964249395.1 uncultured Rhizobiaceae bacterium
GTTGAGCGATTCCCCGCCGCCGCCGGACGCGGCCGCCGGCGACCGCCGGCCGCGCGTCGCGATCGTCCTGAAGGGCTATCCGCGCTTGTCGGAAACTTTCATCGCGCAGGAGATCCTCGGCTTGAAGCGGCTGGAACTGCCGGTGACGCTCGTGTCGCTGCGCTTGGCCACCGACGACCGCGAGCACCCCGTCCACCGCGAGATCGCGGAAGCGCCGAACTACCTGCCGGAATACCTTTACACCGACGTTCCCCGCGTCGTGCGCTCCTGGCGGCGGGCGCGGCAGCTGCCCGGCTACGGGGCCGCGCGGCGGCAGTTCCTCGCCGACTGGCGGCGCGACCCGACCCCGAACCGCGGCCGGCGCTGGGGGCAGGCGCTGGTGCTGGCGGCCGAGCTGCCGGCGGACGTCGGTCTCCTTTACGTCCACTTCCTTCACACGCCGGGCTCGGTGGCGCGCTACGCGGCCACGATGCTCGGACTGCCCTTCGCCGTGTCGGCGCACGCAAAGGACATCTGGACGATCCCCGATTGGGAAAAGCGCGAGAAGCTCGGCGATTGCGCGTTTCTCGTCACCTGCACGGGCACCAACGCCGAGCACCTGGCGGCGCTCGCGCCGGACCCGGCGCGCGTGTCGCTGGTCTACCATGGCCTCGACTTCGGTCGGTTCCCGTCGCCGCCGGCCGCGCCGCCGCCGTCCGGCCGCGACGGCTCGAACGGGGGCGACCCGGTGCGGCTGCTGACGGTCGGCCGCTTCGTCGACAAGAAGGGCTACCGCGGCCTCCTCGACGCCTTGTCGCGCCTGCCGGACCGCCTCGCCTGGCGGCTCGACGCGGTGGGCGGCGGCCCGTTGCGGGACGCGTTGCGGGCCGAAGCGAAGC
>CAXUCL010000304.1:888-2310 GCA_964249395.1 uncultured Rhizobiaceae bacterium
CGCACGTGGGGCTACTCGCGCACGGCGACGCCCGAGGAGCTGCTCGCGCGCTACCGCGCTTCCGACCTCTTCGTCCTGAACTGCCGCGTGTCCGACGACGGCGACCGCGACGGCCTGCCGAACGTCCTGATGGAAGCGCAGAGCCAGCGCGTCGCCTGCCTGTCCACCACCGTCTCGGCCGTGCCGGAACTGATCCGGAACGGCGAGACCGGCCTGCTCGCGCCGCCCGACGACCCGGCCGCCTTGGGCCGCGCGCTGGAGCGGCTGATCCGCGATCCGGGCTTGCGCGAGCGCCTGGGCGCGAGCGGCGAGGCGCACCTGCGCGCCCGCTTCGGCTTCGAGGCCGGGGTGCGAGCCGTTCACGAGCGCATCGTCGCGGTGCTGAACGCGTGAAGGTCCTGTTCTACGCGCCGATGAAGCCGCCGGACGCGTTCGTGCCGTCCGGCGACGGGCGGATGGCGCGGCTGTTTTCCCGAGCGCTCGAACAAGCCGGGTTCGCCGGCGAGCTCGCCTCGCGGCTGCGCGCCCACGACAAGGGCGACCCGGATCGGCAGCGCGCCATCGCCCGCGAGGGCGAAACGCAGGCGGCGCGGCTGCTCCACCGCTATCGCGGGCTGGCGCCCGCCGAGCAACCGGCGCTGTGGTTCACCTACCACCTCTACCACAAGGCGCCCGACCACCTGGGGCCGCCTGTCGCCGCCGGGCTCGGCGTGCCCTACGTCGTCGCGGAAGCGAGTCACGCGCCCAAGCAGGCGGACGGGCCGTGGGCGGCGGGCCATCGCGCGGCGCAAGGTGCGATCCGTGCCGCACGCCGCATCTACTGCCTGAACCCGGTCGACCGCGCCTGCCTCGCGCCGCTGGTGGGGGAGGGGGTGCTGCGCGACCTTGCGCCCTTCATCGACACGGCGCCGTTCCGCGTCCGGTCGGAGAGCAGGGCGAAGGCGCGCGCCGCGCTCGCCGCGCGTCACGCGCTGGCGCCGAACGCGCCGCTGATCCTGACCGTCGCGATGCTGCGGAGCGACCAGAAGCTCCGATCCTACGCGGTGCTGGCCGAGGCGTTCGGTCGCCTCCCCGACCGACTGCCCTGGCAGGCGCTCGTCGTCGGCGACGGCCCGGCGGAGGCGGCGGTGCGGCGACTGATGGCGCCGTTCGGGGAGCGCGTGCGCTTCGCCGGCCGGCTGGAGGGCGAAGCGCTGCTGGAAGCCTATGCGGCGGCCGACCTCTACGCCTGGCCCTCCGTCAAGGAAGCCTTCGGCTTGAGCTTCATCGAGGCGCAGGCGAGCGGTCTGCCCGTGGTCGCCGGGCGCTCAGGCGGCATCGACGCGATCGTCGCGCACAGTGAGACCGGCCTCGTCGTGCCGGCCGGCGACGCCGCGGCGCTCGCCGACGCGCTCGGCGCGCTGCTGGCGGACGGGGTCTCGC
>CAXUCL010000305.1:0-2305 GCA_964249395.1 uncultured Rhizobiaceae bacterium
GCGGGCGGCGGACGCCCTGCCGCCGGCGCCGTATCGCGCCCACCGCCCGCTGCCGCAAGGCTTCGCCGAGACCGTCGCCTGGTATCGGCGACGAGGGTTGCTGTGAGGCGCAAGCCTCGGGCGAGGCAACGGGTCCCAAATCGGCGTTCGCGACCCCGCCGTCCGCGCAGCGCCGCGGTGCCGCCGGCCGCTGCGGAGCGTGCAACAGCCTGTGGCATTTACGTGACTGTCACATTCCGAAACTTTAATTGAGTCGTATCGGCTCGCGCCGCTTGTATTGCTTTCCCACGTTACGCGTCCGTCGTTCGACGCCCGATTGATCGGAGGTCCTGTTGGATCGCAGCCTTTTCGCCGAGTCGCCCGGAACCTTCGCGGAGATCACGCAGGTCCTCCAGTCCATGCTCGGCCGCCCGGTGTTCCTGAAGCCCGAAACCGACATCGTCGCTGACCTCGGCCTCGATTCCCTGAAGCTGATGGACCTTTGCATGGAGCTCGAGGACCGGCTCGACATCTCCATCCCGCTGCACCAGCTGGCGGACGTCACCAGCGTCGGCGACCTGACGAGCGCCATCGCGGGCCTGCGCAAGCAGGCGGCCTAGATGAGCATCCTCGACAAGTTCGCGCCGCTGCGGGCGGCGCACGAGCAGCTGAAGGCCGTCGGCCGTGACCCGTTCTCCGTCACCTTCGACGCCATCGTGTCGCCGACGGAGGGCGTCCTCGACGGCCGCCGCACGGTGCTGCTCGGCACCAACAACTATCTCGGCCTCACCTTCGACGACGCCTGCATCGAGGGCTCGATCGACGCCATCGTGCGCCACGGCACCGGCACCACCGGCTCGCGCATCGCCAACGGCAGCTACACGGAGCACGCCGGGCTCGAAGCCGATCTGGCCGCCTTCTTCGGCCGCCGGCACGCCATGGTGTTCTCCACCGGCTACCAGGCCAATCTCGGCATCCTGTCGACGCTGGTCGGCAAGAGCGACCACCTGATCATCGACGCCGACAGCCACGCCTCGATCTACGACGGCTCGCGCCTCGGCCACGCGCCGGTGATCCGCTTCCGCCACAACGACCCGGAGGACCTCGCCAAGCGGCTGCGCCGGCTCGACGGCGAGCCGGGCGCCCGCCTCATCGTCACCGAAGGCATCTATTCCATGCTCGGCGACACCGCGCCGTTGCGCGAGATCGCGGCGGTGAAGCGCGAATACGGCGCCTACCTCCTCGTCGACGAGGCCCATTCCATGGGCGTCCTCGGCGCGCGCGGCCGGGGCCTGGCGGAAGAGGCCGGGGTCGAGAGCGACGTCGACTTCGTGATCGGCACCTTCTCCAAGTCGCTCGGCAGCGTCGGCGGCTTCTGCGTCGCCGACATAGACGGGTTCGACATCGTGCGGCTCGCCTGCCGGCCGTACATGTTCACCGCCTCCTTGCCGCCGGCGGTGATCGCCTCGACGCGCTTCGCCCTCAAGAAGCTGCAAGGCGAGCCGGGCCTGCGCGCCCAGCTCGGCGCCAACGCCCGCCACCTCTACGCGGCGCTCGCCGCGCAAGGGTTCCGGACCGGCCCGGTCTGCTCGCCGATCGTTTCGGTGATCCTGCCCGACCCGTTGAAGGCCATGCAGCTCTGGAACGCGCTGCTCGACAACGGCCTCTACATGAACCTCGCGCTGCCGCCGGCGACGCCGAGCTCCTCGGCCTTCCTGCGCTCCAGCGTGTCGGCCCTCCACACGCCGGAGCAGATCGCCTTCGCCGCCAACCTGATGGGACGGCTGGCGCGCGAGCTCGGCATCCTGGAAGCGCCGGCCGAGGCGCCGGTGTTCACGCGCCGGGCGGCGGGCGGCGCCAGAGCCGTCGGCTGATCGCCAGGAACGCCAGCGCCGGGTGGCGGCGCTGGCGCTCGGTGAGGCGGATCTCAAGCCCGGAATGGCGCGACGCCTTCCAGGCGAGGTAGTCCGCCCCGCCGCGAAAGGTGAAGGCGGCCTTGGCGAGCCGCGCCAGGTTCAGCGGCTTGGCGAGCCGGGTCCGCCGCCGAAAGGCGCGCTCGGCCGCGCGGATTGTTTCACGTGAAACATTCACTCGCCCGTCCGCCAGCCTGGTGACGGGACGGCCCGCGGCCGCCATCGCCGCCTCGAACATCGCGGCGTAGCGCGCCGGCGCCCGGTCGACGATCGCGTCCGAGCGGCCCGTCTTCTCCACCCGCAGCTCCGAGGCGTAGGTGCGCCGGAACAGCGCGCGCCAATAGTCCTCCGGCCGCGCTTCGGGCGGCCCGAGCCGCGCGGCCCAGGTCGCGGCGGCCGCGACGGCCCCCGCC
>CAXUCL010000306.1:0-2303 GCA_964249395.1 uncultured Rhizobiaceae bacterium
TCCCAATGTTCACATGCGGCTTGTTGCGCTCGAACTTGCCCTTCGCCATGGTGGCTCTCCGTCATTTGTTTTGGGCTCGAAGCCCGAATGGGTTTGAAGGCCGACGCGTGTTTCGCGTCAGGCGTATTTCTTCTGGATCTCGTCCGCGACCTGGTTCGGGACCTGCTCGTAGTGGTCGAACGACATCGTATACTGGGCGCGGCCCTGGCTCATGGAGCGCAGCGTGTTGACGTAGCCGAACATGTTGGCGAGCGGCACCATCGCGTTGACCGCCGTGGCGATGCCGCGCCCTTCCGTGCCCTGGATTTGCCCGCGCCGCGAGTTCAGATCGCCGATGACGTCGCCGACGTAGTCTTCCGGCGTCACCACCTCGACCTTCATGATCGGCTCGAGCAACTTCGGTCCAGCCTTCTGGATGGCCTCCCGGAACCCCGCGCGTGCCGCGATCTCGAAAGCGAGCACCGACGAGTCGACGTCGTGGTAGGCACCATCGATCAGCTCGGCCTTCACGTCGACCATCGGGAAGCCCGCCAGCGGACCGGAGGTCAGCACAGACTGGATGCCCTTCTGAACGCCTGGCACGTATTCCTTCGGCACGGTGCCGCCGACGATCTTCGACTCGAACTTGAAGCCTTCACCCGGCTCGCCCGGCGCGAACACCATCTTGACGCGTGCGAACTGACCGGTGCCGCCGGTCTGCTTCTTATGGGTGTAGTCAACTTCGGCCTGACGGGTGATCGTTTCGCGGTACGCCACCTGCGGCGCACCGATGTTGGCCTCGACCTTGTATTCGCGCTTCATGCGGTCGACGAGGATGTCGAGGTGCAGTTCGCCCATGCCGGCGATGATCGTCTGGCCGGACTCCTCATCCGTCTTGACGCGGAAGCTCGGGTCCTCTGCCGCCAAACGGTTGAGCGCCAGGCCCATCTTCTCCTGATCGCCCTTGGTCTTCGGCTCGATCGCGATCTCGATGACAGGCTCCGGAAACTCCATGCGCTCTAGGATGACCGGCTTCAGCGGATCGCAGAGCGTGTCGCCGGTCGTCACGTCCTTGAGACCCGCCAAAGCGACGATGTCGCCCGCGAACGCCTCGTCGATGTCGGACCGGGAGTTGGAATGCATCTGGAGCATGCGCCCGATGCGCTCCTTCTTCTCCTTCACGGTGTTCTGCAACGCCGCGCCCTTCGCCACCTTGCCGGAATAGATGCGGCAGAAGGTCAGCGAGCCGACGAACGGGTCGTTCATGATCTTGAACGCCAGCATGGAGAGCGGCTCGTCGTCCGACGAATGACGCTCGATCTCGGCCTCGTTCTTCGGATCGATGCCCTTGATCGCCGGCACGTCCAGCGGCGAGGGCAAGAACTCCACGACGCCGTCGAGCAGCGGCTGGACACCCTTGTTCTTGAAGGCCGAGCCGCAGAAGATCGGCGTGAACCACACATCGCATGTCCCCTTGCGGATCAGCGCGCGCAGCGTCTCGTTATCGGGCATCTCGCCTTCGAGATATTTCTCAGTCGCGCCCTCGTCGACCTCGACGGCAAGCTCGATCATCTTCTCGCGGTATTCCTCCGCCTGCGCCTTCAGGTCGGCCGGGATCTCGACGACGTCCCACTGCGCGCCGAGCGTCTCGTCGCGCCAAACGAGCGCGTTCATCTCGATGAGGTCGACAACGCCCTTGAACTCGTTCTCGGCGCCGATCGGCAACTGCACGACGATCGGACGCGCGCCGAGGCGGGTCTTCACCATGTCCACGCAGCGGAAGAAGTCCGCGCCGGTCTTGTCCATCTTGTTGACGAACATCATGCGCGGCACGTGATACTTGTCCGCCTGACGCCAGACGGTCTCGGTCTGCGGCTCGACGCCGGCGTTCGCATCAAGGAGCGCGATGGCGCCGTCGAGCACGCGCAGGGAACGTTCCACCTCGATGGTGAAGTCGACGTGCCCGGGGGTGTCGATGATGTTGAAGCGGCGCGTCTTGCCGTCGCGACCCTTCCAGAAAGTCGTCGTCGCGGCCGACGTGATGGTGATGCCGCGCTCCTGCTCCTGCTCCATCCAGTCCATCGTCGCGGCACCGTCGTGGACTTCGCCGATCTTATGGGACTTGCCGGTGTAGAAGAGGATCCGCTCGGTCGTCGTCGTCTTGCCCGCGTCGATGTGGGCCATAATGCCGAAATTGCGGTAGTCTTCGATCTTGTATTCGCGGGCCATCGGGCTTCGCCTTTCGAATTGGTCGCGCGGTTACCAGCGATAGTGCGAGAAGGCGCGGTTCGCTTCCGCCATGCGGTGCGTGTCTTCGCGCTTCT
>CAXUCL010000307.1:0-2289 GCA_964249395.1 uncultured Rhizobiaceae bacterium
GGGGTAGTCGGGCACGGAGGCGATGCGGCGGCCGAACAGGCCGTGCAGCGTCGGCCCAGCCCGGTTTCCGCCGTCGGGCTTCACGGTGTGGCAAGCGACGCAGGCCCGGAACACCTCGGCGCCGCGATCGCCGGCCGACAGGTGCTGGTGGTGGAAGACAACATGCTGATCGCGCTCGACGCGGAGGCGATGCTCTTGTCCGGCGGCGCGGCCGGCGTCCACCTCGCCTCCAGCGTCGCCGAAGCGCGCAAGATCCTCAGCCAGAACGCGATCGACGTCGCCCTGCTCGACGTCAACCTCGGCTCGGAAAGCAGCTTCCCGCTCGTCGCCGACCTCAACGCGCGCGGCGTCCGCTTCGTGTTCGCCACCGGCTACGGCGAGGCGGTGGAGTTGCCGCCGGGGGCGCGCGACGCCCGCGCCATCAAGAAGCCGTTCTCGAACGGCCAGTTGCTCGGCGCGGTGCGGGACGCCCTGGCCCGCTAGCCGGCTTCGCCCTATCGTCGGCGTTCGGCGGATGCGCGCAACAGCCATGCGCCGGTGCCCTGGCGCGCTTCAATCGATTAGATTAAGGCAGCGTCGACGATCGCGCGATCGACGGCGTCGATGCGCCCGAGGAAAGAAACGAGCGATGACGAGCCAGATCATCCCGGTTGAGCCGTTCGACTACGTCGTGTTCGGCGGCTCGGGCGACCTCGCCGAGCGCAAGCTGCTGCCGGCGCTCTACCATCGCGACCGCGACGGTCAGCTGCCGCCCGAGTCGCGCATCGTCGGCGCCTCGCGCAGTTCCTTGTCCGACGAGGAGTACCGCGCCTTCGCGCGGCAAGCGCTGGCCGACCACGTCGGCGCCGCGCACCTGGAGGCCGACGCCGTGGAGCGCTTCGTCGCCCGCCTCCACTACCGCTCGGCCGACGCGCGCGCCGACGAGGGCTGGGACGCGCTCGGAAGCCTCCTGAACGACGGCGGCGCGGAGCGCATCCGCGCCTTTTACCTGGCCGTCGCCCCCGCGATCTTCGGCGACATCGCCGAGAAGCTCGCCGAGAAGGGCCTCGTCACGGACCGGACCCGTCTCGTGGTGGAGAAGCCGGTCGGGCGCGACGGCGATTCCGCCACCCGCCTCAACGACGCGCTCGGCCAGCACTTCCGCGAGGACCAGCTGTTCCGCATCGACCACTACCTCGGCAAGGAGACGGTGCAGAACCTGATGGCGCTGCGCTTCGCCAACGCCCTCTACGAGCCGGTCTGGAACGCGACCCACATCGACCACGTGCAGATGACGGTGGCCGAGTCCGTCGGCCTGGAGGGCCGCGTCACCTACTACGACAAGGCCGGCGCGCTGCGCGACATGGTGCAGAACCACATCCTGCAGCTCCTGTGCCTCGTGGCCCTGGAGCCGCCCTCCTCCATGACCGCCGACGCCTTGCGCGACGAGAAGCTGAAGGTGCTGCGCGCGCTCGTTCCGGTCGACGCGAACAACGTCGAGAGCCGCACCGTGCGCGGCCAGTACCGGGCCGGCGCCTCGAACGGCGGGGCGGTGCGAGGCTACGCCGACGACCTCGGCGCTTCGAGCGACACCGAGACCTTCGTCGCGATCAAGGCCGAGATCGGCAACTGGCGCTGGGCGGGCGTGCCCTTCTACCTGCGCACGGGCAAGCGCCTGGCGCAGCGCATGTCGGAGATCGTCGTCACCTTCCGCTCGATCCCGCATTCGATCTTCGGGCCGACCGCCGGCGGGGTGCAGCAGAACCAGCTGGTGATCCGCCTGCAGCCGGACGAGGGCGTGCGGCAGTGGCTGATGATCAAGGACCCCGGCCCCGGCGGCATGCGCCTGCGCCACGTGCCGCTCGACATGAGCTTCGCCGCCTCGTTCCAGACCCGCAACCCGGACGCCTACGAGCGGCTCCTGATGGACGTCATCCGCGGCAACCAGACGCTGTTCATGCGCCGCGACGAGGTGGAGGCCGCTTGGCGCTGGGTGGACCCGATCCTGAAGGCCTGGGAAGCCAAAGCCGTGAAGCCGCAGGGCTACGGCGCCGGCACCTGGGGACCGTCCGGCTCGATCGCGCTGATCGAGCGCGACGGGCGCACCTGGCACGAGCCGGACTAGGGCGCGACCCGCGCCGGCCGGGTCCGCCGACGCCGAACTCAAGAACGGGAGACCGGCCATGCTGCACCGCTACGCCACCCGCCACGCGCTCGCCGAGGCCTTGGCCACCGGCGTCGCCGCGGTGCTCGCCGGCGGCATCGCGACGCGCGGGCGGGCGACGCTCGCCGTGTCCGGCGGCTCGACGC
>CAXUCL010000308.1:0-1253 GCA_964249395.1 uncultured Rhizobiaceae bacterium
GGTGAGGCGGCCGCGACGGAAGCGGATGCGGAAGCCGCGATCGTCGAGGCGGACGGCGGCGAGATGCGAGCGGCGGCTGCGGCCGAGCCCATCGCGACCGACGTCCTGCCGGAGGCGATCCTGACGGAAGCGGTGATCCCGGTTGCCGACGATACGTCCGAAAACGACGACCAGCCGGATGGTGAGGACTCGGCGGAGCTGGTTGGGTTCGACCGAAACGCGGCTGTTGCGACCGCGCCCGATGTGGTTGCGACCGCGCCCGATCTGGCGACTGATGCGATCGCGCCGGTGTCGACCGCGACCTTCGATGCGCCCGATGCCGGCGACGCCGGGCAGCCCACATCGGAGCGGATCGAGCTCGTGGAGCCGTTGGTGACGTCGAATGCTGGCGAGTCGGAGGACGAGGACTCCGCCAAGCCGAAGCGCACCGGTTGGTGGGCTCGCCGCGGCTTCTTTTGAAACCGCGATGATCGTCGCCCGGCGTCGTCGTCGACGCCGGGCGAATTGCATCGCGTCCCTCAGACCGGCGTGAACCGATCCTCAAGGCGCCGCATCGCTTCGGCGAGCGAAGCTTGATCGCAGGCGTAGGACAGCCGCACGGTCCGGTGGCCGCGGCGCAGGTCGAAGTCGATGCCGGGCGTCAGCGCGACGTGGCATTCGGCGAGCACGCGGCGCGCGAACCCGCTCGCGTCGCCGGCGCCGTCGGGCACGGCCGCGTAGGCGTAGAACGCGCCGTCGATCGGTGCGATGTCGCGAAAGCCGAGCGCCGGCAGTCGTTCGAGGAGAAGCTCGCGGTTGGCGGCGTAGCCGTTTCGAACGGCGACGAGTTCGTCCGATGCGTCTAGGGCGGCGAGCGCGGCGACCTGGCTGAGCTCCGGCGCGGAGATATAGAGGCTTTGCGCGATGCGCTCGGCGGGCCGCACCAGGCTTTCCGGCAGCACCATCCAGCCGATCCGCCAGCCGGTCATGCAATAGAACTTCGAGAACGAGTTCACGACGATCGGGGCGTCCGAGAAGGACAGCGCCGTCGCCTCGCCCTTCGCGTAGGTCAGGTTGTGGTAGATTTCGTCCGACACGAACCGAACGCCCGCGCCTTCCGCGAACCGCACCAGCCGCTCGATCTCGCTCTTCGGCGTCACGGTTCCGGTCGGGTTGGCGGGGCTGGCGATCAGCACGCCGTCGAAACCGTGCCGGCGATGTTCGGACTGCAGCCGGTCCGCGTCCAGGACGTAGCCGGTGGACGCGTCCACCTC
>CAXUCL010000308.1:1263-2281 GCA_964249395.1 uncultured Rhizobiaceae bacterium
GTCGATGCCCAGGACCCGCAGGATGTTGCGATAGGCCGGGTAGCCCGGCGCCGCGATCGCCACCCGGTCGCCCGGATCGAAGGCCGCGAGGAAGGCGAGGTTGAAGCCGGCCGACGATCCGGTGGTCACCATGATGCGCGAAGCCGGCACGTCGCAGCCGTAGTGCTCGGCGTAGTGCCGCGACAGCCGCTCGCGCAGGTCCATCCGGCCGAGCGCGTCCGTGTAGGCGCCGCGCCCCCGTCGAAGGACGCGTTCCGCCGCCTCCACGGCCGCGCGCGGCGCCGGCGCGAAGGGCTGGCCGACCGCGAGCGAGATGACGTCGAGGCCGCGCGCCCGCATGCGGTTCGCCTCGGCGAGGACGTCCATCGCGTGGAACGGCGCCACCGCCGACCGTTGCGACGCTGCCATAGTCGTCGGATCGCGTTCGCGGTGGGAGCCGGGTGCCATACCTTCGCCGGAAAGATTTGCGGTCAGATGCGGACGAAGGCTCGCGCCGTTTCGGTGTCGGCCGTTCGAGGGGCTCTCATACGACCGATGACCTTTCGCATCCAGGCCCGTTCGGTCTCGCTGCTGGCCGCGCTCGCCGTGGCGCTCGCGCCGCTCGCCGCGGTTGCCGCACCGAAGCGCAACAACCTGCCGATCGTGCGGGACGCGGAGATCGAGGCGCTCATCGCAGACTACACGCGGCCGATCTTCAAGGCGGCGGGCCTGAAGCAGCCGGTCGAGATCGTGCTCGTCAACAATTCCGAGTTCAACGCCTTCGTTTCGGGCCGCCGAATCTTCGTCAACACCGGCACGATCGTCGGGTCTGAAACGCCGAACGAGATCGTCGGCGTCCTGGCGCACGAAACGGGGCACCTGGCCGGCGGACACCAGCATCGGCTGCGCCAACAGATCGACCAGGCGCAACGCCTGGCCATGCTGACGGGGTTGGTCGGGCTCGGCCTCGCCGCGGCGCCGGCCCCGCTGCGCCGCCGGCTCGGCGACCCGCGCGCGGAGGCCACCCCCCCCGATCGCC
>CAXUCL010000309.1:0-748 GCA_964249395.1 uncultured Rhizobiaceae bacterium
GCCTTCCTGAGCCTCGTCTTCGGCTACTATTTCTTCTTCACGATCCACGCCGACTTCCCGCCGCCGGGCACGAGCGGACCGGGGCAGCTCTGGCCGACGCTCTCGCTCGGCCTCGCCGGGCTCGCCTGGGGCGGCACGCTTCTCGGCCACCGCGCGCTGCGCTCGGGCGCGGTCGGCCCCGCCTGCACCCTGCTCGGCCTGTCGCTCCTCGCCTATCTCGGCGGCGGCGCGGCGCTGCTTTGGGGGCCGCGCGTCACGGGTCTCGACCCCAGCGTCCACGCCTATCCGGCGATCGTCTGGATCCTGTGCATCTGGACGGCGATCCACCTCTTCGTCGGGGCGTTGATGCTCGGCTATTGCCTGGCGCGCTCAGCTGCCGGCAAGCTGACGCCGCGCTACGACATCGACCTCGCCAACGTCGCGCTCTACGGCCACTTCGCCGCCGCCACCGCGCTCGTCACCGCGCTGACGGTCGGCTGGTTCCCTCTCGTGGCGGGAGGCGGCTGACCCTCATGTTCGGCCTCCGGCGCGGCACGCGCGACAGCCTCGTCACCATGATCGCGACCCCGACGGTGTGGGCGCTGCACTTCCTGTTCTCCTACGTCTGGGTCGCCACCGCCTGCGCCCCGAACACGGACGTGTTCCGCTCGATCGCCTCCGCCCGCATCGGCGTCGCGGTCGCGCCCGCGGTCGCGCGGCGGTAGGGGTTCTTGGCGGGGCGTGGCGCCGGGGGGGAAAGGCGCGCAGC
>CAXUCL010000309.1:758-2251 GCA_964249395.1 uncultured Rhizobiaceae bacterium
CTTCACCTGCGACGGGTCGGTCCAACGACGGCCGGGGCGCCCCCGCGGGGGCGCGGCTGGTCTGCTTCTGCGGGGGGCTGCGCGCGGGCCGCTATTGGCGCTAAGCCGGCGGCGACCCGCCGCACGACGGGCCGACCGACGAGGACCGCGAGCGGCAGATGGAGCTCGCCTCGATCCTCCTGTCCGGCCTGTCGTTCCTGGCGATCGTCTTCACCGCCCTGCCGGCGTTGCTCGTGGCGGACTGCCGGTGAGGCCGGGCGGCGCGATGCGTCTTCGCGAGGCTCGGGCCCGCTTCGGACCGCTGGCGCTCGGCGTTCTGCTTCTCGCGGCCGTTTGGGGCGGGCCGCTGCCGGCGCGAGCCGAAACCTCGTTCGCGGCGCACATGGTGATGCACATGGCGGTCGTCGCGCTCGCCGCCCCGCTCCTCGCCTTCGGAGTGGCGAGAAGCCGCCTCTTGGCCGCGGGCGCGAGGCCGGGCCGCTTCGTGCTGCTGGCTGCGCTCGTCGAGTTCGTCCTCATCTGGGGTTGGCACGCGCCGGCGCTGCACGACGCGGCGCGGGTCCATGCCGGCCTGTTCGCGCTGGAACAGGGCTCGTTCTTGGCTGCCGGCCTCGGCCTTTGGACCGCCGCCTTCGGCGCGGGCGGAGGCGAGGACAGGCGCCGCGCCGCCGCCGGGGCGGCCGGGCTGCTCCTTACCTCCATGCACATGACGCTGCTCGGCGCGCTGCTCCTGCTCGCGCCCCGTTCGCTCTACCGCTGCGGCAGCTTCTGCGCGCCGCTCGCCGGCCTCACCTCGCTCGAGGACCAGCAGCTCGGCGGCACGATCATGCTGCTCGTCGGCGGCGCCGCCTATCTCGCCGGCGGCCTGGCGCTTCTCGCCCGCGTCCTGAACGGCGAGCCGAAGGGAGCGCGGCCGTGAAGCGCACCGTCACGATCACCTGGCGGCGGCTCCTGGCGCTCCCCGTGCTCGGCGTCGTCGGCGCGTTGTTCGTCGGCTGGTCCGGCCTCGTCTCGATCGCGGCCTCGTCCGGCCACTTCAAGCTGGTGGAACTGTTCCTCCATTGGACCTTCGTCAACGCCGTGGAAACGCAGGCCTTCCCCGTCGCCGTGCCGGAGCGGCTGGACCTCGCCGACCCGCTGCTCGTGCAGCGCGCGGCCGGCCACTTCGCCAGCGGCTGCGCCCCCTGCCACGGCGCGCCGGGCGAGAAGCAGTCGCCGGTGGTGCAGGCGATGTCGCCGTACCCGCCGCTCCTGGTGGACAACGCCGACGATTGGCGCGACCGCGAGCTGTTCTGGATCGGCCTGCACGGCGTGAAGTATTCCGGCATGCCGGCCTGGACCACGCAAACGCGGCCCGACGAGATCTGGGCGCTGGTCGCCTTCCTGCGCGCCCTGCCGACGATGTCGCCGGCCGACTACCGCCGGCTGGCGCTCGACACCGGCGCGGCGCCGAGCGAAGCGTCGCCGGCCCCGGGGCTCGCGGCGCTCGGCGC
>CAXUCL010000310.1:0-2242 GCA_964249395.1 uncultured Rhizobiaceae bacterium
GACGGCGCTGGCGCCCCGCCCCCCCCCCCCGCCCGCGCCCCCCGGGGGGGGGGGCCCCGGGGGGCGGCGGCCCCCCCCCCGCCAGGCGCTGCATGCCCGAACGCTCGGGTTCCGGCATCCCGCCACGGGCCAAGCGCTGCGCTTCGAGGCGCCGCCGCCGGCGGACATAAGGGACCTCGCCGCGACGCTCGGCTTGTCGTTGCCGGCATGAGGAACGGTTCGGGTGCGGCGATCCGCACCAGGCAGCATAAGGGTCGCTCGAGCGTTCAGCGCACGATCCATTCCCGTCGCGAACGCGAGCGCGTTCGATGAAAAACGCTCCCGCGATCCCCATATGAAGGGTCGGGGGAACGGGCGCGGAAGGCGCCGGATCCCCGTTTGCGGCCGGCTTCACCGAAGCGGCCGCCGCCAAGCCAAGGAGGGTGCAGTCATGGCCCAAGCGAATCTGCCGAGCATTGCGGCCGGCGAAGGCGGCCTCGGCCGCTACCTGGAGGAAATCCGGCGCTTTCCGATGCTGGAGCCGCAGGAGGAATACATGCTCGCCAAGCGCTACGCCGAGCACGACGACCGGCAGGCCGCGCACCGGCTCGTCACCAGCCACCTGCGCCTCGTCGCCAAGATCGCGATGGGCTACCGCGGCTACGGCCTGCCGATCGGCGAGGTCGTGTCGGAAGGCAACGTCGGGCTGATGCAGGCGGTGAAGCGCTTCGACGCCGACCGGGGCTTCCGGCTCGCGACCTATGCGATGTGGTGGATCAAGGCCTCGATCCAGGAATACATCCTGCGCTCGTGGAGCCTCGTGAAGATGGGCACCACCGCCAACCAGAAGCGGCTGTTCTTCAACCTGCGCAAGATGAAGAGCCGCATCCAGGCGCTGGACGAGGGCGACCTGCGCCCCGACCAGGTGAACCAGATCGCGACCCAGCTCGGCGTGTCCGAAGAGGAGGTCGTGTCGATGAACCGCCGCTTGTCGGGCGACGCGTCGCTGAACGCGCCGCTGCGCGCGACGGAGGGCGAGTCCGGCGAGTGGCAGGATTGGCTCGTCGACCAGTCCGAAAGCCAGGAGACCCTGATCGCCGAGCAGGACGAGCTCGACCAGCGACGCGGCATGCTGCGCCAGGCGATGGGCGTCCTCAACGAGCGCGAGAAGCGCATCTTCGAGGCGCGGCGCCTGGCCGAGGAGCCGTTGACGCTGGAAGCCCTGTCGGGCGAGTTCGACATCAGCCGCGAGCGCGTGCGCCAGATCGAGGTGCGCGCCTTCGAGAAGGTGCAGAAGGCGGTGCGCGACGCGGCCGAGGCGACGCGCCGGGCGCTGCGGCCCATCGCGGCCTGAGGCCTCGCCGCCGAGTGTCGATCAAGCATGGCCCGGACAGGTCTCGTCCGGGCCATGGCCGTGTCCGCACCCCGCGCGAACGCCGCTGGTTCGCCGCCAAAGGCGCTTCCTTTTCCGCTTCGTCATCCCGGCCTTGAGCCGGGACCCATGCCAGGCCGGACGGCGAAGGGGGACGAGGACGCCGTTCCGGGTTTCGAGCGAACGGCCGGTGGGCACGAAGCGGCTCCGAGTCAGGCGCGATGCCGGGACCAGGACGTTCACGCCGACGAAAGCGTCGGACGGTCGACGGTCGGCGTCAGGCTGGTTGCGGACCTGTTCTCAGGTGCGCGCCGCCCAGGCGTCCATCGCCTCCTTGAACACGCGCTCGCCCGGGATGCCCTTCTCGATGGAGATCAGCGCCCGCCGGCCCGTGGCGTAGGCGAGCGGCACGTCGATCCATTGCTCCTTGCCGAGCAGCGCGAGGTTGGTTTCCGTCGCCTTGTCGAGGTTGTTGAGGGCAATGATGAAGAAGCCGT
Organism: uncultured Rhizobiaceae bacterium; assembly: GCA_964249395.1. Lineage (GTDB taxonomy): Bacteria > Pseudomonadota > Alphaproteobacteria > Rhizobiales > Rhizobiaceae > Plantimonas. The sequence goes on from CAXUCL010000310.1 coordinate 1,849, forward strand.
CCGAGATCTTGCCGGCGACGCCGATCAACGGCTCGCCGCGCGCTTCCTCGCTGGGTTTCAGCGCCAAGCGCTGGACGTTGGCGACCTGGCCGCCGCCGAAGCCGGGCGGCACGTCGAACTGGAGCTCGATCACGTGGCTCGCCGGCAAGGTCGCGTCGAGGTTGCGCCGGATGGTCATGGTCATCCGGACCTTCTCGTCCGGCACGTCGGCGACGGCGCGGATGGCCGGCTCCGCCGGCTGGCCCTCGGCGGGCGGCTCGTTGACGACGCTCCAGACCACGTTGCCGGCCCGCTGCGTGCCCTGTTCCGACGCAGTGCGCTCCTGGTAGAACATCGCCTTCTGCGCGACGGCCGGCGTCGCGGCCTGCTGCGGCGGTAGCGCCGCGGTCTGCGT
>CAXUCL010000311.1:0-2207 GCA_964249395.1 uncultured Rhizobiaceae bacterium
TGTCCGTTCATTCCTAATGCGCGGGGGCGGCGAAGGGCAAGGATTGTCTCCGGTCGCCAGGCTTGCTCCAATGGGCCGATGATCCGCCCCGACCCGACCGCGCTGCTGCCCGCGATGATCGACGCCGTTCTCGACGCCGGCGCCGTCGTGATGCGCGGCTTCACCGATGAAGCGCGGTCCTGCGCCTGGAAGAGCGACGGCTCGCCCGTGACGCAGGCCGACGCCGACGCCGAGCGCCTGATCGCGGCGCGCCTCGGCGTCGCCGCGCCGGGCGTTCCGATCGTTGCCGAGGAAGCCGTGGCGAGCGGTCACGTCCCGCCCGAACAGCTCGACGCCTTCTTTCTGGTGGATCCGCTCGACGGCACGCGCGAGTTCGTCGCCGGGCTGTTCGACTTCACCGTCAACGTCGCGCTCGTCCTGAACGGCGCGCCGCTGGCGGGCGTCGTCTACGCTCCCGCCTATCGCGAGCTCTTCGTCGGCTCGGCCGCCGGCGCCTTCAAGGCGCGAACGAGCGCCGACGGGGTGCCCGGACCCCTCCTGCCGATCGCGGCGCGGGCTCGGCCGCCGAAGGTCATCGCCCTGGTCAGCCGCTCGCACCACGCGCCGGAAACCGACGCGTACCTTGCCGGCCTGGCCGTGGAGGCGGTGGTGCCGGTCGGCTCGTCGCTGAAGTTCTGCCGCATCGCGGAAGGCGCGGCGGACCTCTACCCAAAGCACGGGCGCACGATGGAATGGGACACGGCCGCGGCGCAGGCGGTGCTGGAAGCGGCCGGCGGCGGCGTTTGCGCGCTCGACGGCGCGCGTCTCGGCTACAACAAGCGCGGGCGAGCGGGCGTCGCCGACTTCGCCAACCCGTCCTTCGTGGCATCCGGTCGGCCCGTGGGGGCGGCTGCGGCGCTTCCTGCCGCAAGCGGCGCCCGTTCGCGCTAAGCCGGCGCGGACCTCAACCCTCCCGGCGCGAAGGATCGTCCAAAGCATCATGGCCCCGAGCGACCGCCCGTCCCTTCTGCCCGTCAAGCTGCGTGCCGGCTTCCTGCGTCGCTTCGTGGTCTCGGAGGCCGCGGGCGGCCTCGTCCTGATGGCCGCCGCCGTTCTGGCGCTCGTCGCGGCGAACTCGCCGCTGGCGCCGACCTATTTCGCGGCGCTCCACGCCGAGATCGGACCGCTCAGCGTCCAGCACTGGATCAACGACGCCTTGATGGCGGTGTTCTTCCTCCTGGTCGGGCTGGAGATCAAGCGCGAGGCGATCGAGGGGCAGTTGTCGACGCCGTCGCAGATCGTGCTGCCGGGCCTCGCCGCGCTCGGCGGCATGGCGGCGCCGGCTGTCGTCTACGTCCTTCTGAACGCGCCGTCGCCCGAGACCCTGCGCGGCTGGGCGATCCCGACGGCGACCGACATCGCCTTCGCGCTCGGCGCGTTGTCGCTGCTCGCCCGGCGCGTGCCGGCCTCGTTGAAGATGTTCCTGGCGGTGCTGGCGATCATCGACGACCTCGGCGCGATTGTCGTCATCGCCGTGTTCTACACGGCCGACCTCGACCCGCTGGCGCTGGCCGGGGCCGGCGCGGTTCTGGCGGCGCTCGTCGCCTTGAACCGCCTCGGATCGCAGACGCTCGTGCCGTTCCTCGTGCTGGGCGCGGCGCTCTGGCTGTTCGTGCTCCTGTCCGGCGTTCACGCGACGCTGAGCGGCGTCCTTCTCGCGCTGTGCATTCCGTTGCGCATGGCCAAGCCCGGCCTGTCGCTGTTGTTCCAGCTGGAGAAGGCCATCCAGCCCACCGTCGCGTTCGCGATCGTGCCGCTGTTCGGCTTCGCCAACGCCGGCGTGTCGTTCGCCGGGTTCCAGCCGGGCGCGCTGCTCGATCCGGTGCCGCTCGGGGTCGCGGCTGGGCTGTTCCTCGGCAAGCAGCTCGGCGTGTTCGGCACCGTTTGGCTTTGCGTTCGCATTGGGATCGCCGCCCTGCCGGCCGGCGCCTCGTGGCGGCAGCTCTACGGCGTCGCGCTGTTCTGCGGCATCGGCTTCACCATGAGCCTGTTCGTCGGGCTCTTGGCCTTTCCCGCCTCGCCGGACCTGCAGGACGCGATGAAGCTCGGCGTGTTCCTCGGCTCGCTCGCGTCGGGCCTCGCCGGGGCGGCGGTGCTGCTGCGCGGGCCCGCGCCGCCGAAGCGGCGCCCGTCGCGGCATGGGGAGAGCCCCGACATGAGCCTTTTGA
>CAXUCL010000312.1:0-353 GCA_964249395.1 uncultured Rhizobiaceae bacterium
GCTCTACCCCACGCTGGAAGCGCGGGCGTGCGCGGGCCTGTTCCTGGCCGGGCAGATCAACGGCACCACCGGCTACGAGGAAGCGGCGGCGCAGGGCCTGTGGGCCGGCCTCAACGCCGCGCGCCGGGCCGGCGGGCTCGAACCCGCGACCGCGTCGCGGGCGGAAAGCTACCTCGGCGTGATGCTGGACGACCTGACGCGCGCCGGCGTTTCCGAGCCCTACCGGATGTTCACGAGCCGGGCCGAGTTCCGCTTGAGCTTGCGCGCCGACAACGCCGACCGCCGCCTGACGCCGCTCGGGCTCGCGCTCGGCCTCGTCGACGCGACGCGACGCGCCGCGTTCGAGCGAAGCG
>CAXUCL010000312.1:363-2199 GCA_964249395.1 uncultured Rhizobiaceae bacterium
GCGGCTCGAAATCGAGGCGGGCTACGACGTCTACCTCGACCGGCAGCGGCTCGACCAGGCGCGGCTGCGCCGGAGCGAGACGACGGCGATCCCGGACGGCTTCGACTTCGCCGGCATCGCCGGCCTGTCGAACGAGGTCCGCGCCAAGCTCAGCGGCCGCCGGCCGCGCTCGCTCGCCGAGGCGGAAGCGATCGACGGGATGACGCCGGCCGCCCTCGCGCTCCTGCTGGTGTCGCTCCGGCGAGCCGCCACTGCTGCCGCGGCGCCCCGCGATGCCGCGGCCTGACGCGGTTGGCCGCGCCGCGACGCTCGCCGCGTTCGATGTTTCACGTGAAACAATCGATCGGCTCGACCGGCTCGCGGCGCTGCTCCAGGCCTGGCAGGCGACCACCAACCTCGTGGCCGCGGCGACGCTGCCGTCGCTCTGGCAGCGCCACGTCGCCGACTCGCTGCAGCTCCGGGCGCTGGCGCCGGCTGGCGTCCGGACCTGGACCGACCTCGGCTCGGGCGGCGGCTTTCCGGGCCTCGTCGTCGCCATCCAGCTCGTTGCCGAGCCGGCAGCCGGCGCGCACGTCCACCTCGTGGAAAGCACGGCCAAGAAGGCGGCGTTCCTGCGCGCCGCGATCCGCGAGCTGGGCCTGCCCGCGACGGTCCACGCCATGCGCATCGAGGCGGCCGACGCGGCCCTCGCCACGGCCGACGTGGTCAGCGCCCGGGCGCTCGCCTCCCTCGACGCGCTGTTCGGGATGGTGGCGGGGCGCATCCCGCCACACTCGGTCTGCCTTTTTCCGAAAGGCCGCGCCTACCCGCAAGAAATCGTTGACGCGCGCCGCCGGTGGCGGTTCACAGTAACGGAGCACCCGTCCCGAACCGAGGACGGGGCGGCGGTGCTCGAGGTGCGGGACATCGAAGCCCGGCCGAACGAGGCTTGACTCCCATGCGCGTCATCACGGTGGCGAACCAGAAGGGCGGCGTCGGCAAGACGACCACCGCGATCAACCTCGCGACCGCGCTGGCGGCCGTTGGGCGGCGGGTGCTGCTCGTCGACCTCGACCCGCAGGGCAACGCTTCCACCGGCCTCGGCGTCGACAAGGGCGCCCGCGAGGTGTCGTCCTACGACGTCCTCACCGAGCGGGCCTCGATCACAGAGGCCGCCATGGCGACGGCCGTGCCGAACCTCCACCTCGTTCCCTCGACGCTCGACCTGCTCGGCCTCGAGATGGAGATCGCTGGCGCCGCCGGCCGCGCCTACCGCCTGCGCGACGCCCTGCACTTCCACGGGCAGGAGGGCGCGCGCTTCGACTTCGTGCTGATGGACTGCCCGCCGTCGCTCAACCTCCTGACGATCAACGCCATGGCGGCGGCCGACTCGATCCTCGTGCCGCTGCAGTGCGAGTTCTTCGCGCTCGAAGGCCTGTCGCAGCTGCTGCAAACGGTGGAACAGGTGCGCGACACCTTGAACCCGGCGCTCGACCTGCACGGCATCGTGCTCACCATGTTCGACGGGCGCAACAACCTGGCGGCGCAGGTGGTCAGCGACGTGCGCCAAGTGATGGGCGACCAGGTCTACGACACGGTGATCCCGCGCAACGTGCGCGTTTCGGAAGCCCCCTCCTTCGGCAAGCCTGCTATCCTCTACGACATGAAGTGTTCCGGCAGTCAGGCCTATATCCGTCTCGCGTCCGAGATCATCCAGCGCGAGCGGCGGCTGGAGGAGGTGGCATGAGCGCTGAAGACCGCAAGCCCGCCGTTCCAGTGCCCGCCGAGGACAAGTCGCGCCAGCGCTTGGGGCGGGGCCTGGCCGCCTTGATCGGGCCGGGCGGCGCGGCGACGCTG
>CAXUCL010000313.1:0-2161 GCA_964249395.1 uncultured Rhizobiaceae bacterium
GGCGATGCCGCCGCCCGTGCCGGCCATGCCCTCGACGACCACGCCCATCGGCGCTTCCTGCATTTGCGCGCCGGTGGCGCTGAAGCCGGCGAGGCGCGCGGCGCGCAACGTCGAGGCGAGGTCGAAATCGCCGGCGCAGGCGCCGACCGAGGTGCAGTTCTGCGCGTATTCGCCGGGAACGTAGGCTTGGGACGCTTCGTCGAATTTCACCTTGCCGCGCGACTGCGAGAACAGGTGCACCGAGGGCGTGAAGCCGCCGGACACCAGCAGCGCGTCGCAATCGAAGCCTCGACGGTCGTGGCCGGACTTCGTCTCCTCGACGCGGATGCCGCGCACCCGCTTGTGGCCGCGAATGGAGGCGACGGAATAGCCGGCGAGCACCTCGATGCCGAGGCCGCGGGCCTCGCGCACGAGAGCCGGGTCCGGCTCCTCGCGCAGATCCACCAGCACTGGCACGTCGATGCCGGCGCGGCGCATGTCGGCGGCCGCCGCATAGGCTGCGTCGTGCGCGGTGAACACGGCGACGCGTCGGCCGGGCGCGACGCCGTAGTGGTTGAGGTAAATGCGCGCGGCCGACGCCAGCATCACGCCCGGCCGGTCGTTGTCCGGGAACACCAGCGGCCGCTCGATCGAGCCGGTGGCGAGCACGACGCGCCTGGCCCGCACCTGCCACAGGCGCTCACGCGGCGCGGCCGGGTCCGGTGCGGCGAGGTGATCGGTGAGTTCCTCGGCGATCGCAACGAAGTTCTGCAGGTAGTAGCCGAAGGCGGTCGCGCGCTTCAGCAGCCGCACGTTCGGCAGTTCCTCCAAACGGCGCACGATGTCGGCGACGTGGTTGATCGCCAGCTTGCCGTCGATCGTGCCGCCCCGCTCGGCGCGCAGCCAGCCGCCGAAGTCCATGTTCTCGTCGCACAGGATGACCGAGGCGCCCGCCTCGCCGGCGGTGAGCGCCGCGGTCAACCCGGCCGCCCCGCCGCCGACCACCAAAACGTCGACGTGGGCGAACTGGTTGGCGTAGCGGTCCGGATCCGGCTCGGCGGGCGAGCGGCCGAGGCCGGCGGCGCTGCGGATGACCGGCTCGTAGATCTTCTCCCAGAAGCCGCGCGGCCACATGAAGGTTTTGTAGTAGAAACCCGCCGGCAGGAAGCGCGCCATCACCTGGTTGACGCCGCCGACGTCGAAGTCGAGCGAGGGCCAGCGGTTCTGGCTCGTGGCGCGCAGGCCGTCGTAGAGCGGCTGCACGGTGGCGCGCGCGTTCGGCTGGCGACGCGCGCCGTCGCGCTCGACTTCCACGAGCGCGTTCGGCTCTTCCGAGCCGGCCGTGAGGATGCCGCGCGGCCGATGGTACTTGAACGAGCGGCCGGTGAGGTGGACGCCGTTGGCCAGCAGCGCCGAGGCCAAGGTGTCGCCGGCGCGGCCCTCGTAGCGGTTGCCGTCGAAGGAGAAGGAAACGCGCTTGGCCGCGTCGAGCCGGCCCGCGCCCGGGATGCGATAGCGCTCGGTCATTGCTGGGCCTCCGTGCGTGCCGACGGCGAGTGCGCCGCGTCGCCCTGGACGCGCGGGTTGACGTTGGCGTCGAAGCCGGCGCGCTTGAGCGCGTCTTCCGGCAGATCGGGCTTGGGCTCGCCCGCCTTGTAGGTGAGGACGAACTTGTCGGTGACGGAATGGCGCGCCGCGTTGAAGAACTGGCCGCAGCCCGACCCGTGCCGCCAGCGCTCGAACACGATGCCGCGGTGGTTCGAGCGGTAGTAGAGCCGGTGCGCGGTCGCCTCGTCGGTGAGACCGGCGTCGCCCGCCGGGCGCGGCACGTGCGCCTCGCCGGCGTGCCGGAACTCGAGCTCCGGCCGCTCTTCCTCGCAATAGGGGCAGTGAATCAGAAGCATTGCGAGCCCCTCAGTGCGCCACGGCGGCGGCGGCCGCCTCGTCGATGAAGCGGCCCGAGACGAAGCGGTCGAGGCTGAAGTCGGCGTTGATGGGGTGCGGCTCGCCCGTCGCGATCGTGTGGGCGAAGACGTGGCCGGAGCCCGGCGTCGCCTTGAAGCCGCCCGTGCCCCAGCCGCAGTTGACGAACAGGTTCCGCACCGGCGTCTTCGACAGGATCGGCGAGCGGTCCGGCGTCACGTCGACGATGCCGCCCCAGGAGCGCAGCATCCGCATGCGC
>CAXUCL010000314.1:0-2147 GCA_964249395.1 uncultured Rhizobiaceae bacterium
GACCACCGACTGCACGTAGACGGTCGCGGCCGGCTGCAAGCCGATGCGCCGCAGGCCGAGCCGGCGCCGCAGGGCTCGGCCGCCGCCGTGGACCCGACCGCCGCGCATGGCGCACCCGTAAGCCCGTCCGGCCTCCTGGCGCTCGGGCGGCGCATCGCGGAAGATGGGCTGCCGGCGCGCAAGCTCGCCGCCTGCGACACCTGCCACGGGCCCGGGCGCGCCGCCGAGAACGCTAGTTATCCACGCCTCGCCGGTCTGCCGGAATGGTACCTAGCCGCGCACCTGCAGCTCTGGCGCGACGGCCACCGCGGCGGCACGCCCTACAGCCACCTGATGCAGCCGATCGCGGTGAACCTCACCAGCGAGCAGATCGACGCCCTGGCGCTCTGGTACGCCTCGCAACCGCCCGGTCGCCGGTGACGAGTCGCCGGCGAGCGGCGGACAGGCGGCGTCGGCCGAGCCGTTCGCACCGGTTGATGGTCAGCAACGAGCCATCAGGCTTGCTTTCCAACGGTTCGTTCGCCGATCACCGACCGGACGCGGGTATCCGGTCGAGGCGGCCGGGCAGGCTTGGCCGCCGACTTTCCGGATTTTAAAGGAATCCGCGGTTCGCCGAATGCCGGAGCAACGCGCGTTGCGTCTACGGCAGGCTGGCATATGTCCGGTCAAACCAGCACGTTGTCGGTCATCGAAGGATCATGGCCGCGCTCCGGCGTGACAGGAACAACTGTCGCGCCAGCGAGCGCGAGTTGCGGCGCGTCACATGAAACGAACAGTTCGAACAGGCTTACGATCGATCGCCGAACGTCCGGTCGAACCGGCGGACGGACAGCCAAACGAAGGCGACGCTCGCGGCGCCCGCCGCGATGGCGGCGGCAGGCACGCCCCAGGTCAGCCAATCACCCATAGTCGATCCTCCCTCCGCGAAAGTGCAGGAAGCCCTGTCTCGCCGGGTGCAAGCCGCCCTGCCGAAGGCGATCGGTTGACGCGTTGATGCCATCGCGAACGGAAATGGTACAGTTGGGCGGGCTCGAACCGCCGACCTCCGGAGCCACAATCCGGCGCTCTAACCAACTGAGCTACAACTGCGCATGGCCTTGCGGCCATGGGTCTGGTGGCGCGGCGATTAAAGGGTTTCTCCGCGCCTGACAAGGGCGTCGGCAGCGGCCGAGCCGGAGCGCCGCCGCCCGCACCGTCCGACCGCCTCACATGTCGCGAACGGCGTCGCTCGCGCGCTGCATGGCCTCGCGGCCGGGCTTCAGCATGTCCTGCGCGACCGTCTGGCTCAGCGTCTGCATCTGCTTGGCCTGGTCGGTGGAGGCTTCCACCTGCTGGCGGACGTAGCCGGTCTGCAGCTCGATCACTTCCGCGAGCGACTTCGCCGCCATCAGCTTCTCGAGATGGCTGAAGCCGAGGTCGGCGTTGCGGCGCATCGCCTCGATCGCGCCCTTCGACAACTGCAGCGAGCTCTGGTGGGCGTTCTCCATCGTGGACTCGAGCGTGCGCGTCGCTTCCTCGGCCGCCGACTTCATGCGGCCGTAAGCCTCGCGCGATTGTTCCATGGACTTCTGCGCCATGGCGCGGAAGGTCTCGTTCATCTTGGTCGGGTCCATGCCGAGGCCGTTTTGCGCGCCGCGCATCGCGTCTTCCGTCGCGCGCCGCATGTCCGCCATCGGGTCGCCGTTGCCCTGGTTCATGTCCGACATGGTCGCTCTCCTTCGGGCTCGGGCGCGCGACGGCGCGCGCCGCGTCGTTCCCTAAAACGCCCGCCCCGGCGACTTCGTTGCAGGCCCGACGGTTCCGCCCCAGCTTTCGGGTTAACCTTGCCTGGAGCAATCGGCACCGCCGCCCGGCCGTGCGGTGGCAGCGACGAGGCTTCGCCGCTATTAAGGGTTCGTTAAGGCTCGACGACCGCACCTGCCGCAACCGCCGAAGGGTCATGGATACCGCAAGCCCGCCGCCGCCCGCCGCCGACCTTTTGACCCACCCGGCCGTTCGCGCGGCGCAGCGGGCCGGACGTCCCGTCGTGGTGCTCGACGCGGCCGGCGAAACGGCGCTGGTCGCGCCAGGCCGGGCCCAAACGCTCTTCGGCGTTTCGAACGGCTCGAAGCTGCCGCCGCTCCTGCTTCGCCAGGTCGGCTCGCAGG
>CAXUCL010000315.1:0-2134 GCA_964249395.1 uncultured Rhizobiaceae bacterium
GTCGTTCGCTCGCCGCGCGCGGCCAGCGAACGACGCGGCGCCGGCCAAGCCAGGGCGGCCGGGAAACCGGGAGCGCTTCGACGTCCTCGTGGTCGGCGCCGGCTTCGCCGGGGCGGTGCTCGCCGAGCGCTTCGCGGCGGGCTCGAACAAGCGCGTCCTCGTGATCGACCGGCGCGACCACGTCGCCGGCAACGCCTTCGACCATCGCGACGCGGCGGGCATCCTCGTGCACCGCTACGGGCCGCACATCTTCCACACCAATTCCCAGGCCGTGGTGGACTACCTGTCCCGCTTCACGCGCTGGCGCCCCTACGAGCACCGCGTTCTGGCGCGGGTCGGCAGCAAGCTCGTGCCGATGCCGATCAACCGCACCACGCTGAACCTGCTCTACGACCTGGATCTTCGCACCGACGCGCAGGCCGCGGCCTTCCTCGCGGCGCGGGCCGAGCCCGTCGCCGACATCCGCACCTCCGAGGACGTGGTCGTGGCGGCGGTCGGGCGCGAGCTCTACGAGACCTTCTTCCGCGGCTACACCGCCAAGCAATGGGGCCTCGACCCGTCCGAGCTCGACCGCTCCGTCACCGCGCGCGTGCCGACGCGCCCCGACACGGACGACCGCTACTTCCAGGACCGCTTCCAGGCGATGCCGGCGGACGGCTACGCCGCGATGTTCGCCCGGATGCTCGACCACCCGAACATCACGGTGCAGACCGGCGAAAGCTTTCGCGACGTCCGCGAGCAGGTGGCGGCGGGCCACACCGTGTTCACCGGGCCGATCGACGAGTTCTTCGACCACCGCTTCGGCCGGCTGCCCTATCGCAGCCTGGAGTTCCGGCACGAAACGCACGACACGGAGCGCTTCCAGCCGGTGGGCGTCGTGAACTACCCCGCCGAGGATGTGCCCTACACGCGGATCACCGAATACAAGCACCTGACGGGGCAGAGCCACGCCCGCACCAGCATCTCCTACGAGTTCCCGCGCGCCGACGGCGACCCCTACTATCCCGTGCCGCGCGAGGAGAACCAGGCGCTGTTCCGTCGCTACGAGGCGCTGGCGCGGGCGGTGCCGGACGTCAGCTTCGTCGGACGCCTGGCGACCTACCGCTACTACAACATGGACCAGGTGGTGGGCCAGGCGCTCGCGACCTACCGTCGGCTCGCCGAGCGCGAGCGCGAGGGCGCGGGCGGCGGCGTGGCGGCGGCCGGCCTCGTTCCGGCGGGGCCCGCCGTTTGAGCGGCATCCGCCCGCCGGACCGTCGCCCGAAGCTCTGCCTCGCCACCGACAGCCTGATCCCCTCCGGCGTCGGCGCGCACATGCTGGCGCTGGCGCGCGAGCTGGCCGGCCGTTTCGACGTGACAATGGCCGCCGATCCGCGCAGCGGGCTGCTCGAAGCGGCGCTCGGGGCGGGGCACGCCGTTCTCGGGATCGATCGCGACGACCCGGCATCCATGACCCGGGCGCTCGCCCGAGCCGCGCCGGACGTGCTGCACGTCCATGCCGGCATCGGCTGGGAAGGGCACGAGCTCGCCGAAGCCGGGCGCGCCGCGAACGTGTCCGTCGTGCTGCGCACCGAGCACCTGCCGTTCGTCCTGACCGATCCCGAGCAGCGCCAGCGCCACTTGGCGAACGTCCGCGGCCTCGATGCCGTGGTCTGCGTGTCGGAAAGCGCGCGGCGCAGCTTCGCCGCGGCGGGCGTCGACCCGGCTCGACTCCTCGCCATCCGCAACGGGTTCGATCCGGCCCCGCCGCAGCGCTCGCGCGAGGCGGTGCGCCGCGACCTCGGGATCGCGCCGGATGCGCCCGTTCTCGTTTGCGTCGCGCGGCTTACCGAGCAGAAGGGCCACGCCGTCCTCGTCGATGCCCTCGAACGGCTGCCGCCCGAACAGTCGGCGTCGCTGCATTGCCTTCTCGTCGGCGACGGCCCGTTGCGCGACGCGCTGGCCGAGCGGATCGAGGCCGCCGGGCTGCGGGAACGGGTGCGGCTCCTCGGCGAGCGGCGCGACGTGCCCGACCTCTTGGCTGCGAGCGACCTGCTCGCGCTTCCCTCGCTGTTCGAGGGCCTGCCGCTCGTGGCGATCGAGGCGATGGCCGCCGCCTTGCCCGTGATCGCGACGCGCATCGGCGGCACCGACG
>CAXUCL010000316.1:0-2127 GCA_964249395.1 uncultured Rhizobiaceae bacterium
GGCAGCCGCGACGACAACGGTGGCGGCGGCTACAGCGCGGCCGGCGGTGGCGGCTGCCGCTCGCACCCGACCGGCGCGGCGCCGGACTAGCGGTCCGAACCGGGCCGAGCGTGTCGTCCAACGCCGTCACGGTGCCGTCGGCTTCCACCATGAGCATCGGCAAGCCGAACAGTTCCGACCAGCCCCGCCAGTCGGCCGCCACGTCGAAGAGGTCGGTCGCGACCAGAAGCGGCACGCAGAACTTGGCATCCTTGTGGAACAGCTCCAGCGTCACCGTGACGTCGCCGGTCTCGCCCTCCATCGCGCGGGCCGCGACGCCGAGAAAGGCCGTCGGCGGCAACGCGATGGTCATGGGCAGGCCGGAACGCTCCAGGCGGCGGGCGATGGCGACGCCGCGCCGGTCGATCCGGTAGCGAACGACCTCGCCGCCGTCGGTGGTCTCGAGGATCTGCTTGCGGTCGAGGAAGCTCGGGTCGATCCGGATCGGCTCGTTCGCCCATTCAGGACGGGCGGTCGCGGTGGAAAGGGCCTGCTGCATGGGTTCCGTGCCTCGTGTCGTTCGATCCCTGTTTGGGACCGTGAGCGGCCGTTGTTGCCCGGCCTTTGATGAGACGACACTAGGCCCGCGGCCTTGCGGGCGGGCTAAGAAGTTCGGTTAAACGACCGTGACGCTTCCCAAGGTTATCGATTGGAAAATCAGAAGAGGACTTTAAACGACTTTGCCGGGATTCAGGATGCGGTAAGGATCGAACGTCGCCTTCAGCGCGCGCATCAACTCGATCTCGGAACCTTGCTTCACGCGGGCGAGCTCGTCGCGCTTCAACTGCCCAATGCCATGCTCGGCTGAGAAAGTGCCGTCGAGCCGGAGCGCAATGGCGTGGACGAGGTCGTTGATCTCGCGCCAACGCGCCAGGAACGTCGCCTTGTCCGCGCCCACCGGCTGCGAAACGTTGTAGTGGATGTTGCCGTCGCCGAGATGCCCGAAGGCGACGATCCGCGCGCCGGGGATCGCGCCGAGCACGGCGGCGTCCGCCTCGCGCAGAAAGGTGGGGACGTGCGCCACCGGCACCGCGACGTCGTGCTTGATCGAGCCGCCTTCCGGCTTCTGCGCCCAGCTCATCTCCTCGCGCATCCGCCAGAACGCCTTAGCGTCGGCGAGCGATTGCGCGACCGCCGCGTCGCCGATCAGACCGTCGGCCAGCGCCGGTGCGAGGATCGCCTCCATCGTCTCGCGCGCGTCGGCGCCGGAGCGTTGCGAGGAGACCTCCATCAGCACGTACCAGGGATGACGACCTGCGAGCGGGTCGCGCGCCCCCGGCGTGTGCTTTAGCGTGAACTCCATGGCGACCCGCGCCATGAACTCGAAGCCGGTGAGTTGCGGTCCCGCCAGGTCCTGCGCCCGTCCGAGCAGCACTAGCGCCGCCTCCGGCGAGGTGAGGCCGACATAGGCGACCTCCCGGCCCGCGGGCTTGGGAAACATCTTCAGCACCGCCGCCGTGATGATGCCGAGCGTTCCTTCCGAGCCGATCAAAAGGTTCTTCCAGTCGTAGCCGCGGTTGTCCTTGCGCAGCCGGCGAAGACCTTCGACGACTTGGCCGGACGGCAGGACGGCTTCGAGTCCGAGGCAGAGTTCGCGGGCGTTGCCGTAGGCGATCACCGCCGTGCCCCCCGCGTTGGACGACAAGTTGCCGCCGACCTGGCAGGAGCCTTCGGAGCCGAGGGAAAGTGGGAACAAGAGGCCGACGGCATCCGCCGCTTGCTGCGCCTTCGCCAGCACCACGCCGGCCTCGGCGACCAGCACGCGGCCGATCGGATCGACCTCGCGGATGCGGTCGAGCCGCGCCAGCGACAAGACGACCTCCGCTTCCGAACGCGGCGACTGGCCGCCCACAAGACCCGTGTTGCCGCCTTGCGGCACCACCGGCGTCCGCGTTTCGGTGGCGAGCCGCATGATCGCCGCGACCTCGGCGGTCGAGCCCGGCCGCAGCACGAGCCTGGTCAAACCTCGATACAGGTCGCGCGGCTCGATCACGAACGGGCGGATCAGGTCGTCCGTCGCCAGCGCGTTGGAAGAACCGACGATGGCGGCGAAGCGTTCGGCGACAGCGGGCGCGAGGGCCGGAGCCG
>CAXUCL010000317.1:0-2118 GCA_964249395.1 uncultured Rhizobiaceae bacterium
TGTCGGCGTGCTTCGACTCGCCCGGCCCGTTGACGATGCAGCCCATCACCGCGACCTTCAGCGCCTCGACGCCGGGATAGCGCTCGCGCCACGCGGGCATGTTGCGGCGCAGGTCGCCCTCGATGGTCTCGGCGAGTTCTTGGAACACGGTGGAGGTGGTGCGGCCGCAGCCGGGACAAGCTGCCACCACCGGGACGAACTGCCGGAAGCCCATGGTCTGCAGCAGCTCCTGCGCGACCTGCACCTCGCGCGTCCTGTCGCCGCCGGGCTCGGGGGTGAGCGACACCCGGATCGTGTCGCCGATGCCCTCCTGCAGGAGGATGCCCATCGCGGCCGACGAGGCGACGATGCCCTTCGTACCCATGCCGGCCTCGGTGAGGCCGAGGTGCAGGGCGTGAGTGGTGCGGCGCGACAGGTCGCGGTAGACCGCTATGAGGTCCTGGACGTTGGAAACCTTCGCCGACAGGATGATGCGCTCGCGCGCCAGCCCCGTTTCCTCGGCGAGCGCGGCCGACAGGAGCGCCGAGCGGACGATCGCCTCGCGCGTCACGGCGCGGGCCGAAGCCGGGCGCGACAGCGCCGCGTTCTCGTCCATCAGCCGCGTCAGAAGCTCCCCGTCGAGCGAGCCCCAGTTGACGCCGATCCGCACCGTCTTGTTGTAGCGGATCGCGGTCTCGACGATCTGCACGAACTGGCGATCCTTCTTGTCCTTGAAGCCGACGTTGCCGGGATTGATGCGGTATTTCGCCAGCGCTTCGGCGCAGGCCGGATGATCGGCGAGGAGCTTGTGGCCGATGTAGTGGAAGTCGCCGACGAGCGGCACGTCCACCCCGAGCCGCGCCAAGCGGTCGCGGATGTGCGGCACCTGGCGCGCCGCCTCGTCACGGTCCACCGTGATGCGCACGATCTCCGAGCCGGCGCGGGCGAGCGCGGCGACCTGGGCCACCGTCGCGTCGGCGTCCGCCGTGTCGGTGTTGGTCATCGACTGCACCACCACCGGCGCGCCGCCGCCCACCGCGACGCCCCCGACGGAAACGGCGACGGTCGGCCGTCGGGAAAGCGGCCCGGCGTCGGCGGTGTCGATCGGGACTTGGACGTTCATCGGCAGGAGAACCCGGCATCGGGAAGAAACGGCCGCGTTCGCAGCGCGCAGGCCGGTTGTCGGGTTGCCCGACGACGGTGTCAAGCTCATGACGGAGCCCGGCCCACGTTCGTCCTTCGGAGCTTCCCGTCGCCATGCCGATCGGCTTCGCCCTGTTCGCCTTCACGGTGCTTCTGGTTCTGACGGTCGCGGCGGCGCCGATCTGGCCGTGGTCGCGCCCTCTCGGGCCGCGGCCGATGCTCGTCGCCGCGCTCTGCCTCCTGGTCTACACGCTGTTCGCCGTCTGGAACGCGTGAGGGAACATCTCCGGCGGAAAGGCGGCGGAGCGGCGCGCGAGCGCTCGCGCGTTCGCGATGCGACCGCCGGCGCGACGGTTGCCTTCGCCTCACCGCCGCCCATCCGCGATCCCGACCAGCGGGGCCGCGGCGAGGGTCGCGAGAAGGAAGGCCGACAGACCGAGGAACACCGCGGCGAAGCCGACGTGCTCGCCGAGCCAGCCGATCGCGGCCGGCGCGATCAGGATGCCGGAATAGCCGAGCGCGGTGACCACCGACAGGCCCGCGCCGGCCTTCAGGCCGCCGAGGTTGCCGGCAGCCGAGAAGGCGATCGGCACGATGTTGGAGATGCCGATCCCCATCACCGCGAAGCCGAGGATCGCCACCGGCGCGTTCGGCGCGAGCCCCGCGATCAGGAGGCCGGCGATCGCGAACCCTGAGCACCAGCGCATCGTCCGCACAGCGCCGAAGCGGTCGCGCACGCCGTCGCCGGCGAAGCGGAACACCGCCATCGTCGCCGAGAAGGCCGCGAAGGCGAGGCCGGAGGCGCTCGCGTCGGACCCGAGCTCGGCGCGCAGGTAGAAGGCGCTCCAGTCGATCGCCGCGCCTTCCGGGATCATGGCGAACAGCGCGAAGACGCCGACCAGCACCGCGCCCCGGTAGCCGGACACGAGACCGCCCGGCGCTGCATTCGGCGCAGCCGTCGCGTGGGGCACGCCGGCGAGGGCCTCGGTCGCGGTT
>CAXUCL010000318.1:0-2101 GCA_964249395.1 uncultured Rhizobiaceae bacterium
CCCCGGCGTCGCGTCCGGCTCGCCGGCCGGCGCCGCCGGGGGCGTCGGCACGCCGCGCACCGTGACGGTTCCGCCCTCGCGCCCGGATTGGACGCCCTCGATCACGACGCGGTCGCCGAGCTTCAAGGCGTCGGAGGCGATCAGCATCCGGTCGATCGTGCGCTCCACCACCTTGACCGGCGCCTTCTCGACCGTCTCGTCGACGATCTTCCAGGCGAAGGCGCCGTCGCGCTCCCATTGCACCGCGAGCGGGTCGACGGCCAGGATGCGGTCGCCCGCGAGCCGCAGCGTCACCAGGAACGACATGCCGGGGCGCAGCTGGTCACCGACGTTGTCGACGAGCGCCTCGGTGCGCAGCGTCCGGCTCGCCTCGTCCAAACGGCTGTCCACGGCGCTGATCGTGCCGGTGAAGGTCGTCTCGGGACGGGCCGTCGCGACGGCCTCGACCGGTGCGCCGACCGCCAGATCCTGCACGAAGCGCTCCGGCGCGTAGAACGCCACGCGCAGCCGCCGGCGGTCGTCCACCGTCGCGATGACGCTTTGGCTCGACACGAGGTCGCCCGGCTCGACGCTGACGATGCCGACGCGTCCCGCGAGCGGCGCGACGATCGTGCGTTTGGCAAGCGCCACTTCCGCGGCGCGCAGGTCTATGCGGGCGGTGTCCCGCGCCCGCGCGACGTCGTTGGCTTCGACGGCGGTCACGGCGCGCGATTGAACGAGGCGCTGGTAGCGGTCGAACTTCTCCTCCGCCGCGTCGAGCGCGATCCGGGCGCGGGCGAGCGCGAACTGTTCCGCGTCGTCCTCCATCACCGCGAGCGTCGCGCCGGCCGCCACCTCGTCGCCCGACTTCAAGGGCACCGCTCGCACGAAGCCCGTCGTGTCCGGGTAGACCACGACGGACCGCTCGGCTTCGGCGGTCGCCACCGCCCGCATCTGCGTGCGCGTTTCGGCCTCGCCGACGGTTCCGGCGACGACGATCGTCGCGCGTCCGGCGTTCTCGTTCCGCCGCGGCGTCGCGCCGACCCTCTCCTCCGCCGGGCGCGGCTCGGCGGCGATCGCGAGAACGGCTTGGCGCAGCGCGTCGCTTTCCGGCGGCAGCGCGGCGAGCAGCGTCTGCCCCGGCCGCGGATCGAGCGCGACCCAGGCGACGAGGCCGATGAGCACCGCGGCAAGGGTTACGGCGAGTTGCTTGAGCAGGGCCATGCTGATCCGTAGCGACCGGGACATGAACGAGCCATGACCCGCTGGAACGTCGGCAGCGAATCTAGCACCGAACCGACGCCGGCATCATGAAACTTTCGTCAGACGAGACGCTCACGGACCGGGCCGGCAACACCGGACGCCCGACAAACGAAAACGGGCCCGCGCGATGGCGGGCCCGTTCGACGGCTTGCGTTTGGGTTTATTGGGCCGGCTGGGCGCCGCCCGCCGCATCGCCCGCCGCCGGCGCGGCGCCGCTCGGCATGAGACGCATCGTGCTGCGGTTCTGCGCGTAGGTGTCGCGATTGAACTCCGGCGCGTTCCGGAGCTGGTCCTCGGTGAACTGGGTGTAGACGTTCACCGTGCCGTTCGCGTCGCGCATGAACTGCAGGTTGTCCATCGCGACCGCGACCGGCTTCGAGCCGATGCCGAGGAAGCCGCCAATGTCGACCACGATCGCGTCGACCTGACCTTCGGGCGTGAGCGCGATGTCCCCGACCTCGCCGATGCTCTGGTCGTTCGGTCCGTAGACGTTGGCGTCGTCGAGCGTTTCAGCCGTCAGCTCCGGGCCGGACACTGGCGTCATGGACGCGCGATCGTTGGCGCTGCCGCCGGTGGAGGCGGTGGTCGCCGGGTCCGCGCCCATCGAGCCGGTGCTACCGGCCGCCGGGTCGGTCGCCGTGGTCTGGCCCTGCGCCATCTGCGCGCCCTCGGTGGACGTGTTGCCGCCGCCGGGCGCCAGTCCGGCCGACAGCGAACCGCCCGTGGCGGGAACGTTCACGGCCGGGTCCGTCGCCGTGCCGCCGGTCGCGGGAGCGGTCGTCGCCGCTGTCTGCTGCGCCGCCTCAGGCTCCTCGAAGGTCGGCGCGGCGGTGAGCTGATCCTTCGTGGCGGCCATGAT
>CAXUCL010000319.1:0-2083 GCA_964249395.1 uncultured Rhizobiaceae bacterium
CGCTGGCCGCGCGCGGCGAGCGCGCGCCGCCGCGACGCCGTCGGCGAGGATCGCGGCCATGCGGCTCTGCGTCCGATCCCAAGAGATGTCGGCGAGGGTCTGGTCGACCTCCGCCAGCCACGCGCCGTTCCGCTCCAGCCGCAGCGCCGCCTCGCAGGCCGCAACGAAGCCGGGTGCGTCGGCGGCGATCGCGCAGCCTTCGAGGCCGCCGTAGTGGCGCACGACGTCGGCGATCGGGGTCGACACGACGGGTCGCCCGCCCGCCAGGTATTCCGGCGTCTTGGTGGGGCTGATGAAGCGCGTCGCCTCGTTGATGGCGAACGGCATCAAGGCGACGTCCCAACCCGAAAGATAGGCCGGCAGCTCGTCGTAGGACTTGTTTCCGAGCCAATGGATGTTCGCGGCGCGCGGCAGGTCGCCCGGCTCGATCTTCGCCACCGGCCCGAGCATCGCGAAGCTCCAGTCGGGCCGCAGCGCGGCGACCCGTGCCAGGAGGTCGAGGTCGAGCCGCTCGTCGATCACCCCGTAATAGCCGAGCACGGGCGCAGCGAGCTGCTTCTGATCGTCGGGCGGGACGAGGTCGGAGCCGCGCGCCCGGCCGAAATGCTCGGCGTCGACGGCCGACGGGAACGAGTGGATGTTCGCGTGGCGGTCGCGCTTGGCCTCGTAGAGGCTCCAGCCGCCGGTGAACACCGCGTCGGCGCGCTCGAGCAGTTCGGCCTCGCGCGCCACGAGGCGGGGATCGGCGAAGCGGAACGCCGACAACTCGTCCATGCAGTCGTAGACGACGGCCGCGGCGCGCACGTCGCGCGCGAAGCCGAACATCATCGGCGTGTAGAACCACAGCACCGGTTCCTCGCGGAGCGAGGTCTCCACCAGCATGGCGAGGAGGTCGCGCAGGGCCGCCTCGCGCCGCGCCTCGTCCCACCAGTGCGGCAGGCGCGGGCGCAGCGCGACGACGCGGTCGGCCGGGAACGGGTGGTATTCGAGGTAGGGCAGCGGGTGGTCGCAGGGGATGAACTCCTCGAAGAAGAACACCCGCCGCCCGCGCGCGAAGCGGCGCATCAGGTGCTGCGGCCGCTGCGTGACGAAGTCCCAGCGCAGGTGCGAGAAGCAGACGATCGGCGGATCGAGATGAGGGCGGGCGGCGTCGCCGGATCGCGGCTGGGTGGCGGCAGGGCCGTCGATCGTCGCTGGCGGCAATGGGGACCCCTCGTTTCTCACGTTCAGCTGTATCGCACGTTTCGCGCGTTGGCGCCGACGCCGCGTCTGGCCGGCACGAGCGCGGCGAAACGCTCCACCGTTTTCGGCCACACCCAGCGCTCCAGCGCTTCGCGCCGCGGCTCGAACGCGTCGAGATCGTCGAGCATGGCGGCGAGCGCCGCGCCGAACCGCTCCGCGGGCGCCGTGCGGCCGGTTCGTGGCGTGACGAACTGCAGGCCGCAACGCAGCGCCTCGTTGGCGAGAACCGGCAGCCCGGCGAGCATGTATTCCGTCAGGATCGCCGGGGCGCCGTCGTCGACCCCGCAGACGACGCCGATGCGGGCTTGGTTCATCAGCGCGTTGACCTCGGCGAAGGGCACGCCGGGCGGTCCGACGAAATCGACGTCGAGGTTTCGCTCTGCCGCCTCGCGGCGCAGCTCGTCGCCCATCTCGCCGTAGCCGAAGACGCACAAAGCCCGCAACCGGCGCGGGGCGCTCGCCAGCGCGTCGAACAGGACGTCGTGCCGCTTGTAGGCTTGAGCCGCCGCGACGTAGACCACGTCGTAGCGTTTCTCGACCCCGAGCGGGCGGAACGTCTCGGGGTCGGCGAACTCCGGGCCGATCGGCATCACGGCGCAGCTCATGCCCGGATGGCGCCGCCGCACCTCCTCCGACTGCCATTCGGCGCCGGTCAGCACGAGATCGAAGCGGCGGCCGACCTCTTCCGGCACGCGCAGGGCGGGCGCGTCGATCGAGTTGTAGACCTTGAAGCTGTCGCCGCAGGCCTGAAGGATCGCTTCGTCGACGCCGAGGCCGAGCACGAGAAGGATGCGCGGCGCGCCGAAGCGCTCCAGGAAGGCCAGCATGTGGCTCGACGCGA
>CAXUCL010000320.1:0-2080 GCA_964249395.1 uncultured Rhizobiaceae bacterium
CGACAGCGCGGCGGCCGCGAGCGCCGCGATCAGGGCGCGTCGACCACGGTCGGCGGCGCCTGCCTTTGCGCCCGGCGCTCGCGCCAGGCGATGAACAGGCCGGCGGCGACGATGATCGTCGCGCCCGCCACCACGGACCGGTGCGGCACCTCACCGAAGATCGCCCAGGCGAACAGGGCGCCCCACACCAGCATCGTGTACTGCATCGGCGCGACGCTCGCCGCTTCGCCGAGCTTCAAGGAGCGCGTGACGCAGACGTGCCCCGCCATCGACACGACGCCGAGCAGCCCGATGAGGCCGAAGTCGACGGGGCTCGGCGGCGCCCAGCCGAAGAACGGCAGCGAGAACGCTCCGAGCAGCAGCGAGGCGAGCATCTGCCAGAACACGATCGTCGCGTCGGGCGTGCCGCGCAGCTGGCGGCCGAGCACGGTGGTCAGGCCGAACACGAAGGAGCCGGCGAGCGAAACCATCGCGGCCGGGGTCAGCGCTTGCGCGGACGGGCGGAGCGCCACCGCGACGCCCACGAAGCCCGCGGCGATCGCCAGCCAGCGCCGCCAGCCGACGCGCTCGCCGAGCATGAAGGGCGACAGGGCGGCGACATAGATCGGCGCCGCGAGCCAGTAGGTGATCACGTCGGCGAGCGGCAGCGTGATCGTGGCGAAGTAGAACGCCGCCGACTCGCCGGCCGCCAAGCAGGTGCGCGCCGCCAGGAGCCCGGGGCGGTCCGTCGCGAACAGTTCGGCGAGCGGCCGGCGCACGAGAAACGGCGCCAGAACGAGAAGGGCGCCCACCGAGCGAAGCAGCATGATCTGCCCGACCGTGTAGGTCGCCACCAGCCATTTGCCGAGCGTGTCGTTGGCCGCGAACAACACCATCGCGAACAGCATTACGGCGATGCCGAGGCGGTTGTCGGACGCGGTTCCGGCGGCGGCGGGCGATGAAACGAGGGGGTGAGGCAAGCGGACCTCCGGCCGGGGCGGGAACGGCGCGCCGGCCGCGAGGCGGCGGGCCACGCCCGGCCATAGACCGTCCGCCGGCGTCCCGGAACCCCGGCGGACCGCCCCTCGCGCTTCAGGCCCGAATGATTTATCCTCCCGCAAGGCACCGCGCCTAATCTTCGCCGGAATCGCTCAGCCTTAGCGGCGGGTCGCCGTCGCCGGCTTCGCGAAGAAGCGCGGTCCGATCGTTCCGCGCGCCGCCAATACGAGGGAAGGCTTGATGAGCATCGTTTCCAAGGCCGTTCGGGCCGTTCTCGCCGCCGGAACCGTGGCTGCCGGCCTCGGTCTCTTCGGCTCGGCGCTCGCCGCGCCCTGCGGCAACACCGCCGGCGGCTTCCCGGCCTGGCTGGAAGACTTCAAGGCCGAGGCCGCCGGCCGGGGCGTCTCGAGCCGCACGCTGCAGTCGGCGCTCGGCAACGTGTCCTACGACAGCAAGGTCGTCAGCCTCGACCGCAACCAGAAGAGCTTCAAGCTGTCGCTCGACCAGTTCATGGCCAGGCGCGCGCCGGCGTCCTACGTCACCAAGGGCAAGGGCGTGATCCGCCAGAACGCCGCGCTGTTCGACCGCATCGAGCAGCGCTACGGCGTCCAGCGCGAGGTGCTGGCGGCGATCTGGGGCATGGAAACCGGCTTCGGCGCCAATTCCGGCTCGATGAACATCTTCCGTTCGCTGGCGACGCTCGCCTACGACTGCCGCCGCTCGGACTTCTTCACGGCCGAGCTCCTGGCGGCGCTGGAGATCGTCGACCGCGGCGACATGTCGGCCGCGCAGATGCGCGGCGCCTGGGCCGGCGAGATCGGCCAAACGCAGTTCCTCGCCACCAACTACCTGAAATACGCCGTGGACGGCGACGGCGACGGCCGCCGCGACCTGATCCGCTCCAAGGCCGACGTGCTCGCTTCCACCGCCAACTTCATGCGCGCGCACGGCTGGAGCGCCGGGGCGGGCTACACGCAGGGCGAGACGAACTACGGCGTGTTCCGGGATTGGAACCGCGCCGGCGTCTACCAGCAGGCGCTGGCCCTGTTCGCGGCGAAGATGGCGCAGTAACAGCCGGCGGCGCGACAGCCGGCTGTTACTG
>CAXUCL010000321.1:0-2073 GCA_964249395.1 uncultured Rhizobiaceae bacterium
TCCCACCACCGACCGGGCGCGCGAAACGCTGTTCAACGTCCTCGACCACGCTTATCGCGGCGCGCTCGCCGACGCGCGCGTGCTCGACCTGTTCTCCGGCACGGGCGCGCTCGGGATCGAGGCGCTGTCGCGCGGCGCCCGCTTCTGCCTGTTCGTGGAAGAAGGCGTCGAGGCGCGCGGCTTGTTGCGCGGCAACGTCGAGGCGCTGGGGCTTTCCGGCGCGACGAAGCTCTACCGACGCGACGCGACGCGGCTCGGGCTGGTCGCGCCGCTCGAGCCCTTCGGTCTCCTGTTCGCCGATCCGCCCTACGGCCAAGGTCTCGGCGAGCGCGCCCTGGCGAGCGCGCGCGATGGCGGCTGGCTCGCGCCCGGCGCGCTCTGCGTGTTGGAAGAGGCGGCCGCCGCGCCCTTCGCGCTGCCGGACGGGTTCTCGCTGGAGGAGGAACGCCGCATCGGCGACTCGACCTTCCGCTTCCTTCGCGTCGCGTGAGACCCCGCGTCCTTGCCGCACACCGAACCGCGCGACCCTAACAAAAACGTAAATTGCGCTTCCGGTCCCCGAACCCTTACTTGCAAGCACGATCGCCGCCCGCCGCCGCTTCAAAGGATCGACCGTCCATGCTGCGTTCTTCGCGCCTCCTCGGCGCCACCGCCCTCGGTTTCGTTCTGGCTTTTGCGCCGCTCGGCCACGCGCAGGAAGCGCCGGCCCCGGTTGCTCAAACCACGCCCAAGCAACCGAGCGCGGCCGAGCGCATGGCGGAGGCCGAGGCCAAGCGCCCGAAGGTCGAGAGCTTCACGCTCGGCAACGGGCTGCAGGTCGTGGTGCTGCCCGACGGGCGCGCGCCCGTGGTCACGCAGATGGTCTGGTACAAGGCCGGCGCGGCCGACGAGGACCTGGGCGTGTCCGGCATCGCCCACTTCCTCGAGCACCTGATGTTCAAGGGCACGAAGAACCACCCCGCCGGCGTATTCTCGGCCGCCGTGTCCGACATCGGCGGCGAGGAGAACGCCTTCACCTCCTCCGACTACACCGCCTACTACCAGCAGGTGCCGGCCGAGGCGCTGGAGCGGATGATGCAGTTCGAGTCCGACCGGATGGAGAATCTCGTGCTCGACGACGCGGCCGTGCTGCCGGAGCGCGACGTGATCCTCGAGGAGCGGCGGATGCGCACCGAGAACGATCCGGCCGCCCAGCTCGGCGAGGCGATGGACGCCACCCTCTACGCGAACAGCCACTACGGCACGCCGGTGATCGGCTGGCGGCACGAGATGGAACAGCTCGACCGCGCCGACGCGCTTCGCTGGTACGACCGCTACTACACGCCCAACAACGCCATCCTGATCGTCGCCGGCGACGTGACGACGCCGCAGGTGCGCGCGCTCGCCGAGAAGACCTTCGGACAGGTGAAGCGCCGGGCCGAGCCGAACGACCGCGCCTCGATCCGCCCCGTCGAGCCCGAGCCGCTCGCCGCCCGCACCGTGACGCTGCGCGACGGGCGCGTCACCCAGCCTTCCATGCAGCGCAACTACCTCGCGCCGTCCGACAACACCGCCGCGCCCGGCGAGGCCGAGGCGCTCGACGTTCTGGCCGACGTGCTGGGCGGCGGCTCCACCAGCCGCCTTTACCGCGCCCTCGTGGTGGATGGGGCCATCGCCGCCGGCGCCGGCGCCTTCTACGGCAGCGGCCGTTTGAAGGAGGGCGAGTTCGGCATCTACGGCACGCCGCGCGGCGATGCGACGCTGGAAGCGGTCGAGGCGGCCATCGACGTGGAGATCGCCAAGGTGCTGCAGAGCGGCATCACAGCGGCCGAGCTGGAGCGCGCCAAGAACCGCGTCCGCAAGGCGGCGATCTACGAGCGCGACAGCCAAACGGCGCTCGGCCGGCGCTACGGCGCCGCGCTTTCCATCGGCCGCACGATCGCCGACGTCGACTCCTATCCTGATCGCATCGAGAAGGTGACGGTGGAGGACGTTTCCCGAGCCGCACGGAAAGTGCTGCAGCTTCGCCGCTCGGTGACCGGCTACCTCCTGCCGGAAGCGCCAACAGCGGCCGCCGCCGCCGCGAGCGGTCAG
>CAXUCL010000322.1:0-2070 GCA_964249395.1 uncultured Rhizobiaceae bacterium
GGTGCGCGGCGGCCGGGCGCAAGCGGGCGGCGCGGAACCGCTGGCGTCCTAGAACAGCCCGCGCCTCGTCCAGCCGCTCGCGAGCGCGCGGGCGCGGTCGAGGTCGGCCGGGTAGTCGAGCTCGCCCCATTCGAGCCCGGCGATCGAGCGCACGCCGACGGTGCCGCGCTCGCGGGCGATCCGGTCCACGGCGCTCAAGTACCAGAGCTTCAGGCCGCTCTCGTTCTTCAGCATCCGCTCGATCTCGGCAACGAAGACGCCCGCGCCCTCCGCGGTCACGCGGTGGAAGCCGATCGACTCGCCGCCGACGGTTTCCGGCGCCAGCGTCTTGCCGACGGCCAGCAGCCGGTCGCCCGCGACGGACACCTTCATGTCGTCCGGATCGTAGCTGTCCTTCCGGTCGATCGTGACGGTCCAGGGCGCGGTCGGCGGACCCGCCAGCACCCGCTCCGCCAGCGCCGGCTCCAGAACCGTGTCGCCGTTCAACAGCGCGAACTCGCCCCGCATCTCGCTCCGCGCGATCCAGCAGGTCGCCAGGTTGTCGGCGAGCGCGAAGAACGGGTTGTGCAGCGCCCGCACCCCGAGGCCCGCCGGCATCGCCGCGATCGCCGCCTCGACGTGAACCGCGCCGAAGCCGGTGACCACCACGATCTCGCGCACCCCGGCGCTCGCCAGCGCTAGCACCTGCCATTCGAGCAGCGGCCGGCCGTTGATGTCCGCCAGGCACTTCGGCCGCTCGGCCGTCAGGCCCTGCAGCCGGCTGCCGCGCCCGGCGCTGAGGATGATGGTCTTCATGCGCCCCCGATGGCGGTCCTGGCCTCAAGCGCGAGCGCATAGCGGAGCGAACGGGCCGGCGCAATCGCGCGCGGGTCGACGGTCCGGGCGCCGGCGGTGTTCCCCATCGCCGCCCGATTCGCTAGGAGGTCGATCCGTTCGCTCCACCGAAGGCCGACCGTTTGCGGGTCCTGTTTCCCTACCTCGCGCAACTGCACCAGATCCCGCACACCCTGCCGATCGCCATGGAGATGGCGCGCCTCGGCGACGTCGAGGTGCATCTGGCGGCGGCTGAGGACGGCCACTTGGCCTTCATGCGGGCGCTGGCCAGCACCGCCTATCCGGGCGTCGCCGTGACCTTCAAGCGCTTGACGCTGCCGCGGATCGCCCGGGCGCTCGCCGCCGCCGCGGGCTCGGCGAGCCGGCAGAAGAAGCTGACGCTCGTCCTCAACCGCGCTTACTTCCGCTCGTTCGACGCGGTTGTCGTGCCGGAGCGCACCTCCTTGTTCCTGAAGACGCTCGGCCTCGGCCGCACCCGGCTCATCTGGACCGGGCACGGCGGCGGCGACCGCGCCCACGGCTACACCGCCGACGTGCGGCGGTTCGACTTCGTGCTCCTGCCCGGCGAGAAGCTGGTGCGCCGGCACCGAGAGGCCGGAAACCTGCGCGAAGGCCGCTACGGGATCGGCGGCTACGCCAAGTTCGACCTCGTGGAGCGCCTGGCCGCGGGGCGCCCAAAGCTTTTCAACAACGACCGCCCGACGGTGGTCTACAACCCGCACTTCCGGCCGGACCAGTCGTCCTGGCCGCGGATGGGCCGGGCCGTGCTCGACCGCTTCGCCGCAAGCCGCGACTACAACCTGGTGTTCGCGCCGCACGTCCGCCTGTTCGATCCGCCGGAGCCCGCCGACACCGCGCCGTTCGAGCGGTATGCGGCCCTGTCCCACATGCGCATCGACCTCGGCAGCGCGGCGTCCGTCGACATGACCTATACGGGCGGCGCCGACCTCTACCTCGGCGACGTGTCCAGCCAGATCGCCGAGTTCGTGAGCCGGCCGCGGCCGATGCTGTTCCTGAACGCGCACGCGGTCGACTGGCGGGGCGATCCGAACCATCGCGCCTGGACCCTCGGGCCGGTGGTGCAGCGCGTGGAGGACCTGGAGGCCGCGCTCGCCGAGGCGCGGAAAACGCACGAGGCGTTCCGACCCGTGCAGGCGGCCTACTTCGCCGACACGTTCGACCTCGTGCCCGGCGAGCCGTCCGCGCCGCGCGGCGCCCGCACCATCCTCGACTACC
>CAXUCL010000323.1:0-2068 GCA_964249395.1 uncultured Rhizobiaceae bacterium
CCATTCGGGTCGCCGCGCCTTTCGCCCCGGCCGCACCGTCGGCATCGAGGGGTTCTACGGCGGCCGGCGCTTCGACAACAGCCGCCGCTTCGGTCTCGGCGGCCTTTCCTACGGCGGCCGGCGCTTCGACAACGGTCGGCGGTATCTGGGTGGCCGCTACTATGGCAGCCGCAACGCCTACAACGGCGGCCGCTACTACGGCGGCCGCGCTGATCGTGACGGCTTCCATCGCTATGATAGAAATCGGCGCTTCTCCGACGGAGGCCGCTTCTACGGCGGGCGCACGTTCCACGATGGTGGGCGACGCTTCAGCGGCTATCTAGACGGTCGGCACTTCGATCGCGGAGGGCGGACCTACGACAGCCACGTCCATGGCGGCCGGGGACGCTACAACGGCGGCCGCCTTTACGGCGATCGCGGCCGCGGCGACTACCGGGGCGGCTCGTACTACGGCCGACGCTCGTTCGGCGCGAGGCATGGCTACCGGCCGGGCGGCTTCGCCTTCGACCGGCGCGGCAAGGTCGTCGGAACGCGCGACCGCGGCGTGATCCGCCTTCACTGAGCGGCGTCGCGGTAAAGGTCGGCGCGCGTCGGCGGCAGGCCGGCAGTGCCGCGCTTGCGGCGCGTCGCCACCGTTTGAAACACGAACACGGTGGCGCGCTCGAAGCTGATCGAGCAGGCGGCGAGGTAGAACAGCCAAAGCCGCGCCTTCGGCTCGCCGACCTCGGCCACCGCTTCCGGCCACCGCGCCCGCAGCCGGTCGTGCCAATGGCGGCAGGTGCGGGCGTAGTGCTCGCGCAGGTTCTCCGCGTCGTGCACCTCGAAGCCGTGCCGTTCCAGGTGGCCGATGGTGGAGCCGATGTTGTCGAGCTCGCCGCCGGGAAAGATGTAGCGCGTCAGGAGCCGGAACTCGGCGTTCGGCCGGCGGAAACGGCGGCGGGGCTTGGCCGGCCGCGTGATCGCGTGATGCAGGTAGACGCCGTCTTTCTTCAAGCAGCGACGGACGGTGGCATAGTAGGTGTCGTACTGGTCGAAGCCGAGATGCTCCTGCATGCCGACCGAGACGATCTTATCGTATTTGCCCGTCACGGCGCGGTAGTCGACGAGCTCCACCGTGATCCGGTCCGCCAGGCCGCGCGCGGCGATGCGCTCGCGCGCCAGCGCCGCCTGCTCGACGGAAAGCGTCACGCCGTGGCCGATCGCTCCGAAGCGCTCGGCGGCGTGGATCAGGAGCGCCCCCCAGCCGCAGCCGATGTCGAGCAGCCGGTCGCCGGCCTTCAAGCGCAGCTTGCGGCAGACGTGCTCGAGTTTCGCCTCCTGCATCGCGTCGAGGCCGGCGTCCCAGCTCGTCGCGTAGCCGCAGGTGTAGACCATGCGCTCGTCCAGGAAGAGCGCGTAGAAGCGGTTCGACACGTCGTAGTGGTAGGAAACGTTCTGAGCGTTGCGCTTGGCGTCGCCGCCCTGTTTCTCGCCCCGCACCGCTTCCAGCGGCCATGGCCCGCCGCGCGGCAGGAACATGAACTTGAGGCCGACCGTCAGCATCAGCGTCTTGTCGAGCCTGCCGCGAAAATCGCTCGTGCGCGCGGTCCGGCGCAGCGCGGCGAGATCGAAGATCGTGCCGTTGACGACGTCGAGGCGACCGGCCACCCAGATGTTGGCGAAGGTGTCGGCGCGCGGCGCGCGCACCAGGGCCGAAACGACGTTCTCGTCGTTGATCGCCACCATCAGGCCGTCGGCGGGCCAGTCGGCGGGCACGCGGGAGCCGTCCCACAGGCGGAAGCCGAGGTCGAGGCCGAGGCGCTCGCGCGCGTGGGCGAGCAGGCGCCGGAACGCCGCCAGCCGCTCGCCGGACTTCGCATCCATGCGTCACACCTTTTCCCGTCGCGCGACGCCCACACATAGGGGAGCGTCGCCGGCTCGGCGACGGGCCGGCAACGGTTCGCCGCGTGGGTTCAGTGGGAACCCGCGTGCCCGCGCCCGCGCTTTCGATCGAACGGAGTTCGTCGGTTCCATGCGAAACCGCATCCTCGCGGCCGCCTTCTGTTTCGCCTTTTCAGCGGCCAGCGAG
>CAXUCL010000324.1:0-2058 GCA_964249395.1 uncultured Rhizobiaceae bacterium
TCGTGACCGGAAGCGTCCGCGTCGACCGAGCAGATCGGGTTGCCGAACAGGTCGCGCGGCGGCGGCGCGGCGTGCGCCCCGGCCGCGAAGGCGAGCAGCAGCGCTTCGAGCACGAAGGCGAGCGCGACGGCGATCGTCGCGCGCTTGCGTTCACGTCCGGTTTGTTGCGCCAAGCCCGCGCCTCGCATCCGTCGAAGCCGAAACCCTAGCACGAGCCACCGCCGGCCCGCAAAAGCCGTCGACGTCGCGGCGGGGGGCGGAGGTTCGTCCGAAGCCTTTGGCGGAGCAGCCCTCCCCCGGGCGAGCGCTCAGAACAGGTCGAGGGAGAAGCGCTTCGACAGGCCGAGGCCGACGGTGTACTGGTTCTCGTCGCCGACGGTCACGATCGGCGAGTCGTTCGCGTCGCCGACGAAGCGGTTCCACGAGGCTTCGGCGTTCAGGAACCAGGTCGGGTGGAACTCGTAGCGGGCGGACGCCGCGATCCCGACGCTCTTGACGCCGCCGTCCGGGTCGAAGGCGTCGAGGTCGCCGCCGCTGCGGAGCGATTCGTCGGGCGAAACGGCGAAGTAGGCGTCCATGTAATCGCCCGACGCGAAGCTGAGCGTCGGACCGGCCTTCAGCTGCAGTTCCTGAAAGGGCCGCGCCACGAGGTTGGCGCCGAGGTCGCCGACGAACCCGTCCGCGCCGCCGAAGGCGTAGCGCACCTCGCCGACGATTTCGGCGTAGTCCCACTCGTAGCTCAGGCGCAGGCCCGCCTGGTAGGTCGCGTCGACGTCGCGCAAGCCTTCGAGTTCGTCGTGGTCGCCCGAGTCGCGCTCGTCGACGAAGCGGAACGACGGGCCGATCGAGAAGCCGCCGCGCTGCGGGTCGATGCTGCCGAACGAGAACAGGCCAGGAATGCTGAGGTAGTCGAGGCCGACGATCGGCGCGGGCGACAGCAGGTAGTCGCTCGACCCCTCGTATTTCGGCGCGAGAAGGCCGCCGAGGCCGAGCTCGATCACCACGTCGACGTCGGTCGGGGCGGTCGCGGCTTCGGCTTGCTGGACGTCGGCGGCGGCCGCGCCGCCGGTCGCCGACGCCAAGAGGAGAAGGACGCCGGCGATGCGAAGCATGGACGCGGATACTCCAGTCGGGGGCGTCGGTCGTTGAGGGCGCCGACGCTCGCCGACCTCAGTGCGGGAGCGGCGGCAGCCGCGCAACCGACTTTCCGCGCCGCCCGTCGCATTGCGCCGCCCCTGTGTTTGGAAGGACACGGCGCGGTTTTATCGCATGCGCCGCCGGTTCCTGCGGCACCCGCGGCGGCGTCGATCCCAAACGCGTGAGCCTTGGGCACGCTGCCCGGCGCGCTGCTTGACGCGGCGCCGACGGTTGGCGCAGAACGCGAGCCGTTGCCGGGACATCGCGTGTTCCGCGCGACCGGACCGGCCCGTTCCGGCGGCTCCTTCCCGGACGATGGCGGTTTCTCGCAACCATGGCGTCTTCCCGTTCCCCCAAGCCCCCGGCGGTCCTCATCGTCGAGGACGAGCCGCTCCTGATGATGGAAGCGGTGGACGTGGTGGAGGACGCGGGGTTCGAAGCGCTGGAAGCTTCCAGCGCGCGGACGGCGATCGCCATCCTGGAAGCGCGCGAGGACATCGTCGTGGTGTTCACCGACATCAACCTCGCCGGGTCGATCGACGGGCTGCAGCTCGCCCGGATCGTGCGCGAGCGCTGGCCGCCGATCAAGCTGCTCGTTTCGTCGGGGCGCATCGTGGCGCGCGACGCGGACATGCCGGCGGCGGCCCTGTTCCTGCCCAAGCCGTATCGCGCCGAACAGGTCCATGCGATGCTGCGCCGCCTGACCGACATCGTCGCCTGATGCCGGCTCGTCGCGGGGCGAGACCACCGGCGACGGCGCGGTTGCCCCGTGGCGACTGACCCCGCGCTTCTGTCGCGCCGCGAGCTCGAGGCCGAACTCGCGCTGGCGCGGCGCCGGCTCCGCGCCGCCGGCCTCGGTGACGAAACGGATGCGGCCGGCGACCTCGATGTAGGTCCGGTTGGCGCCGTTGACCATGATGT
>CAXUCL010000325.1:0-2055 GCA_964249395.1 uncultured Rhizobiaceae bacterium
CGCTGCGAAGGGCGCCGGGGCGACGGCCGGCGACGACCTGTCCGGCATGGAGGAATCGCCCGACCTCTACGACCAGGCGGTGGCGGTGGTCTTGCGCGACGGCAAGGCGTCCACCTCCTACGTGCAGCGCCGGCTGCAGATCGGCTACAACCGCGCCGCCTCCATCATCGAGCGCATGGAGCGCGAAGGCATCGTCGGCCCGGCCAACCACGCCGGCAAGCGCGAGATCCTGGTGCCGACGGAAGAGGATCGGATGTAGATCGTGGACGAAGCCTATTAAAAATTCTTGCACGCCATTATTTTCTTGAATGCGATCGTTTCGATTATCGTAGTCAGTCACTACAAGCTCTACGACTTCGAGAAATGGAAATGGGAATTTCAACCAACCCGGAGGCAGGCTCTCGGATACAACATTCTCTTTCTTTCATTTTTCGTCGCCACGGCTTTGTTCTGGATAGTCTTTCTGGTCACCAAAACGAGTTGATGTCAGTGACGTTACGGGTTCGGCGTTTTCCTCTCCTGAGTCGAGAGAGGGTGTCTGCGAAGCCGACGGGTGAGGGGATCATGGAGCGCCCGCGTCCGAGTCCCTCGCCCCCTCATCGGCCGGCACCTTCCCGCCTCGGGAGAAGGAAGCACTTTGCCGTCGAAACCTCGTGTCCCCGCCCTATTGAAGCCGAAAGCATACGCCAGCATTGGAAACTCGGCGGTAAGGCTCGCGCCACGCGCCGAGCTTAGGCTTTCCGCCTTCACGCTGCCGGCTCGGAACAGAGGAAACGATGATCGCTAAGACCGCTCCCCGCTTCCCTGCCGCGACTCTGTGCGCCGCCTTGTTCCTCGGCGCCCTCGCGCTTCCCGGCGCCGCCTCGGGCCAGGCGAGCGACCGCGCCGCGGCCCAGGCCGTCGCCGACCACTTCTCCTCCATCAAGTCGATGAGCGGCGACTTCGTGCAGTTCGACGACAAGGGCCGGCAGACGGAAGGCAAGTTCTTCATCGAGCGGCCCGGCAAGATCCGCTTCGACTACGCCGGAACCCCGGTGCGCGTCATCGCCGACGGCTCCAACGTCGCGGTGAACAACCGCAAGCTCAACACCTGGGACCTCTATCCGCTGTCTAAGACGCCGATGAAGCTCCTGCTCGACCGGCGGATCGACCTGTCGGCCGCCAACATCCAGGACGTGAAGCAGGAATCGGACCTCACCACCATCGTCATGGGCGACAAGTCGATGTTCGGCTCGTCGCGCATCACCATGATGTTTGACCCCAAGACCTACGACCTCCGGCAATGGACGATTCGCGACGGGCAGGGCCGCGACACCACGGTGATGATCGCCAACGTCCAAAGCGGTCTCTCGCTGCAGGACGCGATGTTCAAGATTCCCTACACGGCGATCAGCCAGGGCCAGACCGGCAGTCGGGGCCGGAACTAGACCCGGCCCGGAGCGCAGGCCGATGATCGACCTGACGCGAGCCGTGCTCCTGCCGGTGGACATGCAACGGGGCTTCGACGAGCCGTCCTGGCCGAGGCGCTGGAACGCCGACCTCGACCGCAACGCGCTGCGGCTGGTGGAAGCCTGGCGCGGCGCCGGCAAGCCGATCGTCCACGTCCGCCACGATTCGATCGAGCCGGACTCGACGCTGCGGCCGGATCGTCCGGGCAACCGCTTCCGGCCGGGCTTCGAGCCCGCGCGTGGCGAGGCGCTCGTGACGAAGAGCGTCAACGCCGCGTTCATCGGCACCGATCTCGATCTGCGGCTGCGCCGGCTCGACGCCGACACCGTGGTGGTCTTCGGCATCTCCACCGACATGTGCGTGTCGACGACCGTGCGGGTCGGCAGCAACCTCGGCTGGCGGATGGTGCTCGTGGAAGACGCGTGCGACTGCTTCGACCTGCCAAACGGGCGGGGCGGGACGATCCCCGCCGAAACGGTGCACGGCGTTCACGTCGCGACGCTCGGCTTCGAGTTCGCCACCGTCGCGACCGTCGACGACGTCGTGGCGGCGCTCGGGCCGCACGTCGCGGCGCGGCGCGGCGCGGCATGACGGCGCCCGCTTACC
>CAXUCL010000326.1:0-2050 GCA_964249395.1 uncultured Rhizobiaceae bacterium
AGAAGTCGGGGTCGAGGATTTCGTCGACCGTGAACGGGCAGACGAGCGGGAAGACGCCCTCGTCCAGTCCGGTTTCGCCGGCGGCCTTCAAACGCGCCGTCTCGTACTCGTCGCCGAGCGCGGACGCCGGATAGGTCCGCAGGCTCGGGCTGTCGCGCAACTCCTTGGCGATGCCGCGCCGCTGCTCGAAGATCGTGGCGCGCCAGCTGCCGCTGCGCTGTTCGGGCTGGAAGCGCCATTTCAGGAGGTGCAGCACGAGAACCTGCAGACGGCTTTCGATCGCCCGCTTTTCGCTTCTGCCCACGCTCTCGATCTCCTCGGCGGCGTTCTCCCAGTCGATGTCGCCGCGGTTGTCGAAGGAGGCGCGGGCGCGCAGCTTCGCCGCCTGGTCCTGCGTCCAGGCGTAGAAGTCCTCTTGGTAGGAAACCGGCTTGGGAAACAAAGCGGCCATGGCCTCGGAACCCTAGAACAGGAAGTAGCGCTGCGCCATCGGCAGGACGGTGGCGGGCTCGCAGGTCAGGAGCTCGCCGTCGGCCCGCACCTCGTAGGTCTCGGGATCGACCTCGACGTGCGGCGTCGCGTCGTTCAGCACCATCGACGCCTTCGAGATGCCGTTGCGCGTGTTCTCCACGCCTAAGAACGTCTTGTTGCAGCCGAGCCGGCGTTTCAGGTCGCCGGCCATCGCCGCCTGGCTGACGAAGGTCGCACCGACCGACTGCACGGCGCGGCCGAGCGTTCCGAACATCGGGCGGTAGTGCACCGGCTGCGGCGTCGGGATGGAGGCGTTCGGGTCGCCCATCGGCGCGGCCGCGATCATGCCGCCGAGGAGCACCATTGCCGGCTTCACGCCGAAGAAGGCCGGGTCCCACAGCACGAGGTCGGCGCGCTTGCCCGCTTCCACCGAGCCGATCTCGCGGCTCAAGCCGTGCGCGATCGCCGGGTTGATCGTGTATTTCGCGACGTAGCGCCGGGCGCGAAAATTGTCGTTGTCGCCTGTCTCCTGCTTGAGCCGCCCGCGCTGGCGCTTCATCTTGTCGGCCGTCTGCCACGTGCGGATCACCACCTCGCCGACCCGGCCCATGGCCTGGCTATCGGAGGCGATGATCGAGAAGGCGCCGATGTCGTGCAGGATGTCTTCCGCCGCGATGGTCTCGCGGCGGATGCGCGACTCGGCGAAGGCGATGTCCTCGGGGATCGCCGGGTCCAGGTGATGGCACACCATGAGCATGTCGAGGTGCTCCTCCAGCGTGTTCACCGTGTAGGGCCGCGTCGGGTTGGTGGACGAGGGCAGGACGTTGGCCAAGCCGCAGACCTTGATGATGTCGGGCGCGTGGCCGCCGCCCGCCCCTTCCGTGTGGAAGGCGTGGATCGTCCGCCCCTTGAGCGCCCTCACCGTGTGCTCGACGAAGCCGGACTCGTTCAGGGTGTCGGTGTGGATCATCACCTGCACGTCGTGCGCGTCGGCGACGCCTAAGCAGCAGTCGATCGCCGCCGGCGTCGTGCCCCAGTCCTCGTGCAGCTTCAGGGCGCAGGCGCCCGCCTCCACCATTTCCACCAGCGCGGCCGGCAGCGAGGCGTTGCCCTTGCCCGAGAAGCCGACGTTCATCGGCAGCGCGTCGGCGGCCTCGATCATCCGGGCGAGGTGCCAAGGGCCCGGCGTGCAGGTGGTGGCGAGCGTGCCGTGCGCCGGCCCGGTGCCGCCGCCGAGCATGGTGGTGACGCCGGAGAACAGCGCCTCCTCGACCTGCTGCGGGCAGATGAAGTGGATGTGGCTGTCGAAGCCGCCGGCGGTGAGGATCTTCCCCTCGCCCGCGACGATCTCGGTGCCGGGGCCGATCACCACCGTGACGGCCGGCTGCGTGTCCGGGTTGCCGGCCTTGCCGATCGCGGCGATGCGCCCGTCGCGCAAGCCGACGTCCGCCTTGTAGACGCCGGTGTGGTCGAGGATCAGCGCGTTGGTGATCACCGTGTCGACGGCGCCTTCGGCGCGCGACAGCTGCGACTGGCCCATGCCGTCGCGGATCACCTTGCCGCCGCCGAACTTCACCTC
>CAXUCL010000327.1:0-2039 GCA_964249395.1 uncultured Rhizobiaceae bacterium
GTGTTCGTGCGCTCGCTCGAAGAGCTGCGCACGAGTCTGGTCACGCAAGGACCGCCGGCGCCGAGCCCACCGCCGTCCGACGCGCCGCTCGCCTCCGACGGCCTCATCGCGGCGGTCGCGGCGAGCGTCGGCGACGCGGTCGGCGATTTCCCACGTTCGGCGCTGGGCGCTCCGCTCGGCGAGAAGGTGCAGGCCGCCAACGAAGAGTTGCAAGAGCGCACGGCCGGCGGCTTCGGCGGCGCCGAGACACTGGCCTTCCTGTCCTGGGCGCTGCCAGGCGTCGCGGTCGTCGTCGGCACGGTCGTCGCTCTGGTTCGCAACCCCTGGCTCCGGCGACGCCGCTTCCTGACCCGCGCACCGCAAACGCGGCTGCAGCTTCTGCGCCGCGCGTCGCGCAAGCTGTTCTTCGATCTGGTCCCCTGGCTCGGCGCCGTGGTCGCGATCGCGGTCTGGACGACGCTGTTCGCGCAAAACTGGCGCGACACGCAGCTGTTTCTCGCGCTCACCTCGCCCTTCGTGGTGCCGCTGCTGGTGCGACAGCTTGCGGCCTTTGGTCTCTCGCTCCTCGGCCGGACGCGCGGCTGGCGACTCGTGGGCTATGCCGATGCGCGCCTCCTGCCATGGATCGCCGCGCTCGCGTCGCTCGGCATCGTCGCCGGGCTGATGCGCGAGTTCGTCGTGCGGCTGACGATCGGCCGCAACACGGCGGACCTCGTCGCCCTCGCGCTCGATCTGGCGCTTGGCGCGCTCACGATCGCCTTCGTGCTTTCCAACCGCCGAACCGTGCGCAGCCTGATCGTCAAGGGGCGACGACGCGGGATCGAGGACGGAGGCGGCGGCATCCTCGCCAACGTCGTGCGGGCCTTCGCCGACTTCTGGCATGTCTTCGCGATCCTGTTCGCCGTCGCCAACGTCGGCGCGCGGCTGTTCGGCATCGGCGGCAGCAACTTCTTCGCGGACGCCCTGTTCGCCGTTCTCTACATCCTGGCGGGCCTCGCCTTCCTCGCGGTGCTCAACCAAGTCTTCGCTCGCCGGCAGCAGGCCGCCGACGCCGCGCCCGCCCGGCGCGGCTCCACGGCTCGCTCGGCACTGTTCCGGCGTTACCGCGGCGTCGTCCACGTCGTGCTGCAGGCGGTCACCGTGATGGTCGTCGCGATCGCCTGCATCGACCTCTGGGGCTTCGGCGTCGCCGAGTGGCTCACCACGGCGGACGGCATCCGGGTGTTCCGCCCGTTCCTGTCCATCCTCGTCGTGCCGCTGGTGGTCTGGCTGATCTGGATCGCGGTGGATACCCTGATCAGCCACGCCCTCGAGCCCGTCGACAACTTCGGCCGGCAGCGCCAGCAGTCGGCGCGCATCAAGACGCTGCTGCCGCTCCTGCGCAACTTCGTCTTCGCGGCGCTGGCCGTCGTCACCGTGATCGCGGTTCTGGCCAACCTCGGCGTCAACGTCGCGCCGCTGCTCGCCGGCGCCGGCATCATCGGCATCGCGATCTCGTTCGGCTCGCAGCAGCTCGTCCAGGACGTGATCACCGGCTTCTTCTTCCTGTTCGAGGACGCGCTCGCGATCGGCGACGTGATCAACACGGGGGCGCAGGCCGGCGTCGTGGAGGGCATCAACATCCGCACGGTGCGGATCCGGGCCGGCGACGGCGCGCTGTATTCGGTGCCGTTCAGCCAGATCAAGGCGCTGCGGAACGACTCGCGCGACTACGGCGTGTTCCCCATCGCCGTGACGATCGGCTTCCGGTCCGACGCCGACCGGGCGCTGGCCCTCGTGCGCGAGGTGGGCGCGGAGCTCGCCGAAGACCCGGCGTTCGGCGAGAACATGCTGGCGCCGGTCGAGGTCTGGGGGGTCGACGCGTTCACGGCGGACGGCGTCGTCCTGAAGGGCGCGATCCGCTGCCGGCCGCTGCAGCAATGGGGCGTCGGACGCGAGTTCAACCGACGCCTGAAGGCACGCTTCGATGCGGAAGGCATCGACCTCTTCCAGCCCCGGCAGATCGTCGCCCTGGCGCCAACGCCGTCCCAACCACCCGC